>JAVQXV010000243.1:0-4601 GCA_033577755.1 Anaerolineales bacterium
GGGGCGGCCGGCAGGAGTTTTGTTTTTTTGCGTTCTTTCGCATTCCGGGCATTCGCCCGGCAATCAACCCTATATAGAAGGAGGCAATCTATGAAAGTCACCATCACTGTCAACGGGGTCGCACACACCGACGAGGTGGAACCCCGGACCCTGCTCGTGCACTACCTGCGCGACGTGCTGGGCTTAACCGGCACGAATGTAGGGTGTGACACCAGCCAGTGCGGCGCGTGCACCGTGCTGATGGACGGCATGGCGGTCAAGTCATGCACCGTGCTGGCCGCGCAGGCCGATGGGAGTAAAGTCACCACCATCGAAGGTCTGGCCCAAAACGGGAAACTGCATCCCGTCCAGCAGGGCTTTTGGGAAAAGCACGGCCTGCAGTGCGGGTTCTGCACGCCGGGGATGATCATGACGGCGGTATATCTGTTGCAGCAGAACCCCAACCCCACCGAAGCCGACATTCGCCACGGGTTGGAAGGCAACATTTGCCGTTGCACCGGCTACCAGAACATCGTCAAGGCGATTCAATACGCCGCAGAGCAGATGAAAGCGTAACGCGTGACGTGTGAGCCTGTTACTCAATACTTGGCACACCGGAGGATACTATGGCTAAATATGTCGGCGCCTCCATTAAACGGCGCGAAGACCCCCGCTTCATTCAGGGCAAGGGCAATTACGTTGCCAACTTGAAGTTGCCCAATATGGCCTATGTGGCTATCAAACGCAGCCCTTACGGCCACGCACGCATCAAAGGCATCAACACTCAGAAGGCGGCCAAATTGCCGGGCGTCATCGCCGTATTCACCGGGCAAGACTTAATTGACGGTGGCGTGGGCAAGATGCCCTGTGGCTGGAACGTCCCCAATATCAAAGTACCCACCCGTTGGCCGCTCACCGTGGACAAGGTTCGCCATGTAGGCGACGGCGTGGCCTGCGTGGTCGCCGAGTCCCCTGCTATTGCCGCCGACGCGCTCGACCTGATCGAGGTGGATTACGAGCCTCTGCCGGCAGTGGTGGACGCACGCAAAGCCGCCGAGCCGGGGGCGCCTCTCGTCCACGACGATATCCCGAACAACCTCAGTTACACGTGGGCCATCGGCGACAAAGAGGCGTGCGACAAAGCCTTTGCGGAGGCCGAGCACGTCGTTGAATTGGAACTGATCAATCAGCGGCTGATTCCCACCGCCATGGAGCCGCGCGCGGTGGCTGCGCAGTGGAACGCGGCCTCCGAGGAAATGACGGTGTGGACGACGAGCCAGAACCCGCAACCCATCCGTCTGCTCCTGAGCGCCTTCACCCTCGGCATCCCGGAGAACAAACTGCGCGTGATCTCCCCGGACGTGGGCGGTGGCTTTGGGAGCAAAATTTTCCATTATCCGGAAGAGATCATCGTCCCGTGGGTGGCGCGCAAGATCAACCGGCCGGCGAAGTGGGTTGCCACCCGCACCGAGGCCTCGATGACGGACTCGCAGGGCCGTGATCACATCACCAAGTGCAGGATGGCCCTGAAGAAGGACGGCACCATTACCGGCATCCACGTCCAGACCTGGTCGAATCAGGGCGCCTATCTCTCGACCTTCGCTCCCTTGATTCCGACGGCGCTCTACCTCACCCTGCTCTCCGGCCTGTACAAAGTCAAGGGCATCTGGGGCGAGATGTGGGGCACGCTCACCAACACCGTCCCGGTGGACGCCTACCGGGGTGCGGGGCGGCCGGAAGCCGCATACTTACTCGAACGGCTGGTAGACCTCGCTGCCCGCGATTTGGGCATGGACCCGGTGGACATCCGCCGCAAGAACTTCATTCCCAAAGAAGAGTTCCCCTATCAAACGCCTGTCGCATTCATGTACGACAGCGGCGATTACCATGCGCTCTTCGACAAAGCCATCGAGATAGCCGATTACAAGGCCATGCGCAAGGCGCAGGCGGAGGCGCGCCAGCAGGGGCGACTGGTCGGCATCGGCGTGGTCGGCTGCATCGAAGCGAGCGGCCCGGCCCCGTCGAAGGTCGCCGGCTCGCTCGGCTCGGCGGTCGGCTTCTGGGAAAGCGCCGTGATTCGCGTACATCCCTCGGGCAAGATCAGCCTCCTCACCGGCTCGCACACACACGGCCAGGGGCATGAGACCACCTTTGCTCAGATCGTGGCCGACGAGTTAGGTGTAGGCATAGAAGATGTCGAGGTAGTGCACGGCGATACCGGACGTGTGCCGTTCGGCATGGGCACGTACGGGAGCCGCAGCACCGCCGTCGGCGGCACGGCCATCGTCAACAGCGCGAAGAAAATCCGCCAGAAGGTCCTCAAGATTGCGGCGCATCAACTCGAGGCCGCCGAGGAGGACTTGGTTTACGATCAAGAAAACGGCAAGGTCTACGTCAAGGGCGCGCCACACAAGTCCAAGGCGTTTGGTGAGCTGGCTTTGGCGGCCTACACTGCTCACAATCTGCCGGAAGGCATGGAGCCGGGCCTCGAAGAGTCTGCATTTTATGATCCGTCCAACTTCACCTTCCCCTGCAGCTGCCACATCGTGCAGGTCGAGGTGGACCGCGAGACCGGCGAGGTGGCGATCCAGCGTTACGTGGCAGTGGACGACGTGGGCAAGGTCGTCAACCCACTGATTGTGGATGGCCAGGTTGTCGGTGGCATCGTGCAGGGCGTGGGGCAGGCGCTCTGGGAGCACGGCCTGTATGATGAGAACGGCCAACTGATCTCGGCCACGTTGATGGAATACGCCGTGCCGCATGCGCACCAGTTCCCCATGATAGAAACTGCGCGCGTTGAGACGCCCTCGCCGCACAACCCGCTCGGCGTGAAGGGCGCAGGCGAGATGGGCACAATCACCTCGACCGTCGCCGTCGCCAACGCGGTCATGGACGCACTTGCCCCGCTTGGGGTGCGGCACATTGACCTGCCGCTTACTCCGGAGAAAATCTGGCGGGCTATGCAGAAAAGTTAGAGTTAGAGTGAGGAGTTAGAGTATCGCACTCTAACTCCAGCTCTAACTCCTACTCCATGCTCTACTAAGGAGACGAACGATGTACCCTGCAAACTTCGACTATTACCGCCCCGAAACCGTTGCCGAGGCGGTAGAGTTACTGCACAAGAACAAGGACGCAAAGGTGCTCGCGGGCGGACATAGCCTGCTCCCGCAGATGAAACTACGCGTCTCCACGCCGCCCGTGCTCGTGGACATCGGCCGCATCAAGGGTCTCGCAGACATCAAGGTTGACGATAAGAAAGTAACCATCGGCGCGCTGACCACGCACGCGATGATCGCCGGGTCTGACACACTGAAGAAAGCGTGCCCGGTTCTGGCCGAGGCCGCCGCGCTCATCGGCGACGTGCAGGTGCGCAACCGGGGCACCATCGGCGGCTCGCTCTGCCATGCCGATCCCGCCGCCGACTTCCCGACGGTCGTCGTCGCGCTGGGCGGCACGCTCACCGCTACCGGCCCTGAAGGCGACCGCGAGATCGAGGCCGACAAGTTCTTCCAAGACCTGTTCACCACCACGCTCAAGCCGGGTGAAATCCTGACCTCCATCAGGGTTCCGGCCTATGGCAACTCTCCCGGCATGGGCGGGTGCTATCTCAAGCATCGTCATCCGGCCTCAAGTTACGCGGTGGTGGGTGTGGCCGCAATCGTGGGGCTGGAAGATGGGAAGGTAAGCCACGTTAGCCTTGTCATCGGCGGCACGACCGCAAACCCGGTGCACGCCGCGGCGGCAGAAGAGGCGCTTAAGGGTAAAGAGCCGAGCGCCGACAACATCGCCGCCGCCGCCGAGAAGGTGGGCGAGATCAAGGCGACGATGCACGACACCTATGCTTCCGCTGAATATCGCGTGCACCTCGCACAAGTGATGGCCAAGCGTGCCCTGACGATGGCGGCAGAGCGGGCGAAAGGATAGAAGCTCGGCTTCAAACTCCAGAGGCCTCCGAGTTTTCGGAGGCCTCTGCGTTCCCGGGGGCCGGCGAGATATGGTAGTCCTATACATCCTCAAGCAACTTGAGTTCAGGATAACGCTTTCGACCGCGGAGCGCGCCGAGAACACAGAGAAAATAGAGAAAGGCTCTCCTGGCCATAGGTAGGGGGGTACACGGATGGCGCAGACCCTTCCTGCGAGAGTCCGTGTCTGTTCGTCCCATCGGCGCGCGCCTTTCCCGCCAAACCCGGCAGAGCCAAGACAAGGCATCTCTGCGCGCTCTGCGTTCTCTGTAGTAAATCAAAGCGGCGGGAATTATCCCGGATTGACGTTAAGGCAACTATTGATGAGGCTGACCGGAAAGACCTATAACCTCGCGCTCTGAGAAAGTGTCGGATTTCGTCGCCGGCAATAGCTTTTCCTAACACCCGGCCCCCTGCTTGGCCTAATCTCCATCGGCAACGTGGTCAAGGCCTATATCTACTCCGTGCCGAGCCACGCCGCTCCGGCTATGCGACGCGGTGTGCACGCAAAGGTTGTCAGGGAACATGCCGCCCCTTCGTCCTTCGGCGGGCTTCGCTAAGCGAAGCCACGCTCAGGATGCCCTGCGCGGCGGGCATCCTGAGCGGACGCTGAGCGAAGCCGAAGCGGCAGTCGAAGGACGCCCGCCGCTCCCCTGAGCG
>JAVQXV010000244.1:0-4594 GCA_033577755.1 Anaerolineales bacterium
TAAGGAATCAAAGCAAGCATGTCCGGACGACGAGGTCGTTTATCGGTGGGGGTGTTCGTGGATGTTACCAATCTGGCGCGCAACGGGGGTTACGGGATGCGCTACGACGTGCTACGCGAGTTCGCCTGTCGTGGCGACGCCGAGCCGGTGCGCCTCAACGCCTACGTCAGCTACGATGCCGAGCGCGCCGAGATGGATTATCTCTATCGCGACGGTCAGTATCGTTTCTATTCCACACTGCGCGACCTGGGCTACAAGGTCATTCAGAAAAACGTGCGGTGGTACACCGACGAAAACGGCAATCGCTTCGGCAAGGCCAACGCCGACCTCGACCTGGCGGTGGATGCGCTGCTGCAATCCGACAGCCTCGACCGCGTGCTGCTGGGCACCGGTGACGGCGACTTCGTGCAGGTGGTGCGCGCGCTCCAGAACAAAGGCTGCCGCGTCGAGGTCGTTGCCTTCGACAACGTCTCCGCCGAGCTGCGCCGCGAGGCCGACCTGTGGATTTCCGGCTACCTCATCCCCAACCTGCTGCCCGTGCAGAGCAGCCGCAGCCTGGCGCCCTGGGGCGAGCCGGGGTCGCGCGTGCGCGGCGTGTGCTACGCCCACACCGGCAAGGGCTACGGCTTCCTGCGCTACCTGAACGTCATCGGGCCGGAGCTATGGAAGACCGACACGCGCCAGCCCGGTTCGCCTTACGCCAGCGTCTTCTGTCACGACTCGCAATGGCCGCCCGAAGTCTCTATCAACGACCTGCCCAGCCGCAACCTCATCTTCGAGTTCGACCTGGTGCGCGCCGAGAACCGCGAGAACATGCTGCAGGCCGCCAACGTGCAGCTTGTCGGCGGGCGGCGGCGCCCGGTGGAGCGTCAGCCGCAGCTGCTGACGCCCACGACCGGCGAGTTGCCGGCCTCGCTTGACTCTGAATGACCAAACTCATCTCCCTCGCCGACGCCATCGCCCAATACGTTCACGACGGCGACTTGGTTTACGCCGCCGGCTTCACGCACCTCATCCCGTTCGCCGCCGCGCACGAGATCATCCGTCAGGGCAAGCGCGACCTGACGCTGGCACGCGCCACGCCCGACATCATCTACGAGCAGTTGGTGGCGGCGGGCTGTGCGCGCAAGTTGATCTTCTCCTACTCCGGCAACCCCGGCGTCGGTTCGCTGCGCATTGTGCGGGCAGAGATGGAGGCCGGGCGGCTGGAGTACGAGGAGTACAGCCACTTCGCCATGATCACGCGGCTGACGGCAGGCGCAGCCGGCCTGCCCTTCCTGCCGATGAAGTCAGTTGGAACGGACGACCTGGCGCGCGCCAACCCGCAATACCGCAAGGTGACCTGCCCGTACACCGGCGAGGCACTCAACACCGTGCCCGCCCTCAACCCCGACGTGGCCATCATCCACGTCCAACGTGCGGACGTTCACGGCAACGCGCACATCTGGGGCATCCTCGGCGAGCAGAAGGAGGCGGCCTTCGCCAGCCGGCGCGTCATCCTCACCGCCGAGGAGATTGTGGAAGAGAGCATCATCCGCTCCGACCCGAACCGCACGCTGATCCCCGGCCTGGTGGTGACGGCGGTCTGCCATGTGCCGTTCTGCGCGCATCCTTCCTACACGCAGGGCTATTACGACCGCGACAACGCTTTCTACCTGGAGTGGGATAAGCTCTCTGCGACATCCGAGGGCGTGAAGGCGTGGCTGGACGAATGGGTGTACGGCGTAAAGGACCGCAATGAGTATTGGGCGAAGCTCGGCGAGGAGACGCACGCACGGCTGAAGGTCAAGCCACGTCTGAGCGAGCCGGTGAACTATGGGGATTTTTGATTGGGGATTGGCGATTTTGGATTGCAGATTGAGATGTTGAACCGCGCGTCGCTTATCCGCTTCGTCTCCGAAGTCTATGCCTATCCCCTACCTTGATTTTGGCGGCGCCGGCCCGCTGCTGCATCTGGCGCACGCCAACGGCTACCCGCCGCGCGCCTATCTGCCGCTGGTAGAACACCTGACGCCGCACTACCATGTGTTTGCCGCGCTGGCTCGCCCACTCTGGCCCGGGTCGCAGCCGAACGGCTTCCGCGACTGGTCACCGTTGACCACCGATCTGATCCGCTTCCTAGATGAGCGGCAGGCGCGTGGAGTCATCGGCGCGGGGCATTCGATGGGCGGCGTGGCGACGCTGGATGCGGCCCTGCAGCGGCCTGAGCTGTTCCGCGCGCTGGTGCTGATTGACCCCGTGATCCACAGCCGGCGACTTCTCTGGCTATGGAAGGCAATCAAGGCCCTCGGCCTCGGCGACCGGCTGCACCCGCTCATCCCCGGCGCGTTGCGGCGGCGGCGCGTCTTCGCCAGCGCGGATGAGATGTTCGAGCGCTATCGCCGCGCGCCGGTCTTCAGCCGGATGGACGACCGGGGCCTGCGCGCCTACGTGGAGGCGCTTGCCCGCGCACGCGACGACGGGCAGGTAGAGCTGAATTATCCGCCGGAGTGGGAGGTGGCCATCTACCGCCACGGCCCGCCCGACCTGTGGGCGCGGATGCCGCAACTGAAGCTGCCGCTGCTGGTCATCTACGGCGCAGACACCGACGCCTTCCGCGCCCCGGCCCGGCGCAAAATGCAGCGCTTGATCCCGCACGCCCGCTTTCATCGAGTCGAGGCCGCCGGGCACCTCGTACCGCTGGAGAGGCCGGCTGAGGTGGCCGAGGTGATGAGAGCATTTCTTGATGATGCCATCTAAACAGTATGCAATTCACTCCCGCCGAACTCATGACCATCAACGCCGCGCGGTTGCTGCGCGATGGCGACGTCGTTTTTGTGGGCGTGGGCCTGCCTAACCTGGCCTGTAATCTGGCGCGCCGCACGCACGCCCCCAACCTCGTGATGATTTACGAGGCCGGCGTCATCGGCGCGCAGCCCGCCCGCCTGCCGCTCTCCATCGGCGACCCGACGCTGGTGAGCGGCGCGACGGCCATCTGCTCGATGTACGAGATTTTTGCCTTCTATCTTCAGCGCGGCCTGATTGATGTGGGCTTCCTCGGCGGCGCGCAGATTGACCGCTTCGGCAACGTCAACGCCACCGTCATCGGCGACTATGCTCGCCCCAAGGTGCGTCTGCCCGGCTCCGGCGGCAGCGCGGAGATCGCGGCATGGGCCAATCGAACCTACTTTCTCACGCCGCACCAGAAGCGCCGCTTCCCCGAGCGTTGCGATTTCGTGACCGGCGCAGGGTATCGTCAGCCGGGCAGCGGCCTGCGCGGCGGCGGCCCGGCGGCCGTCGTCACCGATATCGGTTTGCTGGAGCCGGATGCCTCCGGCGAATTGACGCTGGCCGCCTTGCATCCGGGTCGCACGGTGGAAGAGGCCATCGCCAACACCGGCTGGCCGCTCAAAGTTGCCGGCACGCTTCGCACCACGGAGCCGGTCACTGCCGAGGAACTTCGCCTGCTGCGCGAACTCGATCCGCAGGGTATTTACCTCAAGGGCGGCGCTTAGCTCCTCTTGCAGCTGCTATCGCACCGACTGCACAGGAAACCGATAGTCGCCGCGAGCGCGCCGGCGTGATGCTGTTGCCGGCATCGCGTTTCGACCGTCGAAAGAAAGTATCAATCCATGAAGCTCAAGAATTGGGGCATGTTTGCGCTCCTAAGCCTGGTGTGGGGTTCGTCGTTTTTGTGGATCAAGGTCGGGCAGGGCGGCGACCTGCCGGCGCTGGGACTGGCGCACCCCGCCGGTGCAACGACCTTCAGGCCGTTCCTGCTGGTCGCCGTTCGCCTGCTCTTCGGCCTGCTCGGCCTTGCAGTTGTGGCCGCCGCGCAGCGCACCCACCTGCCGCGCGATCGGCGCACGCTGCTGGCCTATTTGTTCATGGGCGCAGTCAACACGGCCATCCCCTTCGTGCTCATCACCTGGGGCCAGCGACGGATTGATTCGGGTCTGGCTTCCATCTTGAACGGGACGGTGCCGCTGTTTACCATCGTCATCGCGCACTTCTGGCAGGCCGATGAAAAGATCACGTTCGGGCGGTTGGGCGGATTGCTGCTGGGCTTCGCCGGCGTCGTCATCCTGGTCGGGCGCGATGTGCAGCCCAACGTGCTGGCCGGCGACCTCTGGGGCGAACTGGCCGTCATCGCCGCCGCCGTCTGCTACGCCGTGGCGCTGAACTTCTCGCGCCGCTATCTGCGCAACCAGTCGCCGGTCGCCCAGTCCTTCATGGTGCTGCTCTTCGCCGACGCCATGATGTGGATGGCCGCGCCCCTCGCCGAAGGCCCCCTCGTCTGGCCGACTTCGCCACTGGCCTGGTTTGCGGTGCTGTGGCTTGGGCTGCTCGGCTCGTGCGTGGCGTATCTGTTGTTCTTCTCGCTCGTCAACGCCTGGGGTGCGACGCGGGCCTCGCTCATCACCTACGTCTTTCCCGTCATCGGCCTGGCGCTCGGCATCCTGTTACTGGGTGAAACGGCGGATTGGCGTTTGTTCGTCGGCGCGGCGCTCGTGGTGGGCGGCATCGTGGTGGTGAATGCCCGTTCCCTGTGGCAGGCGTTGCGTGCAATGCCGGTACCGTCTTAGAGATTAGAGATTGGAGATTGCAATCTCTA
>JAVQXV010000245.1:0-4533 GCA_033577755.1 Anaerolineales bacterium
ACCCGCCGTTGCGCCGACCGGCGCGGTTTCCACCGCCGGGCCGCCGTTGGTTGCGGGCGCGGGCTGCGGCTGAGCGGCGCGGACCGGCGCGGCCTGCGGCTGCAGGATCTCCGGGCGCGGGCGCAGCAACAGCGCGCGAGAGACCACGCCGGCGCGGATGTTGGCCAACAGCTCGTTCCACATCTCCGTTGCTCTGGACTTGTACGCCACCAGCGGGTCGCGCTGGGCGTACGCCTCCAGGCCGATGCTGGTGCGCAGCGCCTCGACTGAGGTCAGGTATTCCACCCACAGGCTGCCGATGGTTTGCAACATGAGCTGGCGCAGGATGTTGGTGAGGGCGCGGCGGCCCAGCTCCTCCGGCGTTTCGGCAGGGGCGACGTCGCCCGGCGTGCGCGCGCGATGCTCAGCCTCGCCGAAGAGGCGCAGCAGGGCCTGCATCGCCGCCCGCAGGTGAGCGAGAATCTCTTCCTGCAATTCCTTCACCGTCCAGTCCTGCGTCATCTCGGCGGCCAGGAAGGAGTAATGCAGGCGTTGGAAGACGACATCGGTGCGTTTGTGAGTCTTCGGGTCGAAGGCGACGGCGCGCCCGAACTGCATCTGCCAGAGGGCACGGGCCAGCTGCGCACGGGTGGGGGCCGCGCCGAAGTAGGATTTGATCTCGCGCTCGATGTCGGCCAGCACGCGCTGCGATTTGGCGTCGAAGGCTTTCTCGGCGGCCTCGGTCAACTGGCGACGCACGGCTCCGTAATCGAGCGCTTCGGCGCTGCTCTTGTTCTCACGGCTCAGCCCAAGCGAGGCGCCGAGGCGGCGCTCGATGGCGGCCACCAGCGCGGCGCGCGTGCGGGCAGAGACGACAGCTTCGGCCAGGTCAGGGAGGCGGCGCTTGAAAGCGTCCAGGTTGAAGTCGCGCAGCTCCTGCGACGAGGGGTTGAGGTTGAGGCCGAGCGCCTCGCCCACGGCGCGGTAGGCGGCGCGCGCGTCCACCGGGCGGCCGGTCTCCTCGGCCTCGTTCTCCAGGCCTTCGAGCATCTCTTCCGCCAGGCGGCGCTTTTCCTTGATCTGGTCGTCGAGCCGTTCCTCGGCGCGGTCAATCTGCGCCGCTACGGCCTCCAGCAGATGTTTGCGCTCGGCGCGGAGCGAGTCGCGGGCCAGCTCTAGCAGCGCCGCCTGCTTGTCGGCCTCGGCCTCCAGGTCGCGCAGCAAAATCTCCTGAGTGTAGGTGGGATGCAACTCATCTTCGCCGAGGACGATGGGCGGCTGGATTTCGTCCAGCCAGGCGAAGAGCTTCCAGCGGTCGGCGGCGGCGGCGTTCAGCTCGACGCGGCGCTGCACCTCGGCCACCAGCATCTCGTCGAAGTCTTCGGTCAGGTCATCCTTCGTGAAGATGCGGTCGCGCTGGGTGTAGATGGCGTTGCGCTGGGAGTTGAGCACGTCATCGTACTCGATGAGGTGCTTGCGGATGTCGAAGTTGGCGCCCTCGACGCGCGTCTGCGCCTGCTCAATGGTCTTGTTGACGATGCCGGCGGCGATGGGCACGCTGTCGTCAATCTTCAGGCGCTGCATTAGGTCGCTGACGCCCTGCCCGCCGAAGCGGCGCATCAGCTCGTCTTCGAGCGAGAGGAAGAATTGCGATGAACCGGGGTCGCCCTGGCGAGCGGCGCGCCCGCGCAGCTGGTTGTCAATGCGCCGCGCCTCGTGCCGTTCCGAGCCGATAACGTGCAGCCCGCCGACCTCGCGCACGCGCCGGGCGTCCTCCATAAATTGCAAAAAGAGGCGGCACTCGGCTTCGTGGATGCCCCACTCGCTTTCGGGGATGCGTAGCAGTGCGTCACGGCGCTGCTCATTGGAGTAATCGTAGGGGTCGTCGTGCCCCGCCTTGCGCAGCACGCGGTTGACGGCCGTCAGCACTTCCTCGGCCAACTCGCCGCCGAGCTTGATGTCCACGCCGCGGCCCGCCATGTTGGTGGCGATGGTCACTGCGCCGAGCGCACCGGCGCCGGCGATGATGAGCGACTCCTCGTCGTGCTTCTTGGCGTTGAGGACGTTGTGCTTGATGCCGCCCTGAAGTATTTTCACCAACTTCTCGCCGGCATCGGGCGGCGCTTCCAGGATGCGCAGCAGGTGCCGGATGTTCTCCTCGCCGGCAGGGTTGGTGCTCAGGCCGTAGTCCTTAAGCATCCGGCCCAGGTCGTTGCGACTGAGCTTGTCCAGCGGCGCCTCGAGCGGTTTCAGTTCATCCACCTGCATACCGTCTTCTTCTTTGTTGTTTTTGCGGAAGTAGGCGTCGCGGATAAGCAGAATCATCGCCAGGCGCTGCAACGGCTCAGGCCGCAGCCGCTCGGAGACGCGCTCCGACATCTCCACCGAAGTAGTGCCGATGAGCAGCGGCTGGCCAAAGAGGTGGCGGCGGATGATTTCGCGCGTTACGGCGCGCAGCTTGGCCTCTTCGGTGCGGTAGACCAGGTCGGGGTAATCCTTGCGCCGCCAGAAAACGGGCTTTCTCTCCGGGTCGTCCTTGCGCGCGAAGTAGGTGAACTTCTGTCCGTCCTCGCGCAGCTCCACTTCCACCAGCGGCGAGTTGGGGCGCGTCGCCATGTATTCCAGGTGCGGCGGCACGGCCACCACGGTGAGCTTGTAGATGCGCTCGAACTCTTCGGCCTCGGTCAGGGCCGTGCCCGTCATGCCGGCCAGCTTCTGGTACAGGCGGAAGTAGTTTTGCAGGGTGATGGTGGCGTAGGTGACGTTGTCCTGCTGGACCGGCACGCCCTCCTTGGCTTCAATTGCCTGATGCAGGCCGTCGCTCCAGCGGCGGCCCGGCATCAGCCGCCCCGTGAACTCATCAATGATGATGACCTTGCCGCCCTGCACGAGGTAGTCCTTGTTGCGCTTGAAGAGGAACTCGGCGCGCAGGGCCTGCTCGATGTGGCCGAGCAGCCGGGCCTGCTCCGGGGTCACTTCCTCGGGCCGGTCGGGGTCGCGCAGCGGCTGGCCGAGCAGGCGCTCGACGGTCGCCTCGCCCATCTCGTTGAGGGCGATGGTGCGGTTGCGCTCGTCAATCTCGAAGTGCTCGGGCCGGAGCTGCTTGACGACCTTGGCGCACCGGTAATACAGCTCGGGCGCTTCCTGCGACGGGCCGGAGATGATGAGGGGCGTGCGCGCCTCGTCAATCAGGATGTTGTCCACCTCGTCCACGATGGCGTAGTAGCGCTCGCGCTGGACGCGCTGCTCGAGCGAGAGCGCCATGTTGTCGCGCAGATAGTCGAAGCCGAACTCGTTGTTGGTGCCGTAGGTGACGTCGGCGGCGTAGGCTTCCTTGCGCGGGACGAGGCGCAGCTGATGCTGGTCTTCCTGGCTCGCCGTCTTGTCGGGGTCATAGAGGAAGGCCAGCGTGGCGTTCTCAGTGCGATGGGCCTCCTGCAACACGCCGACCGAGAGGCCGAGCATGCGGTAGATCGGCCCCATCCAGCGGGCGTCGCGGCGGGCCAGGTAATCATTGACGGTGACGACGTGGACGCCGCGCCCGAGCAGGGCGTTGAGGTAGACGGGCAGGGTGGCAACGAGGGTCTTGCCCTCGCCGGTGCGCATCTCGGCGATGCGGCCCTCGTGCAGCACCATGCCGCCGATGAGTTGCACGTCGTAATGGCGCTGGCCGAGGGTGCGCATGGCGGCCTCGCGCACGGCGGCGAAGGCCTCCGGCAGCAGCTCGTTCAGCACGGCCTGCTCAGCGGCGCGGCGCTGCTTCTCGTCTTGAATGCCGGCGGTTGCGGCGGCGATCCTCTGTTTGAAAACGTCGGTCTTAGCGCGCAGCTCAGCGTCGCTCAGCGTGCGGAACTGCGGCTCGAGGTCGTTGATTTGGGCAACAACCCGCGAGTACCGCTCGATGTCCTTCTTGTTGGGGTCGCCGGCGATCAACTTGAGGAGGTTCTTGAACATGGGCCGACCGAGGCGCTACAGACTGCGAACACGAAATCAGGCGTGTAGTGCGCAGAGCGTAGTGCGTGAGGGGACAACACTTGCCAAAAGCTCCGAGGATTATAGCATGCGGCCTTAATGCAAAAGCCGCCCTGCGGAAAGGCGGCTCTGCTTCGTGATAAGGGCAGAAGGATGAACGGCGTCGCTTCGCCGGGCCGCACAGCTTCTGCGCCGAGGGCGCACTAGGCGGCTTCGACGGACTGCTGCGGCGCAACCGTGTAGCGGTAGATGATGCGGCCGCGCGTCAGGTCGTAGGGGGAAAGCTCCAGCTTCACCCGGTCGCCGAGCAGGATGCGGATGTAGTTCTTGCGCAGCCGCCCGGAGAGGTAGGCCAGCACCTTGTGGCCGTTATCCAGCTCCACCATAAAAGTGGTGCTGGGCAGGGCTTCCACCACCGTGCCCTCGACCGTAATCTTGTCATCGGATTTTGCCATGCGTCATCACCTGCCTTTGCGGCAAAAAAACTCGGCGCCGCCATTTTCTGCACGACGCCGAGTCGGAACGCGACTTGTTGAGTAAGGCAAAGGTCAATCGTCTCCTCAACGGGCAGATTTGGCGAGC
>JAVQXV010000246.1:0-4512 GCA_033577755.1 Anaerolineales bacterium
CCCATTCGTGCCCATTCGTGTTCCCCCTTTCATGGCCGTTTTATCCACAACCCTTACGGTACAATCTCAAATCGTGCTTCACTGCCTCTCCATCCCAACGCCCTTCCCCGTCGGCCCGGTCAACGTCTATCTTTCCGAGAGCGGGCCGCTGACGCTGATAGACACCGGCCCGAAGTGGGACGAATCCCGTGCGGCGCTGGAGGCCGCGCTGGCGCAGCACGGCCATCGCCTCGAAGACATCCGGCAACTTATCCTGACCCATCATCACGTAGACCATGTCGGCCTGGCCGGCGAGATTGCGGTGCGCTCCGGCTGCGAAGTGCTGACTCATCCGCGCAACACGCCTTGGCTGATGGATTACGCCGCCGAGCGCGCGCGGCACCTGCCGTTCTTTCATCGCATCTGGGAGGAGAGCGGCGTCCCGGCAGACATCATCGCGCAGATGGAAGCTTCTGGCGCGAGCATGCCCAAATGGGCCGACCCGGTGACGCCGACGCGCGAAATCATCGAGGGCGATACGCTCTTCATCAGCGGCGCGGCCTGGCGCGTCTATCACACGCCCGGGCACGCGGGCGGCCTCATCTGCCTGTGGGAGCCGGGCACGCGCACCCTGCTCGCCAGCGACCACTTCATTCGCGACATCTCCTCCAACCCCATCCTCGAGCCGCCCAGCACCATGAACGGCCCGCGTCCAAAACGGCTGGTGGAATATCTGTACCACATGCAACGCATGGCCGAGCTGCAGCCGGCGCGTGCGCTGCCCGGCCACGGTGAAGTGATCGAGGATGTGACCGGGCTGGTGCGCCAGCGCCTCGCCTTCCATGCCCGACGCAAAGAGCGCATCCTGAAGATGCTGGAGGGCCATCCGCAGACACTATGGGAATTGACCGAGGCCAGCTTCAGCAACCGCGTGATGCACGGCATAGACTGGTTCCTCGGCTGCTCGGAAATCCTCGGCCACCTTGACCTGTTGGAGGCGGACGGCGTAGTGAGGCCTGTGCACCACGGTCGGCTGGTGAAATGGACGAAGGTTTCGCCAACCGAACACGGACCAACTGCCGATTGACTCCGCCATAGCGAGGAACCACTTTCCTTTTCTTGTTTTCCTTGCTTTCCCATCCCTTTCCCTTTATCATCTGCGCCGCTCTACTTAGGACAATTGTATGTACGACTACAAAGGACTGTTCGACCTAACCGGCAAATCGGCATTGGTGATAGGGGCGGGCAGCGGCATCGGGCGGGCAGCGGCGCAGGGGCTGGCTGCCTTCGGCGCGCGCGTATTCTGCGGCGACGTGAACGCCACGGCGAATGCCGAGACCGCCGCCACTATCGTTGAGGCCGGCGGGCAGGCCTCCGCCCTTGTGCTTGACCTGACCGACCCGGCCAGCCTGAACGCTGCGCTGGCCACCACCGGCACGGTGGACGTGCTGGTATGCACCCCCGCCATCAATGTCCGCAAGCCACTGCTGGAAATCAGCGACGACGAGTTCGACCGCGTAATCGGCCTCAACCTCAAAGGCACGTTCCGCGCGCTCAAGACCTATGGGCGGGCGATGGCCGAGCGCGGGCGCGGCAGCCTGATTACCTTCGCCAGCATTCGCGCGCAAGTGGTGGAGCCGGGACAGGGCGTGTATGCAGCGACCAAGGCCGGCATTGTGCAGATGTGCCGCGCGCTGGCCGCCGAGCTGGGGCCGCGCGGCGTGCGCGTCAACGCCATCGCACCCGGCGTAGTGGAGACGCCGCTCACCGCGCCCATCAAGAACCGGCCGGAGTGGTACGCAGCCTACGCCGGCAAGAATGCTCTAGGCCGCTGGGCGCAGCCGCATGAGCTGGTGGGGGCGGTGTTGCTGTTGGCCTCCGATGCCGGCGCCTATATCACCGGCTCGGTGCTCTTCGTGGACGGCGGCTGGACGGCGATTGATGGACGGTTTACACCGCCGCTTTGACTTCACTACTCACTACTTTCTACTTTCTAGCAAAGTAGAAAGTAATGGGTAGCGAGTCCTCTACCGTTGCTCCCCATCATCCACGTCGAGAACCTGCACTACACCTATACGCCGGAGCGGGCTGCGCCGGTGCAGGCACTGCGCGGCGTGAACTTGACGGTGTACACCGGCGAGTATCTCGTCATCCTTGGGCACAACGGCTCCGGCAAGTCCACGCTCGCCAAACACTTCAACGCATTGCTACGGCCAACACAGGGCAACGTCTGGGTGAAGGGCTGGAACACGCGGGAGCGCGCATACACGCTCAACATCCGCTCGACCGTCGGCATGGTCTTTCAGCATCCCGACAACCAGTTCGTCGCCACCATCGTCGAGGAGGACGTGGCCTTCGGGCCGGAGAACTTGGGCGTGCCGCGCGATGAGCTGCTGCGCCGTGTAGATTGGTCGCTCGACCGCGTGGAGATGAGCCGGTATCGCCATCGCGCGCCGCACCTGCTCAGCGGCGGGCAGAAGCAGCGCGTGTGCATCGCCGGCGTGCTGGCCATGAAGCCTGAAGTGCTGGTGCTGGATGAAGCTACGGCCATGCTCGACCCACTCGGGCGGCGTGAAGTGCTGGACGTGGTCAGGCGGCTCAATCGCGGCGAAGGCGTGACCGTCATCGCCATCACCCACTACATGGAAGAGGCTGTCGAAGCTGACCGTGTGATTATTATGGAGGAGGGCCGCATTGCGCTGGAGGGGACGCCCCGCGAGGTATTTCGGCAGGTGAAGCGACTGCAACAGTTGCAGATGGACGTGCCACAGGTGACCCAACTTGCGCTGCGGCTGGGACTTGACAACGTGCCGTTGACGGTAAAGGAGTTTGTGAACACGATGCGCAGCATGCCCTCACTCCTTGCCCCGCCACCGCCTAGAGAGGGGGGCGCGCATCCTCTTTCTCAGGATGAGAAAGGGCAAGGGATGAGGGAAGCGGTCATTCACGCAGAGTCCCTCACCCACTTCTACATGCGTGGGACGCCACTCGAAGTGAAGGCCATTGATGGTGTGAACCTTGAGGTGCGTCGGGGCGAAGTGCTCGGAATTATCGGCCACACCGGCAGCGGCAAAAGCACGGTCGTACAACACTTCAACGCGCTGCTGCGTCCTCACGGCGGGCGTGTCATTGTGTTCGGGCAAGACCTGAGCGACTCGAAGCTGGACGTGCTGGCCATTCGCAAGCGCGTTGGGCTGGTGTTCCAATCGCCTGAAGCGCAGCTCTTCGAGCAGTACGTGGGCGACGATGTGGCCTATGGCCCGCGTAACCTGAAGCTCTCCAAAGAGGAGGTGCGTGAGCGGGTGCGCCGTGCCCTAAACTCGGTCGGCCTGCCGTTCGAAGAGTTCAAAGACCGCATCACCTTCGGGCTGAGCGGCGGGCAGATGCGGCGCGTGGCGCTGGCCGGTGTGCTGGCCCTGGAGCCGGACGTGCTGGTGCTCGATGAGCCGACGGCGGGCCTCGACCCGCGCGGGCGCGAGCAGCTCTGGGAGCTTATCCTTCGGCTGCGCGAAGAGCGTAACATCACGCTGGTCGTCATCTCGCACAACATGGCGGAGCTGGCGCGCGTCTGCGACCGGCTGGTGGTGATGGCCGACGGCAGGACGGTGATGGCCGGGACGCCGCGCGAAATCTTCGCCGATGCGGCGCGGCTGCGCGAACTGGGCCTGGGCGTGCCCGACATCACGGAAGCCTTCGCCGAGCTTTGGCCCGAAGCCGAGCCGGTGCTTACGGTGGAGGAAGGGCTGGAGTTATTGGCGAAGAGGGTTGAACCGCAAAGAGGCGAAGGACGCAAAGGGTAACTCGAAGGGAAAAACTTCGCATTCTTCGCGGCTTCGCGGTGAAGAATGGAACTGCCAAGAGGCAAAGACGCAAAGGATAACGAAAGGAGAAAACTTTGCGCTCTTCGCGGCTTTGCGGTTAACGTTCAATGTCCGAGTTTCAACGACCGATGGAACCCTGGCCGGCGCTGGCGCCGTATGTGCGCAAGGTGCAGCTGCGCTCGGGGCTGACGCTGTTCGCCTTCGAGGCCGGTGCGCCCGACGCGCCGCCGCTGTTGCTGATCCATGGCCTGGGCGACGAGGCCGATACGTGGCGGCACGTCTTCCTGCCGCTGGCCGAGCGCTATCACGTTATTGCGCCCGACCTGCCCGGCTTTGGCCGCAGCGACAAACCGCGCCGAACGTACACGCTTGCTTTTCTGCGCGACACGGTGCTCGAGTTGATGGATGCGCTTGGCCTCACCACAACCGGCCTGATCGGCCACTCGCTCGGTGCGGCCATCGCGCAGCTGGTCGCGCTCGACCAGCCGGCGCGGGTGCGCGAGTTGATTCTGATCGGCGGCTCGTTGACCACGCGCACCCGGAAGCTGAACCCCATTATTCTGCAAATGGCCCTGCCCTTCTTGGGTGAGCGCATGTACAATGCCCTGCGCGCCGACCCACAGGCCGCTTACGAGTCGCTGCGCCCCTTCTACGCCGACCTCGACGCGCTGCCCGAGGCCGACCGCAAGTTCCTCTATCAGCGCGTGAACGA
>JAVQXV010000247.1:0-4510 GCA_033577755.1 Anaerolineales bacterium
CCTTCAGTCATCTATTGCCTCTTTCCGCAGAATGAGCAGGTCGCGCAACTCATCGGTGCTCAGCTCGGTCAGCCAGCTTTCTCCGTCGCCGACGATCTGCTCGGCCAGCTCCAGCTTGCGGGTGATCAGCTCGTCAATGCGCTCTTCGAGCGTGCCGCGGCAAATCATCTTGTGCACCTGAACGGTCTGCGTTTGCCCGATGCGGAAGGCCCGGTCGGTGGCCTGGTTCTCGACGGCGGGGTTCCACCAGCGATCGTAGTGAAAGACGCGGTTGGCGCGCGTCAGATTGATTCCGGCCCCACCGGCCTTGAGCGAGAGCACGAATAGCTGTGGCCCGCCGTTCTGGAATCGTTCGATCATCTGCGCGCGCTCAGCGGCGGGCGTGCCGCCGTGCAGATACAGGGTCTCGCCGAAGACCTGGCTCAGGTATTCATGCAGTATTGCGCCCATCTCGGCGTACTGGGTGAAGATGAGCACGCGGTCGTCTTCGGCCAGCGCCTGCTCCAGCATCTCCGTCAGGCGGTTGAGCTTGCCGGAGCGGTGCCGCAGCTCGCTGGAGTCGCCGAGCAGATGGCGCGGGTGGTTGCAGACCTGCTTGAGCTTGGTGAGTGTGGCCAGGATGATACCGCGCCGCCGGATGCCGTCCGCCGCCGCAATCTGCCTGAGCGATTCGTTGGTGACGGCGCGATAGAGAGCGGCCTGCTCCTTTGTCAGGCCGCAGTACTCCTTCATCTCGTTCTTCGGCGGCAAGTCTTGGATGATAGCCTTGTCGGTCTTGAGGCGGCGCAGGATGAACGGCCCGGTCAACGCCCGCAGGCGGGCGCCGGCGCGCTCATCGCGGTCGCGCTCGATCGGGCCGGCGAAGTTGCGCTGGAACGACTCCGCCGAGCCGAGGTAGCCGGGGTTGAGGAACTGCATCAGGCTCCACAGGTCGTGCAGGCGATTCTCCAGCGGCGTCCCCGTGAGGGCTATGCGGTAGCCGGCGTTGAGCTTGCGCGCAACCTGCGCCTGTTTGGTGACCGGGTTCTTGATGTTGTGCGCCTCGTCGAGCACCACGCCGCCCCAGGAGACCTGCTCGATGAACTCGGCGTCGCGGGGCAGCAGAGCATAGCTGGTGATAACGACATGATAGTCGCGCACGCCCTTGATGAATTTCTCGCCTTTGAGGCGCTGCGGGCCGTGATGAGCATAGCACTTCAGCCGTGGCGTAAAGTGGGCCGCTTCGCGCACCCAGTTGTTGACCACGGTCGTCGGGCAAACAATCAGGACAGGCGAAGTGAGTTTCTCCTCGTCGAGGTCTTTAGCGAGCAGAGCCAGCAGCGTAATCGTTTTACCCAGGCCCATGTCGTCCGCCAGACAGGCGCCGAAGCCATACTGCCGCAGGAAGTGCAGCCACGAAAAACCGTTCAGCTGGTACGGGCGCAGCTTGCCGACAAAGCCGGCCGGTTGCGGCAGGATGGCCAGCGGTTGGTGACCGCTGAGCCGTTGCAGCAGGCCGTCGAGCCATTCGTCCACGCGCACCGACTCGACCTGAAGCCCCTCCCACTCGCCGGGGCCGGCCAGCGCCAGGCTGAGCGCTTCGCCCAGCGCCAGCTTGCCGTTGCTCTTGCGATGCCGCTGGACTAATTTGAGCGCGGCCTGCACTTCGTTTGGGTCGAACTGCATCCACTCGCCGCGCACCTGCACCAACGCCGTCTTGCTCTGCGCCAGCTGATTGAGTTCATCCAGCGTGAGCGTCTTATCGCCGACGGCCAATTTCCAGTTGAAATCCACCAGCGTGTTCAGGCCGAACAGGCCGGAGCCTTCGCGGCTGAAGTCCAGCGTCAGGCTCAGGCGGCGCCGGCGCTGCTTCCACCAGGTCGGCACGAGCACGCCGAAGCCGCGCGCGCTCAACACCTCGGCAAACTTCTCTAGAAATTCGACGGCGTCCGCCGTGGCAAGCAGCAGCGCTTCGGGGTTAGCTTCCTGCAAGACGCCGGTCAGCGGCGCGTACAGGGTGGCGGCCTGCGCCAGGCCGGCGCGCAGCAGGTCGGGCATGTCGGGCTGCGGCGGGTTCTCCCAGACTTCGCGGGCTGCCCACAGAGTCGCCGGGTTCTCTTGGGGCTGAAGGTGAAACGAAAGACGCCAGGGCGCGTCACCGAGCACATCGGCTACCTGCGGCGGCTCCAAGCGGAACACAACTCGCATTGAGCTGGTGAGATAGCGATACGCCGCCAGCGACCACTCGCGCACCTGCGCGCCGAACTCCACCTGCTCCGGCGGACGATGATGTGTCGTGAAGTTGTGGCGCTGACGCGGGAACAGGTCGAGCCACCAGAAATCGGCCGCCGAGGGCGGATGCGGCTTGGGCTGGTATTTCTTGGGATCGTAAAACGGACTGCGCTGCGGCGTGTAGGCCTGGCTGACGTAGTCGTGAACTACGACGTTGAGAAAGTCTTGCAACAGTTCTTGTGGCGGAGGCAGCGGCCGGGCCAGCGCACGCGCCGAGGGCGGCATGGCGCGTGCGAGCGTCGCCACCTGTTCGGCCAACGTGGTATCCGCCAGCATCATCTGCCAACGGCCGGCGCCGGCCTCGTCGGCGGCAGGAAGGAACTGGCCGTGCACCAGGATTTGCGCCGCCAGTTGCGCCGCCCGCTGCCAGAAAGCGAAACTCGGCCCGGCGTTATAACGGTAGTAGGATGACTTGTTGTGAATCTGCAACAGGAAGTTGAGCGCCTGCGCCGGCGTCAGGCCCACACCATCCACGCGCCACGGACGCAGGCGCGGCTCTGCCGGTTTGCGCCGGCGCTTGATTGCCGTCGTGGTTTCCTCAACTTTGCCGATGTCTTTTGCATCGGCAGGGAACGGCCGGCGGTCGTCCGATGGCAGGATGAGTGTCAACGTGCGCGTCTGCTCGGCCAAGCGCTGCGTCGAGAGGTCACGGCTCAGCTGCCACAGTTCGTAGACAATCTGGAAGCCGGTGAGGGCGAAGGGGTGCTCGAAGGGCTGTTTCTTGCGACGAGGGTGCTGGGCATCTTCGGCCCACAGCACAAGTTCGGCGCGACGGGAGTGCGTCTCCGGCAACCACATCGCGTGAAAGGTAGTCGTCATAGAAGGCGCTCCATTTTAGCACGCTGCGCCGCGAGAAAAAGGGTGGAGTAAAATCGCGCCATGCTTACTCTCACCGGCTCGACCCTAACTCCCGAAGATGTCGTCGCTGTGGCGCGTCACCACCTGAAAGTTGCTCCCTACCCGCCGGAGGTGATTGAGCGAATGGAAGCCAGCCGGCGCTGGGTGGAGGCGGCGGTGCGCAGCAAGCGCGTAGTGTACGGCGTCAACACCGGCTTCGGCTCGTTGGCGCAGGAGCGCATCAGCGCGGCGCAGACGCGCCGTCTCTCGCGCAACCTCATCCTGCAATGCTGCGTGGGCGTGGGCGAGCCGCTGCCCGCCGAGGTGGTGCGCGCGATGATGGTCATCCGAGCCAACACCTTCGCCCGCGGGCATTCGGGCATCCGCCCCGCCTTCGGTCACCTGCTCATCGAGATGCTGAATCGCGGCGTGACCCCCGTCATTCCCGGCAAAGGCTCGCTCGGCGCGAGCGGCGACCTGGCCCCTCTGGCCCATCTGGCCGTCGTGTTGACCCGCGACGAAGACCCGGCGCGTGACTTCAGTGGCCAGGCCGATTTCAACGGCGAGCGTCTGAGCGGTGCAGAGGCGATGGCGCGTGCGGGGCTGGAGCGACTTGTGCCGGAGGCCAAGGAGGGTTTGGCGCTGACCAACGGCACGACATTCATGGTCGCCGCCGGCGCGCTGGCCGTCTATGATGCCGAGCGCGTGCTGGCTCACGCCGAGATTGCGGCAGCGTTGTCCATCGAGGCGCTGTGCGGGTTGAGCGAGGCCTTTCATCCGGCGCTGCATGCGGCAAACGGCCAGCCGGGGCAGGTGACGAGCGCAGCCCGCCTGCGCGCCCTGCTGCGCGGAAGCCGGCTGGTGGACTCGGACCCGACGCGCGTGCAGGATGCCTACAGCCTGCGCTGCACGCCGCAGGTCATCGGCCCGGCGCGCGACCTGCTCGGCTTCCTCCGCGAGCGCTTCACCGCCGCGCTCAACGCCTCCAGTGATAATCCGCTGATCTTCGCCGATTCGGCCGAGCCGTACAAAGTCTCCGGCGGCAATTTTCACGGGCAGGGGCCGAGCCTGTGGCTCGATTGCCTCGGCATCGCGCTGGCCGGCGTGGGCAACCTCTCCGAGCGGCGCACCTTTCGCCTGGTCACACCGGAGCTGAGCAACGGCCTGCCGCCGATGCTGGTGAAGCACCCCGGCCTGGAGAGCGGGCTGATGATGCCGCAGTACACCGCCGCCGCGCTGGTGAGCGATAACAAGACGCTGGCGCATCCGGACAGTGTGGACTCGATCCCCTCCAGCGCTAACCAGGAAGACCACGTGAGCATGGGCGCCAACGCCGCGCGCCACGCGCTGGAGATTGTGGACAACGTGCGCCGCATCATCGCCATTGAACTGTTGACCGCGG
>JAVQXV010000248.1:0-4480 GCA_033577755.1 Anaerolineales bacterium
AATCTTGGCCCAATCGGCCAGCGCCAGCAACCAGCCTTCGCTTAGAGTCTTGCCGGGCGGCGGAGCGATGACGCTGGCGCCCAATCGCAGGATGGCGCCGCCGGCGAGCAAAGCCGCCGGGATTTCGGCCACGCCATGCGGCAGGATGAAGACGGCGAAGAACAACAGCGGCGAGACTCCGGCCAGCGCCATTTGTCCGGCGATGAATCCGGCGAGCGCCAGCGGCGCCATCAGCAGGACGATGGCCAGCACGCCCCAGGAAAACATGCCGAGGAGCGAGGCGAAGCCAAGCGCGCGCAGGTTGATGAAGAAGACCCAGCTCGCACCGGTGGGCGAGAAGAAACCGAACTGTGAAAAATGCTCACCCATGTCCTCCAGCAGCCGGAAGTTGCCCGCAACAAACAGATTGGGGTATTGCGCTGCCTGGCTGTAGCCGAGGAGCACCGCGCCGAACAGCGCCAGTCCGAGCACCGCAATCGGCGCACGCAGGCGCACAACCGTCGGGAAGACTTCCTTCCGATACCAGCCAACGATGCCTGCGCCTCGACCTGCGCCTACAAAGCCCTGCGCAAAGGTGCGCCAGGCCGCTTTCAGGTTAAGCTCGTCGAGGTCGCGGCCCAGCAGTTCCTCGCGATTAAAAAGCTGCACGCCCATTCGCAGCAGGATGAAGAGGATGAGCAACAGCGCCAGCAGAATCCACCAGAGGACTTCATACTGACCCCAAAGCATGATGATGCTCTCTCCCTGAATAAGCAGAGCGAAGGGGATGATGATGAACGAAGCCAGCAGGTTGGCAGCGCGCACCGAAGTGGCCTGCGAGGAAACCACAACTGCTCCGGCGACCATCACCAGACCATGCACGGCGGTGAGCGCCAAAATCTGAATCAACAGAGTAGGCTCGGCGAACCAGCCCACCGTCAGCGCCAGGCCGACCAGATAGACGAAGATGCCGAGATACGACGATAGCAGCGGCGGGAGGGTAGAGGCCAGAATCTTGCCGACGTACAGTTCGGTGTCTGTGAGCGGCGAAGCCAGCAGCGGCTCCAGGCTGTGCCGTTCCTTCTCGCCGAC
Source organism: Anaerolineales bacterium (assembly GCA_033577755.1). Classification (GTDB taxonomy): domain Bacteria; phylum Chloroflexota; class Anaerolineae; order Anaerolineales; family UBA6663; genus JANWXR01. The sequence continues at coordinate 1,072 of JAVQXV010000248.1, forward strand.
GAAGCTCTCCAGCGCGATGACAAGCGAGACCGAGATAGGGAAGAAACCGACCACCATCAACAGGAAGGGAATCAGCCGCTCGCCAAGAATGTTCGCGCCGTACTGTTTCACGAAATCGAGCATGCGATCGGCGGTGAAGTTCATCAATAATGGGAAGAAGAGGGTGAGCACCACCATCGGAGAGATAATGCGCCAATCGCGCAGTTGGTCGCGTAACTCGCGGCGGGTGACGATGAGGGCGCGGGAGAGGGTCATGGTGGAAATTGTTGTGTGTTGACCGGCAGGTATCACATATTGCGTGAGTCCACTGAAAAAACTACTTTTCAGCGCGAACCCCACCATATATGGCGTCGAGATTACGACTAAAGCGGCATATGTGGCGGCCAAGCGTTTCAATCATGACCTTTTTAGTGCACTCTTGCGTGTATTGCGTATTGCGTGGCAGGTGTTTGTGTCCTTCCGGTCGCGGACAGGCCGTTTACCGCTGCGCGATCACTTGCAGGTACACGTCTTCCAGGCTGCGCGGCACTTCGGCGAGGGTGATGACGGGCACGCGGCGTTCGGTCAGGCGCTGCAGGATGAGCGGGTTGTCGGTGGCCGGATCGGGCGTGCGGTAGCGCAGCCAGTTGTCGCCGGTCTCCACGATTTCAACAAGGTCGGATAGAGAATGGGCGATACCGTTGAGCGGAGCCGCTGTGCGCAATTCGAGCAGGGGCGGGCCGAGCAGGTCACGTTTGAGTTGCTCCGGTGAGCCGCGCGCAACGATGGTTCCGCGCCGGATGATGGCGATCTGGTCGGCCAGCTGCTCGGCCTCGGTCAGGTTGTGAGTGCAGAGGATAATCGCGCGCTTGTCCGAGCGTAGCTGGGTGATGGCGTCACGTACCAATCGCGCCGACTCCGGGTCCATGGCGGAAGTCGGTTCGTCGAGCAACAGGACGGGCGGGTCGTGCAGCAGGGCGCGAATCAGCGCCAGCTTCTGGCGCATGCCTTTGGAATACTCGCCGAGTCGCTTGGAGATGGCCTCACGCATCCCAAAGCGTTCCAGCCAATAGGCGGCGCGTTTCCGGCAGATGGCAGGCGTTAGGCCGTACAACTCGCCGAAGAAGCTTAGATATTCTTCGGCCTGCATGCGGAAGTATAGGCCGTGATGTTCGGTGAGCACACCGACGCTGCGACGCACTGCCTCCGCCTGGTGCACCACATCATAGCCGGCGACGCGTGCCCAGCCCGAAGTCGGTTTTAGGATGGCGTGCAACATGCGCACGGTGGTGGTTTTACCGGCGCCGTTGGGGCCAAGCAGCGCCAGCACCTCGCCGGGCTGCACACGGAGCGAGAGGCCGCGCACTGCAATAAAGTCGTCGAACCGTTTGACCAGCTCGTGAGCTTCGACCATGCCCCAATTATAGAGCCTGTATGGTCGCTGAACGGGGCGGAAAAGTTGGCGCGGGATGGCGATTGTGAGGGGGTGAGGGCTGTTTGCTTCAGCAGATGCTTGTAGGCACCTTTGCCGGTAGCTGCCGCAAGTTGTTGCCCGGCTAATCGCGCGCTTCGGCTTGCGGTGTGCCTTCCTCTACCGGTGGCTTGACAGCCGGCACAGGGTCTGGGGCCGGCGTGGGCGCACCCGCTTCGCGTTGCGCCTTCAGCTCGTAGCGGCGCAACCGGCGGCGATGGCGCGTAATCAGCGTCAGTGTCGAGGCTATGGCCACAATCACCATGAAGGCCTGATTCGTGTTGACGCCGAAGAACTGGGCATTGTCCGGCCGGATAAAGTCGAGGAAGAAGCGCACGGTGGGATAGGCGATGCCGTAAATGAGCATCAGGTCGCCGGGCTTAAGCCGGTCTGCGCGCCGGCGGGCCAGGTAGAGCAGGCCGCCACAGATAAGCAGATTGGCGATGGACTCGTAGAGGAAGAGCGGATGAAAACGCTGGTCGGGCGTGTAGGGCGGGATGGGGTTGTCAATCTTTATGCCCCAAGGCAGGGTGGTCGGCACGCCGTACAGCTCCTGGTTGACAAAGTTGCCCCAGCGCCCGATGGCCTGGCCAAGCGGCAAGGCCGGTGCGGCGATGTCCACCCATTCGAGAAAGTTCAGCTTTTTCCAGCGGGTGAACAGGTACAGGCCGAGCAAGCCGCCGAGCACGGCGCCGGGGATGCCGAGGCCGCCCTGAAGGGTGTTGATGGCCTCGAGAGGGTTCTCCAGGTAATACTGGGTAGTAATGCGGTTCGCCACCATGCTGGGCGGCGGAGTGAAGATATGCCACAGCCGCGCGCCGATGATGCCGGCGATGAGCGTCCAGAGCAGGCCGTCCCACACAATCTCGGGGTTTTGGCCGCGCCGTTTGGCTTCAAGCGAAGCAAGATAGGCCGCGACGAACGCGCCACCGACCAGGATAAAGCCGTAGTAGCGAAAGTAGAGAGGGCCGACGTGGATTCCGAATTGGTCGAAGTACATTGCGACAACCTATTTCTCGGTTGATTTAGCCAGCGCCTGCCGGCGCACATGCCAGGCTCGTTGCAGCGCGGTCACGTTCGCCAGGATGGCCACAATCCACAGCGCCAGCCAGGGCACGTTGAAGACCAACGCCGGGGCCATCACCAGATAGCGCTCCAGGCGCGTCAGCACGCCGACGTTACAATCAAAGCCGAGCGCCTCGGCACGCGCCTTGGTGTATGAAACCATCACACTGCCCATCGTCGCCAGGAAGACCAGCAGCGCATATAACCAGGCCAGCGGGTCGGGACCGGTGGTGTAGTAGTACAGCAGGCCCATGAAAATGAACATCTCACTCCAGCGGTCGGTGACCGAGTCCACGAACGCGCCGAAGTGCGTTGGCTGGCCGAGGCGGCGGGCCATCGCGCCGTCCAGAGCGTCAAAGGGGCCGCCGATGAGGACGAGCACGCCGCCCCATGAGATGTGGCCCGAGGCGACCAGCAACGCGCCGGCGGCATTGAACGCCAGGCCGAGAGCCGTCATTAGGTTAGGCGTCAGGCCGAGCCGCAGACAGGCTTCGGCGACCGGCTCGGTCACGCCTTTCATCCGGCTGCGCATCCAGTCCGTCGGTGTTAAGGGCTTGGGTTTAGACTTTTCGGCGTGCATGCATCCGAAGGAAGGGGAGAGTGATGAATGAGTCATCAGTCATCATTTTCCGGCGATAAACTCTTCCGTCTTGCGCCGGGCGACGTCGTCAGTGTATTGCTCAGGCGGCGTTTTCATGAAGTAGGCCGACGGACCTTTGAGGGGGCCGGCCAGGCCGCGGTCTAGCGCCAGCTTGGCGCAGCGCACGGCGTCAATCACCACGCCGGCAGAGTTGGGGCTGTCCCAGACTTCAAGCTTCAGCTCAAGGTTGAGCGGCGCATTGCCGAAGGTGGTGCCCTCCATGCGGATGTAACACCACTTGCGGTCGCTCAGCC
>JAVQXV010000014.1:0-34527 GCA_033577755.1 Anaerolineales bacterium
GAGCGGGCGCTCAGCTCCAGGGCGCGCGCTTCGCAAAACGGGCAGATATCGTATTGCATAACGGGTTTACTCCTTTCCCTGAAACCACATCCTAATCGTGTGTCATTAACGTCGGTTCAAAAATTCTTCAAAGAATCCTGTGTAGGACTCAACGCTTGCCCGCCGCCTGTTAGACGCCGGGCCGACTCAGCAGCAAGCTGGGGTGAAGCCTACGGTAGCAGAGACGCGCTGATGTAACCATGCCCCACTTGTCCCAAATCCGCTCTCACCGCGATAGGCCGCCCCCATTGCTCTACCCTTTCCCTCTTTTCCCCGTGGTTTCCGCTTTTCCCTCCGCGAGATATGCTCCCCCTCTCCCGCCAAAACGCCTATCGTGACCGGTATCAAAAGCGTCACCCGGACTGGCGTGCCGGCAGCGCGGAGTTCGAGGCCCTGGTGCGTCGCCGGCTGCGGCCCGAGAGCCGCGTGCTCGACGTGGGCTGCGGGCGCGGCGGGGTGATGGAGCTGTTCTGGCGCGAGGTGTCGCTGCCGGTGGGCGTTGACCCCGACCGGGCCTCGCTGCGCGAGCACCGCACGCGCTCCTCTCTCCCGGCGGGAGAACGGTCAGGGGTGAGGGCGAATTCCATGCCACTTGCCTGTGCCCTCGCCGAGCGCCTGCCCTTCGAGAACGCTGCGTTCGACGTGGCGCTGGCGCTTTGGGTGCTGGAGCATCTGCCGGAGCCGCGTCAGGCGTTGCTGGAAGTTGCGCGTGTGCTGAAGCCGGGCGGCGGTTTCCTGTTCCTCACGCCGAACGCTCTGCACCCGCTCATCGTCGTCAACCGCGGCAGCCAGCTCCTGCCCGCCGTGCAGCGCGCGCTGGTGCCGCGTCTGTATGGCCGCGCCGAGGCCGACACCTTCCGCGTGCATTACCGTGCCAACACGCCGGACAAGCTGCGCGCGCTGGCCGCCGCCTGCGGCTTCCGTGTGGTCTCCCTGCGCGCCATCCACGACCCCAGCTATCTGGCCTTCAACGACTTCTTCTTTGAGCTGAGCGTTCTGCTGGAGAGCGTGCTGCCCCGAGGCTGGGGCGTGCATCTGGTGGGGGAGTGGGTGAAGGTGGCGCGCCCTACGTGATACGCAATACGGAATACGAAATACGGAATTACGTATTGCGTAGTGCGTATTGCGTATTCCGTGAAGGTGATACCGGGCGCGATTACTTCTCCATCCTCTTCAACGCCTCATACGCCGGCAGCACCTGCGGCGGGTCGCCGGGCTTCACCGGCCGGGTGATGGCCCACCAGTATTGCTCGTCGGCCTCCGTCCAGAACGGGTCGGCGATGTAGACCATGCTCATCAGGCCGATCCACGGCGACCAGTTCCGTTTAGCAAACTGATAGGCCCGCACCAGGTAATCGGCCTGCTGCTCCTCCGTGACGGCGAACCAGGAGTAGCCGGGGTTCACGCGGTCGGTCGTCCAGCCCATCTCAGTGATGGCAACCTGTTTGTCGGCATCGCCGTGCGCCACCATCAGCGCGCGCAGGTCCTCGACGCGGCGGAAGGTGATCCAGCGCGCCTGCAGGGCCGGGTCGGCCTCGGTCTCGTCGGGCGAGCGTTCGGGCGGGTTCATGAAGCCGGGCGCGTGGACGCCGAGTACATCGAAGTACGGCGCGGCGCCGGCTTCATACATCAGCGTGATGAATTTGTCATCGGGCATCGCCACGGCAGGGTCATCGGTGCCGGTGGGCGCCATACCGGCAGAGATGACAATGGCCTGCGGGTCGGCGGCCTTGATGGCGAGGTAGCAGTCTTTGAGCAGCGCGACGTAGCCGGTGGGGTTGGGCGGCCGGCCGCCCCACTCACGCGCCAGGTTCGGCTCGTTCCACACCTCGTAGGCAGCGATGCGGCCCGCGTAGCGCGCAGCTACCGTGCCGCAATAGTCGGCGAACTGAGTTACATCTACCGGCGTGAATTCCTCAGCAGGAACGCCGGCCGGGTCTACTCTGGCCCAGGGCGGGATGCCGTCCAGGCGGATCAGCAGCTTCAGCCCGTACTTCTCCGCCATCTCCAAGATCCAGTCGGCCCGCTGCCAGGCGTGCTCATCCGGTGCCAGCTCGATATCAAACCAGCTGAACTTCTGCTTGATCCAGCCAAAGCCCATATCGCGCACCAGCCGCACGTCGTTGTCGGCAGTCTTGCCGTCAATCGTCCACCACAGAAAGACTTGAATGCCGTACTCCGGCGACTGCATGCGCGGCGGCAGCGGATATGGACGGGCTACGGTGGTCGGTGTTGCTGTTGGCGCGGGTGATGGCGAGGCACAGGCCACCAGCAGCGCGCACAGGGCTATGAAGCTGAGGCGGCAGGGCATGGAGGTGGAGGTTGGAGGTTGGAGATTGGAGGTTGGAGGTTGGAGATTGGAGATTGGAGATTGGAGATTGGAGGTTGGAGGTTGGAGATTGGAGATTGGAGGTTGGAGATTGGAGATTGGAGATTGGAGGTTGGAGGTTGGAGGTTGGAGATTGGAGATGGAAGACTGAAGATTATGAGGGTAGGGTGCCTTCAATCTCAAATCTCAAATCCCAAATCTCAAATCTCAAATCCCAAATCTCAAATCCCAAATCCCAAATCCCCAATCTATGGCTTGGGCATCGCGCCGATGGCGTCGAAGGCGGGGCGGGGTGCACCGGCGCGGGTGAGCAGGCTGAAGATGACGTTGTCGTCCTGCGACGGGTCGCCGCCCTTGGGGCCGTAATCGAGGTTGAAGAGGAAGGCCATTTGCACCAGGCCGGAGTCGCGCATCCAGTTGAAGGCCTCCACCAGATACCGGCCCTGCTCCTGCTCACTGATGTCGGCGGCGAAGCCATAGCCTTCGGGAAACATCCCGTCCACTGCAGCGGCATAGCCGAACTCGGTGACGCACTGCGGCTTGCGAATGCCGGCCTCTTGCATGATGCGGGCATAGGTCTCTACTTGACTCTTGAGCGCCCAGGAGTAGTGCGGCGTTGTCCACGGGCCGGTGAAGGTATAGCCGATGTTAGGCGGTGGATTGGCGCCGTCCGCCGTCGGCGGCAGGTTGGTGCCGTTGGAGTGCGTACCCATGCAATCGGCGTAGTTGAGGCCGCCGGCGGCGATGAAACGGCGCAGGAACGTGGCGTCGTCCACCACTACAGGCCGCCCGCCGCTGCAGGCCGGCCAGGAGCCATTGCAATTGACGCCGGTGGGTGCGGGCGCCCCCGCGATGACGATGATGTTCGGGTCGCGCGTCTTGATGGCGTTGTAAGCCACCTGTTGCAGGCGGGCGAAGTCGGCGGCGTTGACGCCTGCGGGCACGTTCCACTCGCGCTCCAAGTTCGCTTCGTTCCAGACTTCGATGGCTGCAATCTTGCCGGGATAGCGATCAATAATCTTGCCCACGAAGTCGGCGTAGAGCTGGTAGTCGTCGGGAGGCGCTTCGCCCAGCTCGGTGGGCAGCGGGTTAGCGCGCGTCCACTTTGGCGCAGCCACCACGGAGAGCATGACGCGCAGGCCGTTGCCGCAGGCTGCATCTATAGCGCTATCGAGCAGAGACCAGTCAATCTGGCCCGGCTGCGGCTCCAGGAAGTACCAGCGCACCTGAAGCTTCACCCAGTGCATTCCCAGTTTGTCGCGCACCATCGTCATCCAATAGCTGTTGTCGCTGCCCGGCATAAGGGCATGCACCTGAATGCCATAGCCAAAGCCCGAGGCCGGGAGCGGCAGCCAGTTGCAGGCCGGCGGGGCTTCGCCAGAAGAAGTGGGCGGCGCAGGGTTCGTTGGCGCTGGGGTGGTGGGCCAGTTAGTCACGATAGCAAGCGGCTGCGTGGGTGCGGCCGCTGCGTCGCTATCGAATCCGCCGGAGGTCGCCCAGTAAAGTAGAATGAAAGTGCACAGGCCGGCCACCGCCGTCAGCCCCAGCCACAGTCCGACGAACAAAGAGAGAGTGTTGCGTTTCTGACCCATTTCTCCAACAGTTGAATTAGTTGACAACGAGGGTGATGCCGGCGCTCAGCACCTGCCAGCCGGCGGGGTTCTCACACGAAGACTGCGTACCCTGTGGGCAGATGCCTAAATGAATCTTATAGGTGCCAGGTTGTGTGATCACCATGTTGTCTTCCCACTCCAATTCGCCGCCAATGGGGATAGGCTTACCATCCGTCACGGTTGACCATGACGGCTGAGCCGGGCCGCCCGGCAGCGCAATTGCGCCCATGCCGCCGAAGTGCAGCGGCTGGCCGGTGAGATTGGTAATCTTGAAGCGGAACTGGAAGGGGGTCCCTGCACTGACCTGTGTGATGTTGTTGGTGAGATAGAAGTAGTCCACACGGATGCCGCCGATCCCGCCGGCGACGCCGGTAGCAGTGGCCGCCGGGCGCGGCGTGGGCGTGGGTGGAACCGGCGTGGCAATGGGACGGGGTGTGGGAGGCGCGGCGATGACCGGCAGTGCGTTGGTATCGCCGGAATACTGCGCTACCTGGTTAGAGACCCAACCCTGGCCACCCTGATAGTTGATGACATACCACGTCGCCGACGCATCGCGCCCAACCACTTCTGCCGTTGCGCCAACGCTCAGGCCGCCAATGACGGGATAGTTAATGCCCGGGCCGGAGCGTACATTGGCCGGGACGTTGATGGTGAGCACGGGTGTTGTAGGGGCGGTGGTTGTTGCCGGCGCCGGCGCGGCTTGTGTGTCGGTGGGTGCAACGGTGGGCGGCGCGGCCTCGGTGGGAGTGGCGGGCGGCGGCGCAGTGGCGGTGGGGATGACGATGGGCACGGTCGGCGCAGTTGTAGGAAGCTGGGCAATCGGCTGGGTGGGCGGAGGGGGGGGACTTTGGTCAATCAGGCTGATAAGCGCGAAGCCCAGCATCGCCACGCCTACCAGCGCCAGCACAGCGATGCCGATGACGGCGCCGAGTGGGAAACCCGGACGCGATGGCGGGGTCGGGACGGATTGAGTCGTTTGGTCGGTCATGGTCGTTCCCTTGCGAAAGAGTCACCGCACCACGATCTCAATGCCCGGCGTCAGCGTCACCCAGTCTCCGCCGCTGGTGCAGCCTTCGATGCTGGGCGTGAAGCAGATGTTGAGCGTGAGCCGGTAGGTGCCCGGCGTGGCGATGTACATGCCATCTTCCCAGGGGCCGCCGCAGCGATCGGTCGGCCCGGTGCAGCCGGGGTCAATGGCCAACGGCCCGGTGAACGCGCTCCAGCTGGATTGGAACTGCGTTGCGCCGGTTGCCGTGTTCGTCGCCAGCACGCCGATGATGCCGTATTGAACCGTGGCGTTGGTCGTGTTGCGAATGGTCTCGATGAAGCAGATGCGCTCCGTGCCGGCGGCGAACGTGGTCTTGCCGCCGCACATCTGCAAACTGCCGGTGATGCCGCGCGCCCCGCCGGTAGCGGATGAGACAGCCCGCACTGTGGGTGTAAGCGCGGCCACAACGCGAGGGGTGGGCGGCGCCGCCAGAATGGGCAGTGCGCTCACCTCGCCGGCATAGCTGACAAGGTCCCGTGCTATCCAGCTCTGCTGATCACCTACGCGCACGGCCAACCAGCTCCCCGAAGCGTCGCGGCCCAGCACTTCGGCGGTGCTGCCGGCGTTCAGGCTTCCGACCACGTCGTAGGCTGTGCCCGGCCCGCCGCGCAGGTTGGCGTTTTGCAGAACGGTGAGGACGCTTGCCTGATTCTGGCTCGCGGTCGCCGTGGCCGGTGGGGGCGCGACAGAGGTGGCCGTAGGTTCGGTCGTCGCGGTCGGTGGTTCGGCGGTGGCAGTGTTCGTCGCCAGCGGCGGAGTCACGGTCGCGATGTTCACCGCCACGGTAGGCAGTTCGGCCAGTGGGGTCGGCGCATTGGTGGGGGCCGGTGTGGTGCAGCCGGCCAGCAGCGCGAACACGGCCAGTAGCGGAGCAAATCGGGACATCATCGTGCGACTTCCGGCCGCAACCGAAGGGATCCACGAAGGGCACGAAGTTGCACGAAGGAGGCGCGAAGGAGTCCACGAAGGGCACGAAGTTGCACGAAGGGGGCGCAAGTTTCTTCGTGTTTCTTCGTGTTCCTTCATGGATTCAGAATCTTTCCGGCTCATAGGTCTCTCAAGGGATAATTAAGCTGTTCGGCAAGGCGGTATCAGGGCATCACGGCATCCAGGGCGGCGCAGGCCGGGCAAGTTCCGCCGGGGCGGACGATGGCGTAGCCTGCCTGCGGGTCGCCCGACCAGTGGGTGAAGTCCACGTTCCAGATAATCATCAAGCGCACCTTGCCGCTGGCGGCGGCCAGGCTGGCGCTCTCGGCCAGCCACTGCGCTTGTTGCGCGACGGTGGTGTTAGCGGCCCAGGCAAAATGGGGTGGAAGCGGGCCGTAGCCTTCAGGCGTCAGGTAGCCTAGCTCGGTGAAGCACAACGGCCGGCTGCCGCCGAAGGCGTTCCAGTACACGTCCACCATCGGCCAAAAGTAGAAGGAGTAGTGATAGCCACCCAGCGTGCTGCCGGTGGTGGCGTTGGGTGAGGTGGTGCCGCTGTTGTAATGCACGCCGACGCAATCCATGTAGTTGGCCGCGCCCGCCGCCGCCATCTGTGCCAGGAACTTGTCATCGTTCATCACGCGGCCCGGGAAGGCGGCCTCCGCGCCGGTGGGCGCCGGCCCGCCGCTGATGACCAGCGTGCCGGGGTTGGCGGCTTTGATGGCCCCGTATGCCTTGGCCAACAGCTGCGTATAAGTTGCGCCGCTGATCTGCCCCTCGGGCCACTCGTGGTCAATGTTCGGTTCGTTCCAGACTTCGATGGCATCTGCGCCCTGCGCCGCCAGGCCGGCCACCCAGCCGGCATACTCGTTCCAGTAACTCGGGTCGGTTGCGCGGTTCTTGTCGCCGATGACGCTGAGCAGCACCTTGAAGCCGTTGGCTCTGGCAGCCGCGATGTAATCCCCGCCGCCGCTGCGCACCTGAAATTTGACCCAGCGCATGCCGGCCTGCTTCATCAACGCCGGATGGGCGATGACACCGGGCACCTGCCCGCCCAGCTCGAAGATTCCGCCGGTGACGGGCGGCGGCGGTACAAAGCCACCGGAGGTTCCGCCGCCCGTGTTGCTACCGCCGGGATTATTGCCGCCCGTGTTCCCGCCGGTGTTCCCGCCGCTGCCGGCGTTGCCGCCGGGTTGTGGCCGAGCGATCGGTGTGGGAGCCGGCGCAGCCATCACTTGAAACGACACGCTGCTAAGCACGCGCTGCGCAATGCCGAGCTGTAGCTGAACAACGGCCTGATAGTCGCCGGCCTGCGACGGGGTGAAGACGAACGCCTCGCCGGGCTGTGTCGTCGCCTGCGCCACGACGCCGTTCGCATCGTGAACCGTCCACGTGAGCGCAACCGTCTCAGGCGTGGCGCCGGCAGGAGCGCCGCTGCGGTAATCGCTAAGGGTGGCCAGCATCTCGATGGGCGTGTCGGCGTGGAACAAGTCCTCGGCCACTACGCCGCCGAGGCGGTGCTTCTCGGCGAGAGCGAAGCGCCGGCGCAGAGTCGCGGCTGTAGGCAGCCAGAAGGTGGCGTCTGGGGTCGTCAGGCGCGGCGCGAAGGCTTCAGGGTCAAAGTCGAGTGCCTGCGCCTGTCCGGCAAGAGTCAGAGTGACGGGCTGGCCGGCCAGCAGTTGCGCATCGCCGAGAGTCGCCGAACCGAGTGCGCCAAAGGCAACTTCGGCGTCCACCGGCGTCACTCTGCCGGCGCTGCTGCTCATCGCCCGCACCGAAGTCGCCAGACGCAGGCGGCTGCGCTCCACCTGACCGGTAGCCCAGGCTAACAACAGGTCGGCGGAGCCGTTGCCCAGAGCGCGCGGGTCGTTGGGTAAGCGCATGATGATGCCTTCTGCTGCTGCGCCGAGCGCGGCCCAGTCATAGCCGCCCGTGTTGTTCGGGTCGGTGGGCGCGTCCAGCATCAACCACAGCACTTTGTTCTGCGCGCGTAGTTGCGTTTGCAGCTCGCTCACCAGAGTCGTAAAAGAGTCGCGCTGCCCGGCAGCCAGGTTACGGTAGTCGAGCGCCAGGCCGGCGTAGCTGCCCGCCAGTCCGAGCAGGTTCCGCAGATGTACGATGCGCAGAGCCGGGTCATCGAGCAGCGCAGGAGTCCGGGCCAGGTCGGCGCGCACGACGGGGAACAGCGGGTCGCTAACGCCGGGTGGCAGGTTGGGAAGCACGCCGCTGAAGGTGCCGTTGCCCTCGGCGGTGATTCCGCCCAGCAGCAATTGGGAGCCGATGGCTACGGTGTTGAGCGGCCAGAGGTCGCCCGGCTCGATGAGAATGGCGGTGAGAGGTGAAGGGGGCGCAGCCTCAAACAACGCTACCGCCTGCGGCAGCCGATTGACTGCGGCCACGCGTTGTCCACCGCGCGCTTGAGATGGAAGAAAGCGCCATGCTGCGCCATCCCAGGCATAGACATCCAGTTGATCGGCATCCATTCCTGCGGGCGCAACGAGAGAGAGAAAGAGTTGCTCAGGCGCATTCCCGTTCTGGCTGAGGCGGAAGAGCGGGCTATGCTGCGTGAGCGAGGGCGGGCGGGCGGCATGGGCGGCCTCGGCGATGGCATCGCCGAAGTTGCCGTTGGCCAGCGCCTCCGCCGGGATGGCGCGCAGGTTCACGCCGAAATCCGCCCTCAGCGAGGCGGGGTTTGCGCTGACGGACAGCCCTTCGACGAGCTGCGCAAAAGGGCGGTCGCCGGTAAGCGGCTCGTAGCTCAGAGTAGGGCTGGGACTGCACGCGCTCAGCAGCAGGCTGAACGCCAGTAAACTTGCCAGCCTGCGATAAACAGGCAGATGCATAGGACAAGTATTCCTGAACACCAACATGACGTGTGTAGTTGGGGCGTCGTTTCGGTCAAAAGAACGCAATGAAAAAAGGCGGCTCTTCAGCCGCCCCCCGCGCACGATCGGTTTGAGGCGCATCGCGCCGGACAGGCGAGCATCATAACAGGCAGGCTCAATTGAAGCAAGCAGAGCCGCACAACATAAGCTTCAGGGTGTTGGCGTAGGAGTCCCGGCTTCAGGAGGGGGCACATTCGGGTCAGGCGTTGGTGCGTTTGGGTCTGGCGTTGGTGTGAGCGCGCAGTTGGTTTGAGCGAGGGTCAGCGCTTCGGCAATAGCCGGTTCGTTGCGCAACGCCAGGGCAGAAGCGTAATACTCGGCGGCTTGGCAAGCGTCGCCGGCAGCGCTGAGCTGAGCGGCAAAGCTCACCGTGCCGTCATACAACAACGCCGAAGTGTCTTTGAAGTTGGGCGCAAGCACATATAGGTCGCGCAGGATGCCGAGGGCGCGCGGCCAGTCCAGGCCATAGAAGCTGCGCGCGGCCAGATAGAGGCGCGCCCAGGCGCGGTAGCTGCGTGCCTGTTCATCCAGCGGGCGGAAGCGGGCGGCGTGGTCGAGATCGGTGATGCCGGCTTCCATCACATCGCCCTGAATGCGAGCGATACCGCGCCCGCGCAGAGCGGTGTAGATCAGGCCGTCTACCGTGAGCGGCTCATACGTTGGAGCGAGGGCGCGCACCAGCGCCAGCTCAAACAGCGCGCCGTCCCAGTTCCCCCTCTCCGTGAGTTGTCGGGCCAGCGCCAGTATCTTTGCGGGGTCTTGTGTATCGGCCGCAGGCAGCGGTTCGGTGGGGGCGGGCGTCGGGACAACGGTCACCTGCAAGGCACGTTGCGCTTCGGCCAAGCGCTCGGCGGCGCCGGGATAGTCGGGGCGACGCTCAAGGATGTATTGAAAGCGGCTAGCGGCCAAACGGTAGCGCGCCGCCGCTAGGTCGGCCACGCCGCGCCGGAACTGGTCTTCAAGCTCGGCGGCTTCGGCGGCCTGCGCCCGCGCAGCGCGTTGCGCCTGCCCGGCCTGATAACCGGCCCAGGCCGAGACACCAACGACAAGCAGGAGCAGCAGCCCAAAAACAAGGCCCAGGGTGGACAGCGAGGGCACAGAAGCAGTTCGCGTCGTCGCGGGAGAGTGGGAGGTTGACATACCCGGAGCGGCCATTATAAAGGCGATGTAGAAGTGTGATTAATGGTGGTCTAAGCTATCTTACTTTGACGATTGCCCTACGTTCTTTCGGCGCAGCGCGTAATTTTCTTGACGTTGCACTTTTGCGAATGATAAGATGCGCGCAAGCTGCCCATAAAGAGCCATAAAGAGACTGCTAAGATACCTTCCGATGTACCTGCGTGGTCGTTCCGTTCCACTGCGACGTCCGCGTTCGCGCTCGCTGTGGCGCATCATCCTATTGCTGGCCGGATTGGCCGGCGTGTTGATTTTCTATCGGCTTCAACAGGAGGGGGCGGTGCAGGTTCAAGACCCATTTGCGCCGACGCCGACGCCGACGCGCAGCCCGCTCTCCTGGGCTGAGGAGGCCCGCGCTCAATTCGCCGCCGGCAACTTCAAAGCCGCCATCAACGCCTACGAAAACGCGCTCGCCATCACCCTCGAGAGCCGGGAGCGCGGGCCGCAGGTCAACGCGCAGACGGAAGAATATCTGGTCGGGCTGGCGCGTGTGCTGATCTTCGACCAGCAGTACGAGAAGGCACTGGAGCGGGCCGGTCAGGCTATCCTGGTGGCGCCGGATAGCCCGCGCCCGCGTGCTATTCAAGCCTGGGCACTGCGCGAGCTGGGCCGCACCGATGAAGCGCAGGCGGCGGCCACGCAGGCTATCGGCCTCGACCCGAATTATGCGCCGGCGCATGCCTACTATTCGCTCATCCTCAACGACCAGCTCAACACCGACCAGGGCTTTCAAGAAGCACAAACGGCGCTGCGTCTCGACCCCACGCTCATCGAGACGCACCTGGCGCTGGGCTATTCTAACGAAGTCGTAGGCAACTACGAGGGCGCCATCAAGCGTTACAAGGATGCCATCGCCATCAACCCCAACGTCATCGAGCTGTATCGCAAGGTGGCCCTCAACTATCGCGCCCTGGCGCTGCGCGCCCAGAGTGAGGCGCTGATGCAGGCCAACTTCGAGCAGGCTATCCTGTATTTCAATCGCGCGCTGTCGCTCAATCCTAAAAACGTCATCCCCTATCTCGACCTGGCGCGTACCAATATCCAGATTGACCGACTGGGCGTAGCTCAGCAGTATCTGGAACAGGCTCTGGCCCTCGAGCCGCACAACCCGCTCATTCACGGACGCTTGGGTGTGCTGTACTTCAAGCGCAAGAACTATGAGAGCGCCCAACCGGCGCTGGAGCTGGCCATCCTCGGCGGCGATTACACCTATGAGACCGGCATCACCACCACGCAAACGGTGCGCGTTGAGCCGCTGCCGCTGAACCACACCTCGCTGGAGTTCTACTACACCTACGGCAATCTGCTGGCCTTCAACTTCAAGTGTGGGCCGAACGAGGCGTTGTATTATCTGGGCCTGGCGCTGAACTTTGCCCCCGACGACATCACCGTGCAGAACAGCTACAACGAGAGCGCAGTGATTTGCCAACGTTACCTGGCCGGCCTGACGCCTGCCGGCGCGGACTCTACCGACCGGCCCGCCGGCACGCCCACGCCGCGACCGTAGCGCCTCCGGCGCGGCTGTGTTACCATCCGCGCCCGAGTGCAGACTAAAACCAACTTTGATCGGAGGCTGTGTATGCCACTTGTTGAACGCGACCGCGAAGTCAAGCGCCGCCGCCACAAGCGCAAGAAGGTCCGGGCACTCAAGGCCCGTCTGCTGACCGAGCGCGACGCCAAAGTTCGCGCGCGTCTGATCGCCAAGATAAAGAAGATTAGCCCCTATTCGCCGGTGCCGGAGAAATGAGCGGCCTCGACTTTCACAAAGCGCCGATTGCAAAGAACGATGCGACCCGCAGCGTCTCGCGGGTCGCATCGTTTGTACCGTGTTTGGCCTCACAGGTCATATGGCGGGAGAATAAGCGTCACCCGATCAGCCGGGCAGCGATCAGGCCGATGGAAAACAGGAGGGAATACATCAGAGCCAGCAGGCTCGTCCCTGCCAGCACGGAGTTCAACTCCCGACCTGTAACTGCCCAGAGTAGCCGCGTCAGGTACACGGCGCGCAGCGAAGTCCCCCAGGTCAACAGCACCGTCGCCGGCGCCAGCCCCAATTGCCAAACGATGACCGGAATGGCGTACGCGCCCAGCATCAGCGCTAGATACTCATAGCGCGTGCCTTGCGGCCCTAACCGCACCGCCAGAGTCATCTTCCCGGCTTTGCGGTCGGTGTCAATATCGCGCAAATTGTTGACCACGATAATACTGCTGACCAGCAGGCCGATGGCGACCGCTGCCCACCAGGCCAGCGCGCTCACCGTCCCGGCCTGTACGTAGTACGTGCCGCACAGTGCCGCCAGCCCGAAGAACAAGATGACGAACACTTCGCCCAGCCCGTGGTAGGCCAGCGGGAACGGCCCAGCAGTGTAGGCGATGGCAGCGACGATGGCCGCCGCGCCGAGGACGAGGATGGGCCAGCCCGCGACCCAGGCCAGGTACACGCCGCACAACGCCGCCAGCCCAAAGACGACCCACATTCCCGTCTGCACCTGCTGCGGCGTAAGCAGGCCGGCCTGCGTCACGCGCATCGGGCCGAGCCGCTCCTTCGTGTCTGCGCCTTTGCGGAAGTCAAACACGTCATTGGCCAGATTGGCGCCGATTTGCAACAGCACGCCACCGGCCAGCGCGGCCAGCGCCGGCCCTAACTGGAAGACGCCGTCATACCAGGCGATGGCCGTGCCAAGCAGCACCGGCGCGATGGAGGCCGGCAGAGTCCTGGGCCGCGCCGCCATGATCCAGACCTGAAGCGGGGAAGGAGGCGGGGGTTGGTTCTTTTTCTTGGGCATGCTGAGGCAAGTATAACGGATGGGGCAACGGATGAGGGAGCGGATGTAGCGGATGGCTGTCAACGGATGGAGAGCGGATGAGCGGATGGAACGGATAGTGGCCAGCGGATGAAAGGATGTTGTCAACGGATGAGAGCGGATGGTGTGCACGCACAGGTTGTCAGGGAACGTGCCGCCCCTTCGTCCTTCGGCGGGCTTCGCTAAGCGAAGCCACGCTCAGGATGCCCTGCGCGGCGGGCATCCTGAGCGGACGCTGAGCGAAGCCGAAGCGGCAGTCGAAGGACGCCCGCCGCTCCCCTGAGCGCGCTCAGCGGAGCGAAGCCGAAGGGTCAGGGTGCGGCTGACAGGTTTTGCGTGCACACGAGCGGATGGAACGGATGGCTGGCGGCGGATGGAACGGATAGTGATGCTGGTAGGAAGGCGCACATCCGCTGTTAGCCGTTCATCCGTTGCAGCATCCGTTGGCAAATGTACAGGCGCGATAAAATTTGAGCATGGGCGCACATGGGATGACATCGAAAGACCTGTGAGCGGCCCGGCTCGTCCGTATCCAACCTGAGGTCTCGTCATGAAGATTCGTTCTTCTGAAATCACCCCCGAACACGCTTATCGCTCCCGTCGCCGCTTTCTGAAGCTCGGCGTGCTGGCCGCCGGCTCGGCGCTCATGGCGGCCTGTGGCGCCAATGCCCCCGCTGCTTCAGCGCCAACCGCTGCCGCGCCGAGCAGCGGCGAAAAGAAGGACGAGCTGGGCGACCCGGCCACCAGCTTCGAGGCCATCACCACCTACAACAACTACTATGAGTTCTCCGAGAACAAACAGGCTGTAGCCTCGCTCGCCAAAGATTTTCCGACCGACCCCTGGTCGGTGGAGGTGACCGGCCTGGTGCGAAACCCGAAGACCTACGCGCTGGAGGACATCCTCAAGACCTTCCCGTCGGAGGAACGCATCTACCGCCTGCGCTGTGTCGAGGGCTGGTCTATGGTCATCCCGTGGGAGGGCTTTTCGCTGTCCCGGATTCTTGAGCAGGTTGAACCGACCTCGGATGCGAAGTACGTGAAGTTTACTTCCATCTATGCGCCGGACAAGATGCCGGGGCAGAAAAGCCCGTGGTACGACTGGCCGTATACCGAGGGCCTGCGGCTGGATGAGGCTATGAACCCGCTGGCGACGATTGCCACCGGCCTGTACGGGCAGGCGCTCCTGCCGCAGAACGGCGCGCCCATCCGGCTGGTCGTGCCCTGGAAGTACGGCTTCAAGAGCATCAAGGCCATCGTCAAAATTGAGTTGACGGATAGCCGGCCCAACACGCTGTGGAACACCGCCGCGCCGCACGAGTACGGCTTCTACGCCAATGTCAACCCGGAGGTAGACCACCCGCGCTGGTCGCAGGCCACCGAGCGCCGCATCGGCGAGCTGGGTCGCCGCAAGACCCTGATGTTCAACGGCTACTCCGCGCAGGTGGCGAGCCTGTACGAAGGGATGGACTTGCGTTTGAACTATTGAAGCCGGGCATGTATCACCACGCAATACGCAATACGCAATACGCAATACGCAACCCACCTCCCTCCCCGTGTCCCCCTCGCCTCGCCACATTCCCTGGCCGCTGCTCGCCGTTCACTTCGGCGCCTGGTTGCCGGCGCTCAACCTGGCCTGGCATGCGTACACCGGTCGCCTTTCCGTCAATCCGATCCAGGACCTGACGTTCGGTACCGGCCTGCCTGCGCTCGTCCTGCTGCTGCTGTCGCTGGCCGTTACCCCTGCCGTTACCCTCTTCGGGTGGAACTGGGCTATCCCGCTGCGCCGCTGGCTGGGGCTGTACGCTTTCTTCTACGCCACTGCACATATGCTCATCTTCACCGTGATAGACTACGGCCTGGATTGGGCGGAGCTGTACCGGCAGGTGCTGGAGAAGCCCTATCTTTTGGCCGGGATGGGCGCACTGCTGCTGATGCTGCCGCTCGCGCTTACCTCGACGAAGGGCTGGCAGAGACGATTAGGCAAAGCGTGGAAAGACCTGCACCGCGCCGTCTACCTCGCCGCCGGCCTGGCCGTGCTGCATTTCATTCTGCTGGTAAAGGCCGATCTGACCGAGCCGCTCATCTATGCTGGCGTGTTGGCCGGTCTGCTGGCGCTGCGCCTACCGCCGCTGCGCCGCCGCTTGAGCGCCGTGCGACAAAAGCTTAGAGCGCGCCTGTTACCACACCGCGGCAAGCCGGAGCGCGCCGGTGATTAGCGTGCCCCACAAGCCGCCCGCTCAGCGCTTTGCCTCTAAAAACTCCCCGTTGCGCGTTAATCGTAAATGGGCGTACTATGGGGACGCCGCCGGCAGAAAGGTCGAGTCATGTCTGAAAACCTTGTCCAGCGCGCCATCGCCGTCAAGCGCCGTCACGAAGCCAGCCTACTGCGCCTTCCTAACGTCGTGGCTGTGGGTGTGGGCCGGCGCGTGCGCGGCGGCGCGTTCACCGACGAAATCTGCATCATCGTCTCGGTCAGGAAGAAGATGCCTGCCGCACAACTCGACTGCCGCGACCTGATCCCCACCATGTTGGACGGCGTGCCGGTGGATGTGGTGGAGACAGGCGAAATCGCCGCCCTGTAACACCGAAAGCCGGCGTAATATGCAACACGCAACATGCAATAGTGTGCACGCAAAGGTTGCCAGGGAACGTGCCGCCCCTTCGACTGCCGCTTCGCTTCGCTCAGCGTCCGCTCAGGGTGCGGCTGACAGGTTTTGCGTGCACACCATGCAATACGCAACATGCAATACGTGACACATGACACGTGGTATATGACACTTGATACGCCGCAAAACAAAGCCTCATCCGCCATTGCTCCCTAAACCTGGAGGAACCCATCATGTCCGCAATTCTCGAAAGTGTGCGTCAGGCCAAGCGCGCCAGCGAAGCCGATCTCACCGGAAAGTCCAATGTGGTCGCGGTCGGCGTCGGCTACAAAGTGACGGGCGGGGTGGTCACGGATGAGCTGGCCGTGATTGTCTCGGTGCGGCGCAAGGTGCCCGAAGCGGAATTGAGCGCTGCCGACCTCGTGCCGAAGACTGTGGAAGGCATCCGCACCGACGTCATCGAGACCGGCGAGATTGTCGCCTTCCAGAACCCGCGCGAGAAGATGCGGCCTGCGCGCCCCGGCGTCAGCCTCGGCCATTATCAGGTTACGGCGGGCACGTTCGGCTGCCTGGTGAGCAAGGGCGGCGAGCGGTTCATCCTTAGTAACAACCATGTCATCGCAAACAGCAACAATGCGCAAATCGGCGACCCGATCTGGCAGCCGGGCCGCGCCGACGGCGGCACCAGCGCCGACCAAATCGGCACGCTGGCGGAGTTCGTTCCGATTTACTTCACCGGCGCGCCGGGGCCGGGCAACGGTTGTTCGCCGCTTTCGATTATCCTGCCAAAGCCGAAGGTGCAGAATGCGCCCGGTAACAACAAAGTGGACTGCGCCTTGTGCCGTCCCACCGTGCCCGACCTGGTGAACGCCGACATCCTCAACATCGGCGTGCCGGCAGGGGTGGGCGCGGCCACCCTGGGCACTGTGATTCAGAAGTCCGGACGCACCACCGGCTACACCACCGGCAGCATCCAGCAGATTGATGTGACGGTGAACGTAAACTACGGCGGGCCGATTGCCACGTTCACCGGGCAGCTGCTGGCCGGCGCGATGAGCCAGGGCGGCGACTCCGGCTCGGCGGTGCTGGACATGGAGAAGCGCGTCGTCGGTCTGCTTTTCGCCGGTTCGGCCTCCACGACCATCATCAATCCCATTCACTTCGTGCTCGATGCCATGGGTGTGCAGATTGTGACGGCTTGAGATAGTCGTAAAAACTCTTTGTTGCTTACTATTTTGGCACTCCACAAACAAACCGTAGAGGCTGCACAGAGTTCTTCTTTGAGATACCTGCGTGCTCCGCGGCAAACTGCTTTTCGCAAGAGGCCATAGATGAATCGCTCTCCCTACGAAGTCTTCAACCAGCCGCCCGTGCTGGAGAACTACAACCTCTTTGAACAGGACGTTGCTCTGCGCGAGGCTTTGTATCGTGAGGGCGGCGGCTGGGGCGAAGCACAGGCGCGCGAGTTCGGCGCAATCTGCGGGCGGGCCGAGACGCTGCGCCTGGGCGACCTGGCCAACCGTTATACACCCACATTGCGCACGCACGACCGTTTTGGCCACCGCATTGACGAAGTGGACTTCCATCCGGCCTGGCACGAACTAATGCGGCTGGGGCTGGAGGCGGGCACGCATTCGCTGCCGTGGACCTACCCACAGCCCGGTGCACACGTCGTCCGCGCCGTGCTGGTGATGCTGCGCCATCAGATCGAAGAAGGCGCCAGTTGCCCGATCACGATGACGTTCGCCGCCGTGCCCGCGCTGCGCCTTCAGCCCGACCTAGCCGCCGAGTGGGAGCCGCGCCTGCTGAAGAACGACTACGACCCGCGCTTCGTGCCCGCGGTGCAGAAGCGCGCCGTGCTCTTCGGCATGGCGATGACCGAGCGCCAGGGTGGCAGCGACGTGCGCGCCAACACCACCCGCGCCGAACCGCTGGGCGGCGGCGCCTACGCACTCACCGGCCATAAGTGGTTCTGCTCCGCGCCGATGTGCGACGCCTTCCTAGTCCTGGCGCAGGCGCCCCGCGGCCTCTCCTGCTTCCTTCTGCCGCGCTGGACGCCGGATGGCGCGCGCAATGCCTTCCACATCCTGCGGCTCAAGGACAAGGTCGGCAACCGCTCCAACGCTTCCAGCGAGGTGGAGTTTCATGGCGCGTGGGCGCGCCTCATCGGCGAGGAGGGGCGGGGCGTGGCGAACATCATGGAGATGGTGCGGCACACACGGCTGGATTGCGCCCTCGGCTCGGCGGCCACCCTGCGCCGCGCCGTTGCGGAAGCGACGCACCACGCCGCCCACCGCTCCGCCTTCGGCAAGCGCCTGCTCGATCAGCCGCTCATGCAGAACGTGCTCGCCG
This sequence comes from Anaerolineales bacterium, assembly GCA_033577755.1. Classification (GTDB taxonomy): domain Bacteria; phylum Chloroflexota; class Anaerolineae; order Anaerolineales; family UBA6663; genus JANWXR01. Next base: position 17,777 of record JAVQXV010000014.1, read on the forward strand.
ACCTGTGTCTGGAGTCCGAGGCCGCGACCGCGCTGGCGCTGCGCCTGGCCCGCAGCTTCGACGAGGCCCCGCACTCCGCCGAAGCGCGCGCCTTCTCGCGCATCGCCGTCGCCATCGGCAAGTACTGGATCACCAAGCGCGCCGTGGCCGGCGTGGCCGAGGCGCTGGAGTGCACGGGCGGCAACGGCTTCGTGGAAGAGTCGCCGCTGGCCCGCCTGTACCGCGACGTGCCCGTCAACGCCATCTGGGAGGGTTCCGGCAACATCCAATGCCTGGACGTGTTGCGCGCGTTGCGCAAAGAGCCGGCTGCGCTCGAAGCTCTGGGCGCCGAGCTGGATTTGGCTCGCGGCGGCAACACTCACCTCGATCGCTTCATCGCGCGGCTGGAACCCGAGCTGCTCAAGGCCAACGACGTCGAGGCGCGCGCGCGGCGTATGGTGGAGCAGCTGGCGCTGGCCCTGCAAGCGGCGCTGTTGGTGCGGCACGCGCCTTCCGCCGTCGCCGACGCCTTCTGCGCCTCCCGGCTTAGCGGGGAGGGCGGCCTGCTGTTTGGCGCGCTGCCTACCGGCGTAGATTTCAACGCCATCATTGAGAGGGCGCGGCCCAAACTATAACGGCCGTTTCTCAGCGATAAATTCACCGGCGAAGACACCTACTTTTGCATAAGCATGTCATTTCGGTTATATCAAGCCAGTTCCGGTTCTGTTTCCACGTGGCTTGGCGAACGTTCGCGAACTTACTGGAAATAGAATTATGGAGAACGTTCGCCTACAGATGAAACCGCCCACGCCAGCATCAACTTTGCTTAAAGATTTCGCGCAGACCGTTGACTTTTCGGTTTTTTCGGTGCTATCCTGAAACCGGTTCCAGCAAGCTCTGAAATCGGTTCCAGTAGATGCCCGCAACCATCCGCGACGTAGCCCAGAGGGCCGGGGTCGGCCTGGCCACTGTATCTCGTGTCCTCAACAACAGCCCCCTGGTCAGCCCGTCTACCCGCGAGCGCGTCCAAGCCGCCATCGCCGAACTCAACTTCACCCCAAACCCTACCGCTCGCCGCCTCTCCCTCGGCAAGACGCTCACCATCGCCGTAATCACCCCCTTCTTCACGCGCCCGGCCTTCGTCGAGCGGCTGCGCGGTGTGGAGAGCGTGCTGGCCGAAAGCCAGTACGACCTGGTGCTTTACAACGTTGAGACGCCGGAGAAGCGCGACATCTACTTTCGAGAGGTGCCGCGTCGGCAACGGGCCGATGGCGTTCTGATTATCTCCCTGGCCCCCCGTGACGAAGACCTCCCCCGCCTGGCCGATAGCCCTGTGCCGATAGTTCTGGTGGATGCCAACCATCCTTCGCTCACCATGCTCAATCGGGTCATCACCGACGATGAGGAAGGCGGGCGACAGGCCACGGCGCATCTCATCGGCCTCGGCCATCGGCGCATCGCCTACCTCAGCGATGCCTTCGAGACGCCATTCAATTTCACCGCCAGCTTCGACCGCTACAAAGGCTATCGGCGTGCCTTGGAAGCTGCCGGCATTCCCTTTCGCCCGGAGTGGCATCGCTGGGGGCCGCATAGCCGCGCCGAGGCGCGCCGCCTCGCCCAGGAACTGCTCACCTTACCCGAAAGGCCGACCGCCGTCTTTGCTGCAAGTGACACCCAAGCGATGGGTGTCCTGGAAGCCGCACGCGATCTGGGTTTGCGCGTGCCCGAAGATGTGTCCGTCGTCGGCTACGACGACATCGAAATCGCCGAATACCTTGGCCTGACGACGATGCGCCAGTCGCTGTTTGAGTCGGGGCGTCGTGGCATGGAGCTGCTGCTGGCCATGATGGAACGGCGGCTGAGCGACCCGGTCTGCGAGGTCATGAATGCGCAGCTCGTCATTCGCGCCACCACCGCCCCACCGCCTGACATCCCATAGAGAGGAGGTGATCGGAAACCGGCGATACGTTTACTTATCTACTCTACCGTCTGTTACAACGGCAATTTTCACAAACTTTGGAGGAGACAATGTCTAAGCATATTTGGAAACTGATGAGCCTGCTGACGGTGGCCGCGTTGCTGCTGGCGGCCTGCGCCCCGGCAACGACCCCGACGCCGCAGCCTACTCAGCCGCCTGCGCCGCAGCCTACTCAGCCACCGGCACCACAACCCACTCAGCCACCGGCGCCACAGCCCACACAGCCGTCCGCGCCTTCCGGTTCCTTCCTGCAACGTGCGTTGGCCGGCGAGTTTAAGGGCACCAAGGTAACGGCAACCGGTCCGTTCACGGACGAGGACGCCGTCAAGTTCAACGCCACCATCAAGGAGTTCGAAGAGAAGACCGGCATTGACATTCAGTACGAGGGCACCAAAGAGTTCGAGGCCACCATCGGCGCACGTGTGGACGCCGCCGACGCCCCGGACATCGTGGACTTCCCGCAACCCGGCCTGCTGGCCAACTTCGCCAAAGCCGGCAAGGTGGTAGACCTGAGCAAATACTTCAGCCGCGAAGACCTGCTTAAGCGCTACAATCCCTCTTGGCTGGATATGGCCACAATGGACGGCCCGAACGGCAAAATCATGGCCGGCGTCTGGGAGCGCGTCAACGCCAAGTCGCTAGTCTGGTATCCCAAGGACGATTTCGACAAGGCCGGTTACAAGGTCCCAACCACGTGGGAGGAACTTCAGGCCCTAATGGATCAGATCGTCGCCGACGGTGATACGCCCTGGTGTGTGGGCATCGAGTCCGGCGCGGCCACCGGCTGGGCGGCCACCGACTGGACGGAAGAGATGATGCTGCGCACGACCTCGCTGGAGAATTACGACAAATGGGTCGCGGGCAAGCTGCCGTTCAGCTCGCCAGAAGTGAAGAAGGCCATCGAGACTTGGTCGAAGATCTGGTTCAACGACAAGTACGTGTTCGGCGGGCGCGCGGCCATTGCTACCACCTTCTTCGGCGATGCACCCACGCCGATGTTCGAAGATCCGCCCAAGTGCTGGCTCCACAAGCAGGGCAACTTCATCACCTCGTTCTTCCCCCCAGAGGCCAAGGCCGGCGTGGATTACGACTTCTTCTATCTGCCCGGCATTGACCCGGCCTACGGCAAGCCGGTGCTGGTGGCCGGCGACATCTGGGCTGCCTTCTCGGATCGCCCGGAGGTGCTTGCAGTGATGGAGTACTTCACCTACGGCGAACACCTCAAGACGTGGGTCAGTTCTGGCGGCGCGATTTCGCCCCACCTGGACTCGGACCTCAGCTGGTACACAAACGACGTAGATCGCGGCGTGGCCAAGATCATCCTGGAAGCCACCGCCGTCCGCTTCGATGCTTCGGACTTGATGCCCGGTCAGGTCGGCGCCGGCTCCTTCTGGAAGGAGATGACGTCTTACGTTGCCGGCACGGTTGACCTGGATACGGCCCTCAAGAACATAGACGCGACCTGGCCGAAGTAACATCTCCTGGTTGTTGTCCGCCCGGCTGAGACCGATTGACGCTGTGGGGAGGGGAAGCTATTCTCCTCCCCGCTATTACCGACTAACTCTCGCAGCAATCAATGCGCCGCGTCTGCACTTTGCGACCAAAGTCAGGAGCTTATTTATGGAACACACGACTGCCCTTCCATCCAACCCGTTGACGTGGCTCACGACCAATTTGGGACGCCTGGCGCTCGCCCTGGTCGTCCCGCTGGTGACCTTCCTCGGCTTGTGGCAGGGCTTCATCTTCCTGCGCGATAGCGACGCCCCCAAGTGGCTGGTCGCTATCGTCGCCGTGGTCTGGGGCGTCGGCGGCGCGGCGCTCCTGTACTTCGTCTCCAACTGGCTGGTGGAGCAACTCTCGCCGGCGTGGGTGCGCCGCCTGCAGCCCTTCCTGTTCGTCGGGCCGGCGATGCTGATCCTGGCCTGGTTCCTCGCCATCCCCACCTTGCGCACCCTATACATCAGTCTGTTCAATGCGGATAGCACCGCCTTCGTCGGCCTGCAGAACTACGTCTTCGTCTTTACCGACCCGAACATGCTCAACGTCTTCCGCAACAATTTGTTGTGGATGGTTCTGGGGACGAGCCTGACGGTGTTCTTCGGGCTGATTATCGCCGTCCTGGCCGACCGCAGCCGATTTGAGTCCCTGGCCAAGTCCATCATCTTCATGCCGATGGCCATCTCGTTCGTCGGCGCCGGCGTCATCTGGAATTTCATCTACGAAGTCAAAGACAAGGGCAGTCCGCAAATCGGCCTGCTCAACGCCATCTGGGTAGCGCTGGGCGGCGAGCCGCAAGCCTGGACGGCGCTGATTCCGCCGCCCTGGAACAGCCTGTTCCTTATCGTCATCGTTGTCTGGTTGCAAGCCGGTTATGCGATGGTGCTCTTCTCGGCAGCGATCAAAGGAATCCCCACCGAGATCCTCGAGGCGGCGCGCGTGGACGGCGCCAACGAGTGGCAGGTCTTTGCCGACATCATGATCCCACAGATTATGGGCACCATCATCACCGTCACTACAACGGTGATTATCTTCACCCTCAAAATCTTCGACGTAGTTTGGGTGATGACCGGCGGCCAGTTCGGCACCAGCGTCATCGCCACCGAGTTCTACCGGCAGTACTTCACCAATCGCGATTTTGGCGTCGGCTCTGCCATCGCCATAGTACTCTTCTTGGCAGTGATTCCGGTGATGATCTACAACCTGCGTTCCTTCAGCGAGCGGGAAGCCTTCTCATGACCACCCCGAAAATTCAAAAACTGTTGTCTGCCCTGTTCGTCAACGGCACACTGGGCCTCATCTGCCTGGTCTGGCTCATTCCTACCCTCGGCCTCTTCATCTCTTCTTTTCGTGACCGCACCGATATCCAAATCTCCGGGTGGTGGACGGTCTTTCCGCACCTCGCCTGGGTCAAGACCGGCGAGATCGAAATTCCGGCAGACGTAGACCGCACCGGCGTGATGGAGATCGGCGGCGTCCGTGGCACCTTCGAGGAGTTCCGCAACGGTATCACCACCCCCGACGGCAAACGGCTAACCTGGGTGGGCAATCGTCGGCTGGGCCGCATCGAAGTACAAGAGTTGCGGTGGACGGCTAACACAAAATTCACGCTGGAGAACTATGCCAACGTCTTGACCGGCAAAGAGTACATCATCCGCAACGAGGCCGGCGACGAGCAGGTCATCAAGGGTGATGATATGGGCAACGCCTTCCTCAACAGCCTGATCGTCGCCGTCCCCTCCACCGTCATCCCGATCCTGATCGCGGCCTTCGCCGCCTATGGCTTCGCCTGGATGCGCTTCCCCGGCCGGCGTTTCATGTTCATCATTGTCGTGGCGCTGCTGGTGGTGCCGCTGCAAATCGCTCTGGTGCCCATCCTGCGCGACTACGTGGCCCTCGGCCTGAACGGCACGTTCCTGGCGGTCTGGCTGGCCCATACCGGCTTCGGCCTGCCGCTGGCAACATATCTGCTCTACAACTACATCAGCCAGTTGCCGCGCGATATTCTGGAGTCCGCGTTCATTGACGGCGCGTCACACTTCACCATCTTTACTCGCCTGATCATCCCGCTCTCGGTGCCGGCTCTGGCCTCCTTCGCCATCTTCCAGTTCCTGTGGGTGTGGAACGATTACCTGGTGGCGCTCATCTTTGTGGGCGCCAAGCCCGATGTGCAGGTGATCACCCAGCGGCTGGCCGAGATCGTCGGCTCGCGCGGCTCGGACTGGCACCTGTTGACGGCGGGCGCGTTCATCTCCATGCTGTTGCCGCTGACAGTCTTCTTTGCGCTGCAACGCTTCTTCGTGCGCGGCCTGCTGGCCGGCTCGATCAAGGGCTGATGAGGTGCGGCAACCTCCGAAGATGACGGTGCGGATACGTGATATTATCCGCGCCGTTGCCGTCCTGTAGTCTTGCCTTCGCAAGATCATCATGGTCGGGCGGAGTCCGAATGCGCGAAGTCACACCAAGGAACACAAAGAACGCTGCGCATCCTTCGTGTGTAACTTCGTGGATCCCTTTGATTGCAGCTAAAAGCCGCGCTGTGCAGTAACTCAGGAACTGTTACCGGGTCATGTCAATCCAATTCCCCGCCAACTTCCTCTGGGGCGTCGCGACCTCCGCCTATCAGATCGAGGGCGCCTGGAACGAAGATGGCAGGGGCGAAAGCATCTGGGACCGCTTCTGCCGTCGCCCCGGCAACATCCTCAACGGCGAGAACGGCGACCTTGCCTGCGACCACTACCACCGCTGGCGCGACGACGTGGCGCTCATGCAGTCGCTCGGCCTCAAGGCTTATCGCTTCTCCATCGCCTGGACGCGCGTGCTGCCCGAAGGGTGCGGCAACGTCAACGCCAAAGGCCTGGACTTCTACGACCGGCTGGTGGATGCCCTGCTGGCCGCCGGCATCGCCCCGAACGTCACGCTCAACCACTGGGATTTGCCGCAGGCCCTGCAAGACCTCGGCGGCTGGCCGGCCCGCGATTGTGCCTACCGCTTTGCCGATTACGCCGCCGTTGTCTTCAAACGGCTGGGCGACCGGGTGCGCTTCTGGGTCACGCACAATGAGCCTTGGTGCATCGCCTTCCTCGGCTATGGGAACGGCCACCATGCGCCGGGGATTTGCGACACGTCGCAGGCGTACCAGACCGTCCACCACCTGCTGCTCGGGCATGGGCTGGCGGTGCAAGCCTTCCGTCAGGGCGGCTACTCCGGCCAGATCGGCATCGCCCTCAACCCGCAGCACTACGTCGCATTCAGCGACCGCGAGGCTGACGTCGCTGCCCGCGACCGTTACTACGCCAACGCCGTCTCCCTCTTCCTCGATCCCATCTACTACGGTCGTTATCCGCAGAGCCTGATGGACTGGATCGGCCCGCACGCCCCGAAGATGCAAGCCGGCGACCTCGACCTCATCCGCCGGCCGCTGGATTTTCTCGGCGTCAACTATTACACCACCGAGGTCATCTCCCACTCGGTGGAAGGCGGCGTGCTCAAGGCGCACGCACAGCCGCTCTCCGCGCCGGGCTGGAGCCGCACCGAGATGGGCTGGGGCGTCAACCCGCCCGGCCTGACTGCGGTGCTGCTCGACCTGAAAACGAAGTACGGCAACCCGGCCCTCTACATCACCGAAAACGGCTGCGCGTTCAACGACCGGCCCGACGGGCAGGGCTTCTGTGCGGACACGGCGCGCATCAACTTCCTGCGCGACCATATCCGCGCTGCCCATGCCGCCCTCCAGGCAGGCGTGGACCTGCGCGGTTACTACGTCTGGAGCCTGCTGGATAACTTCGAATGGGCCTGGGGCTACAGCCGCCGCTTCGGCCTGGTGCGCGTGGACTACGAAACGCAGCGCCGAATCCCCAAGCAAAGCGCGCACTGGTACCGCGAAGTGATCGCCCGCAATGGCCTTGCAGATTGAGCGCCGGTCCCTCGCCCCTATGAACACCGATCCGCTTTGGTACAAAGACGCCGTCTTTTACGAGCTGTACCTTCGCGCTTTCTTCGACAGCAATGGCGATGGCCACGGCGACCTGCCCGGGCTGACGCGCAAACTGGACTACCTGCAGGCGCTGGGCGTGGATTGTCTCTGGCTGCTGCCGATGTATCCCTCGCCGCTGCGCGATGACGGCTATGACATCGCCGACTACTTCGGCATTCACCCGGACTACGGCACGCTGGACGACTTCAAGACCTTTTTGCAGGAAGCGCACGCCCGCGGGCTGAAGGTCATCACCGACTTGGTGCTCAACCACACCTCCGACCAGCATCCCTGGTTTCAGGCGGCGCGCGCCGACCGTCGCTCGCCTTATCGCGACTATTACGTGTGGAGCGACACCGACCGGAAATATGCCGAAGCTCGCATCATCTTCCTCGACACCGAGAAATCCAACTGGACATGGGATGAGCAGGCCGGCCAGTACTTCTGGCATCGCTTCTATTCGTCTCAGCCCGACCTAAATTACGATAACCCTGCCGTGCGCGCCGAGATGCTCAAGGTGTTGCGCTTCTGGCTCGACCTCGGCGTAGACGGCTTTCGCGCAGACGCCGTGCCCTACCTCTTCGAGCGCGAGGGCACCAACTGCGAGAACTTGCCGGAGACGCACGCCTACCTCAAGGAGCTGCGCCGCGTGTTGGACGCCGAGTACCCCGGCCGCATCCTTCTGTGCGAGGCCAATCAGTGGCCGGAGGACGTGCGGCCCTACTTCGGCAATGGCGATGAATTCCACCTCGCCTTCCACTTCCCGGTGATGCCGCGACTGTTCATGGCCCTCAAGCGCGGCGAAGGCTCGGCTGTGGCGAACATCCTCGCGCGCACGCCGCCCATCCCTCCGAATTGCCAGTGGTGCACCTTCCTGCGCAACCACGACGAGCTGACGCTGGAAATGGTGACGCCGGAAGAGCGCCGGTGGATGTGGGAGCAGTATGCGCCGGAGCCGCGCATGCGCCTGAACCTCGGCATTCGCCGCCGCCTCGCCCCGCTGCTGGACAACGACCGGCGCAAGCTGGAACTGGCGCACTCACTGTTATTCACGCTGCCCGGCTCGCCCATCCTGTATTACGGCGATGAGCTGGGCATGGGCGACGACATCCGGCTGCCCGACCGCAACGGGGTGCGGACTCCCATGCAGTGGAGCGCCGGCCCGAACGCCGGCTTCTCCACCGCCCCGCCGGAGCGACTCTACGCGCAGCCCATCGCCGACCCGGTGTACGGCTACGAGCGCGTCAACGTGGAGGCGGCCATGGCCGACCCGCACTCGCTCTGGCACACCGTGCGCGAGATGATTGCCACCCGCCGCCGGCTTCGCCTGCTGGGCCGCAGCCACGTCGAGCCGGTTTTGGACAACAACGGCGCGGTGCTCACCTTCCGCCACACCGCAGCCGGCAGACGGCTGGATGCCGTGCACAACCTCTCGGCGGAGACGCAGACGCTGACCTTGCCTGAAGCCGCGCCGTGCATCGTCGTCCTGACCAGTCGGGCCGCCGGCGCGCCCACCCTGCATGGCCGAACGCTGACGCTGCCGGCATATAGTTATCTATGGTTGGAGTATGCGATCGGCGAGATCAGTGATACAGGCCAAGCTTCAGAAGAGCCAGGCGCTCTTCAATACGCTGCTGCTCATCGAGCTTCAACAAATTAGCTGTAGCACGAGCAGTCGCAGTAAAGCAGCCGGAAGCGTTTCGCTCATTACTGTAAGAGTTCTTCGCGTGCCTGAGCCTTGAGCGCGCGCACGGGGTGCTCGACGTGCAGCAACCGTTCCAATTCGGCGGCTTCAAATTCACTCAGGTCGCCGTCGTTGCGTCGGGACTGAAGTTAGTAGATACTTTCTCTGCGGAGTAGGGCGCGCCGCAACGAGCTCAAGCAATTCACGATAGGCCTGCGCAGATAATGGCAAGCCCTGGCCGGTGACCGGAGCCAGAAGTTCAGGCAGTTGTTTCTTTAGCGGCAACAGGCGATTTGCCAGGATATCGGGCAGGCTCAGCGTGATCTCGGCCATACTATGCTCTCCTAATTCGGAAGTGATTATACATGGTGCACATCTCGACCCAGCTCTTTGGCGGCGTGGAAGCAGGCGGCACCAAGTTCGTCTGTGCGGTCGGCGCGGGGCCGGACGACCTGCGCGCCGAGGCGCGCTTCCCCACCACCACGCCGGACGAGACTATCCGGCAGGTCATCGAGTTCTTTCAGCCGTATCGCGGTCAGCTCGCCGCCATCGGCATCGCCTCCTTCGGGCCGGTTGACCTCAACCCGCGCTCACCGACCTGGGGCTACATCACCTCCACGCCCAAACCGGGCTGGGCCAATACCGACCTGGCCGGGCCGCTCCGGCGCGCGCTCGGCGTGCCCGTCGGCTTCGATACGGACGTGAACGGCGCGGCGCTTGGCGAACATCGCTGGGGTGCAGCGCAGGGGCTGGATACGTTCATCTACCTGACCATCGGCACCGGCATCGGCGGCGGGGCGATGGTCGGCGGGCGTCTGGTGCACGGCCTGCTGCACCCGGAGATGGGCCACATCCGCCTCCCGCGTGACCCGCAACGCGACCCTTTCCCCGGGGTCTGTCCCTTCCACGGTGATTGCTTCGAGGGGCTGGCCTCCGGCCCGGCGCTGGAGAAGCGTTGGGGCGCGCGCGCCGAGACCCTCCCTGCCGAGCATCCGGCCTGGGCACTGGAAGCCCACTACATCGCGCTGGCCCTCACCGCCTACATCTGCACTCTCTCGCCGCAGCGCATCATCCTGGGCGGCGGCGTCATGGCGCAGCCGCAGCTCCTGCCGCAGATTCGCGCCGGCGTGCAGGCACTGCTCAACGGCTACATCCGGGCGCCGGCCCTGCTGGACTCCATCGAAACCTACTTGACGCTGCCCGCGCTGGGCGACCGCGCCGGCGTCCTCGGCGCCCTCGCCCTGGCCCAATCTTCAATCTCCAATCGCTGATCCTCAGTCTCTATCCCCATGCCCGACTCCGCCTGGCTCGACTCCGAAACCGAAATCTCGTTGCGCCGTCTACTGCCGCGCCTGGTCGAAAAATACGCGGCGCGAACGACCGCCGCCGACTGGGCCGTGTTCGAGCGCCGGCTGAGGCGGCACTACCCGCGCCTCTTCCGTTTGTTGGTGAGCGTGTACGGCGAACGTTACGATTTGCTATTCCACATCGAACGCACGCTGGAGATTGCTGCCGAAGCCTGGCTGGCGCGCCCGGCCGACCTGAAGGAACTCGACGCCGCCCGCGAACGCGACCCGCTCTGGTTCCAGTCCAACCGGATGCTGGCCGGCGTGTGCTATGTGGATTTGTTCGCCGGCAACCTGAAAGGCATTCGTAATCGCATCCCCTACTTCAAGGAACTCGGCCTGACCTATCTACACCTGATGCCGCTGTTCAAAACGCCGGCGGGCAACAACGACGGCGGCTACGCAGTCAGCAGCTACCGCGAGGTGAACCCGGCGCTGGGGACGATGGACGAACTGCGCGACCTGGCCGCAGAGCTGCGCCGCGAGGGCATCAGCCTGTGCCTGGACTTCATCTTCAACCACACCAGCAACGAGCACGAGTGGGCGCAGCGTGCGCGCGCCGGCGACCCCGAGTACCGCAACTTCTACTTCATCTTCCCCGACCGGCAGATGCCCGATGCTTACGAGCGCACCCTGCGCGAGATTTTCCCGGACGAGCATCCGGGCGCGTTCACGCCGCTCACCTCCGATGCCTCGCCGGAAAAGACGGAGTGGGTCTGGACAACCTTTCACTCGTTTCAGTGGGATTTGAACTACGCCAACCCTGCCGTCTTCACGGCGATGGGCGCAGAGATGCTGGCGCTGGCGAACGTGGGCGTGGAAATCCTGCGGATGGACGCGGTGGCCTTCATCTGGAAGAAGCTCGGCACCAACTGCGAGAACCTGCCGGAGGCCCACCTGCTCATTCAGGCCTTCAACGCACTCTGCCGCATCGCGGCGCCGGCGCTCATCTTCAAGTCTGAGGCCATCGTGCACCCCGACGACGTGGCCAAGTACATCCATCCGGAGGAGTGCCAGATTTCCTACAACCCGCTGCTGATGGCGCTGCTGTGGAACTCGCTGGCGACGCGCAAGGTACGGCTGCTCACGTATTCCATGCGCCACCGCTTCGCCCTTCACCCGGAGACGGCCTGGGTCAATTACGTGCGCGTCCACGACGACATCGGCTGGACGTTCTCCGACGAGGATGCGCTACAACTCGGCATCAAGGGCTACGACCATCGCCGGTTCCTCAACCAGTTCTACACGGGCCGCTTCCCGGGCAGCTTTGCGCGCGGCCTGCCGTTTCAGGAGAACCCAAAGACCGGCGACTGCCGCATCTCCGGCACGTGCGCTTCGCTGGCCGGGCTGGAGAAAGCATTGAAGGAGGAGACGGAGAAGGAGGTCGAGCTGGCGCTGCGCCGCATCCTGCTGCTGTACGGCATCGTGCTCAGCATCGGCGGCATCCCGTTGATTTACATCGGCGACGAGATCGGCATGCTCAACGATTACAGCTATCGTGAGGACCCGGCCAAGGCCGACGACAGCCGCTGGGTGCATCGCCCGCGCGCCGACTGGGATCAGTTTGAACGCCGCAAGGACCCGCACACCCTCGAAGGCCGCCTGTACCGGCGCCTGCGCCACCTGATCGAGCTGCGTCGGCAGCATACCGTCTTTGCAGGCAACCGCATGGAGGTCGCCAACACGGGCAATGAGCACGTCTTCGGCTTCGTGCGCCCGCACCCGCAGACGCCGGTGACGGTGCTGGCCAACTTCAGCGAGCAGCGCCAGAGCGTCAGCGTCGCCCTCCTCGGCCTGCCGGATACCGTCACCGACTTAATCACGCACAAGACCTGGAACATCACGCACGGCCTGATGCTGGAGCCATGCGAGCTGCTTTGGCTGCAACCCGCCTAAGTGATAGGTGACTTTCACTGGGTCGCCAATCCTTCGCTGTGTCGAAGCAGATTTGTCCGGTGACAGTCACCTGACTGTTTCTCCTAGCGCCCTGAGCCGAGGCCCACCAAACGGGAGCCGCTTTTACGTGCACACTCACCGGGAATGGATATGTTGGCAGTACACCGCAGCCCAAACCGGGCCTAACGAGCCGGGCAGGGCAATCCGCGTATAATGCAACCCAACGCCGCCGTTTCACACCTGCTTGATGCGGCGGAGGTAGAGTCGGACGCAGGAGTGTCACCGTCGAGGAAGCTACAATGTCTGACCAACCTGATTTCTCTCGTCGCATCTTTCTGCGCGCCGTAGGGATGGGCGTTGCCGGGCTGGCGCTGGGCGGCAGCGCGGCCTGGGCCTATGGCCAGCTCTCTGAGAAGGAAGCGGCGCTGGCCACCGCGCAGCAATTCCAGGCGCAGCTCGCCGACGCCCGGCTACACAACCGGTCGCTGGATGCCCTCATCAATTCGCTACAGGGTCAGGTGGCGCAGCTCGACGCCGAACTGGCGGTGGCCACCAGCCAGAACGCGCAACTGGCGAACGCTCTCAACGCCGCACAGCAGGAAGCGCTCACTGCCAAGACCCAACTGGCCGAGGTTCAGACCAAACTTGAGGCCGCCGAGGCACGATTGGCAGAGTTTCAGGGTTTGATTGCGCTGTACGAGCAACTGGAGAGCGTGGGGTTGGATGCGCTCATACAGGACGGTTTGAAGTCGGTGGCGGCAGGATTGGCTGCGGCGATGAGCGTTACCCCTCTTGTACAAAGCGGCGTGCAGACGGCGACTTCGCTGCTGGACGAGTTCGAGAAACTATTGCCCACCTTCAACGCCGGCCTGGTTTGGCTGAGCGAGCAGTTGATTCAGCTCAAGCTCAATCTGCTTACGCTGGAACGCGCAGCCAAGACTACGCTGGCAGGGGCAGCCACCGGCGTCGTCGCAGCATTCGGGGGCTTCATCAAGTTTGTGCTCAACTACCTGCCGTTCAACATCGGCGAGCGGACGCGCGCCACCTTCAGCGCGGCTCAGGCCGTGATCATGAACACGTCGGATGTGGCCTTTCAGACTGATGCCCAACTCTTTGAGCCGCTATGGCGCTATGTAAGCGGTGGACCGAACAGTTGGGAGAAGCAGCTGGTAAAGCCACTGCGAGAGCAGACACTGTCGCCTGCGAGCCGATTGGCTTTGGCAGTAGAGCAGGCACAAAACACATTCGACACTGCTCTGCAAACGCCACTCCGGGCAGCGCTTCAACAGCGCGCACAACTCAAGACCAAAATTGCAGAGCAGCGCGCACGCCTCCTACTCTAGCGATAAGTGATGTGTCAAGCTGACGAAGTTATAACGCCTTTCATTATGCGCTAAGTGTGAACAACATCCCGTTGTAAGCATCTGAATAACCTCTATACCTTTTTGCTAGTTGTCGTCGTAGAAGTTGTGAAAATGTGGAGGCGCATACCCGGGTGATGAAACTTGACCAAATACAGGGATGGTCATGATATTACACCGAAGATATAGCCCATAGTCTGTGGGCGAATATCCACAGGTCATGTGAGGCTAGGGTGTGGAACGTGGGGATTGAAAAGATGAACTCTGTAGGCCCATAGAGTCCGTAGCCTAAGATATGGTAATGATCTGGCCGGCTCACCCTAGATATGGGATGGTGAGCTTGTGTTTGCTGATTGACTGAAGCAGGCTTCTAAAGCCGAGCTTTCCCCAAAAGGCTCCGTTTTTCCACAGTTATCCATCCACTTATCCACATTTAGATGGTGAAAGCGAACATAATACGTGCTTTTCTCTGAATTCTGCTTTTGTAGACTATCAACAAACATCCCCCATATATTGACCGTGCTTAAACGACAACGAGACGGCATGACCCGTCTCGTTATCACTTGGTTTGATTTAGGGTTTATGTTCAAAGAGCCAATCCGCTTTCGCCAAATAGCTGTTCACGGATTTGGACGAGTTCGCGCCGTCGCACATCGTTCCGCTCAATCTCATCTGCCACTTTCTTGCAGCCATACATCACGGTGGTGTGGTCGCGGTTCCCAAGCGCCTCACCGATGGACGGCAGCGACGCATCGGTTTCCTCGCGGATCAGGTACATTGCCACTTGCCGTGCCCAGGCGATGTCCTTCGTCCGCTCTTGCCCGACGAGCGCGGCCGGCGAGGTTCTATAGAAGCGGGCGACAGCCGCAATAATTTGTTCCGCCGTGAGATTGTGGCGGCGCGGCGAAAGGTCGGCAATGGCTGCGGCGGCAATCTCCAGCGTAACCGGCTGGCCGAGCAGATCGGCATAGGCCAACACGCGCGTCAGCGCCCCTTCTAACTCGCGAATATTGCTCTGTATGCGGCGCGCAATCAATTCAATAACCGCCGGACTAACTTCGCGGCGGCTGCGCTCAGCCTTGGAGCGCAGGATGGCCTGGCGCGTCTCGAAGTCGGGCGGCTGAATGTCCACCGTCAGACCCCACTCGAAGCGTGAACGCAGCCGTTCCTCCAGCGTAACCATCGCCTTGGGCGGACGGTCGGAAGTAATCACCAATTGTTTGTCCTGACCGTGCAGCGTATTGAAGGTGTGGAAGAATTCATCCTGCGTGGACTCCTTACCGGCGATAAATTGGATATCGTCAATCAGCAGCACGTCAATGTTGCGATACTTCTCGCGAAAGGCGGCAGTGGTATGCGTGCGGATAGCGTTGATGAGATCGTTGGTGAATTCCTCGGACGAGACGTACACCACTTGCAGGCCACGCTGCACACAGGCGTGGCCGACGGCTTGCAGCAAGTGTGTCTTGCCCAGACCCACGCCGCCATAAAGAAAGATGGGATTATAGGCCTTGGCCGGGTTCTCCGAGGCGGCTACGCAGGCGGCGTGAGCCAAACGATTGCTCGGCCCGACGACAAAGGTGTTAAAGGTGTATTTGGGATTGAGCTTGCTGGGCAACACGTCGGGCGTGGGCATATTTGGGGATTCTTCTGTCTGCTCCTCCGCAGACGATGCCATGCGCCTCGCCGGCGGATTCGCCACCACGAAGCGCACTTCCACCCCGTTACGTCCAACGATCTGGCTGATGGTCCGTTTGACCGGGCTGGTTAGGCGATTCTCCAGCCAGTCCTTGGCATAAGCATTTGGGGCGCCCACCACATAAGCACCGTCTTCTTGTGTAATCAGGGTTGTGTCGCGAACCCAGGTTTCAAAAGTCGCTCGCGGCAATTCCATTTGCAGTTGCCCAAGCACGGCCTGCCAAATTTGATCGGGCTGCATATTTATCTCCCAACAACAAAGGTTGCCGCTTCGGCGTCGTGCACGGACATAAGATCATCTGCTAGGGAACAGACCCTATCAATCATCCCCGAGCAAGGCTAGTTAAGTCCGTGTAGATTTGAGGCTCGCACCGTCAGAGGAAAGGTGACGGTGCGCGCTTCGGGATGTAAAAAACGCCGTTACGCTTCTAAGACGCAGGCATTCTAGCAAAACGGTTATGCAGATTCAATACGCGCTCGAGACGTGAGTGTAAAAGAATCTGATTCTTTAAGGCAAGCTCTTGAGCCTCGTCTGATGTGAGATAAAAAATGGTATGTGAGTCAAGCCCCGCCACAAATATCCCTACGACCTCGACCCAACCCAAAATATAGGGTTTGAGTCATAGGCGAGGAAAGAACGATCCTTTTGCAGATAGCAAAACCTCGTCAAGGCAAATCGTTTCGGTGTAGTGAAGGTGCAAAGTTGAACCTTCAATAGCGCTTAATGTTTATGGAGCAGCTCGGCTGCAACTAAGTTGCTCCGGCTAATGTAATGATTCGTGCGCCGGCCCGAATCGGCACAGCGTTTTCCAGAGATTAGGAAAAAAGTTCCACAAAATTCTCCACAACAACAACGATTTATCCACAGAAAACAGCGACTTATCCATAAGCTCGGAATTGTCGTTATCGGCTATAATTTCGTTATAATCGCCGTCCTAGTGGGCACTCTCCTGAATTGCTACCGGCAAACCTCAAAATAAAGGGTACGCAAATCGGTGCGTTCACCCAGGCGCGCCAAGATACCCACAAATGTCAGTTCGGGATAACGGGATAAGTCCCGCCGCTTTGATTTACCGCGAAGAACGTAGAGCGTGCAGAGGTACTTTCTCTATGGCTCTGCCGGGTTTGGCGGGAAAGGCGCGCACCGATGCGCCGAACAGGCATGGACTCTTGCGGGAAGAGTCTGCGCTATCCATGTTCATTCGTGCTATCCGTGTACCACTCTGCGTTCTCGGCGCGCTCCGCGGTTGAAAGCGTTATCCCGAACTCACGTCACTACCTAAGCGTGGGGGCAGCGCAACGTTTCTAAAGAGCCTTGTATAATCCTGCCGAGAGA
>JAVQXV010000015.1:0-34395 GCA_033577755.1 Anaerolineales bacterium
AGCAGCTCCCTTACGAACCGCCGGGCGCGATGGGGCTAACGCGCAAAATCAACAAACCCCTGCCCGCTCCGGCGACGTAGAGATAATCTCCATCCGCCACGATTCTCTCACCTCCGAAGTCGGAGATGCCCACTTCGCGCGGTTGCGTCGGATCGGAGATGTCCACTACGCTCAGGCCATCGGTTCCCACCACATAAACGTATCCCCCGGCAACCGTCAGTCCTCTGTTTCCACGCGAAAGCGTCAGCGTGGCAATGGGACGCAACTCGGCGGGTGCGGCAAATTCATAAACTAACAGTTCCGCCAGGAAAGGTTCTACCGCAGACTCGCGGAGCAAATAGACATGCTGCCCCTCCACCTCTATCGCCAAGTAACGTGCCTGCTCTGGAGGATCCAAAGCCATTTCGCCTACCTTGCGCAGCGATTGGGCATCGGCAATGTTCACAATTTCCATCAAGGCGTACGTGCCAAGCAGCGCATAATGCTCTGTCAGTGCAAGCCAAGTGTAGTCACCCCCAGAAACCTGAAGCGCGCTCACCAGCCGAGGTGCCATCGGATCGGCAATGTCGTAGAGGGATAGACGACTACCTGTTATCCATGCCGGGCTAGGATGGATTAGGTAGACAGACTCGCCCCTCACCGCGAGCGGACCACTGCCCAGTTCCTCAACCTTAGCCAGCAGCTTAGGTTGCTGTGCTTGGCGCACATCCACGACGGCAAAACCTGTGTTCCACAGCCCAAGAACGGCGTAACCATCCGTGAGATAGATTTGGTCAGGGGCGCCTATCTCCTCAAGCGTGCTGGTCAACTCAGGGGTATTTGGATTATGAACATCGAAGACGTGAAATGTCCGGTCTCCATCTACCCCGTACGCCACACCATTGGCTACAGCCACGGCTGCCACGCGGCTTACGGCCCGGTATTCGCCCACCGTCTCCCAGGGCGGCCCCACCAAGACCTGCAAGCCCATTTCGTTCGCGAGATAGAGCAAGCCGCCTTGAACGACCATCCCCCGTCCGGCGCCCTTCATGTCGCGCGGCAAGTTCAGCGCGGTCAAGGCCTTCGGCTTTGCCGGATTGGATATGTCCAATACACTCACCGTCCGAGGGCAAATGGCCACAATATCACAATAGATATTGCTACTGACCAGCACATAGTTGCCGGCAATAGCCACATCATTCATCACGATATGCTCTCGATACGAGCTGACGAAACGCGGATGGAATGGATCAGAGACATCTACGATGTGTAAGCCGTGCGTGGCCACAAACGCGTAATCACCTGCGACGGCGATGGCCAGAGCATGAGGGGTCTTAAGCTCAAGAGAGCCTGTCATCGCCGGCATCGTTGGGGTCGTGAGATCAATCACTTCGAGCACCCAGCTTCCCCCTTGTTGCTTGTCCGTAACCACATAGGCAAAATGGCCTGCTATGGTGACCGCCATGGCCTGTCCCTGAGTCTGAAATCTCTGCACCAAGCGCGGTGTTTCTGGCGTACGCACGTCAATAATGATCAGGCCGGCCTCTCCACCGGCCACATAAGCATACTCCTCGGCCACTGCCACTCCATAAGCCGGCTGCTCCAGCTTTAGCGCGCCTACCAGGGGGAGCCGGTCAGGATCAGAGATGTTCAACACCGAGAGGGCAGAGCCTTCGGTGAGGACAAAGGCGTAGTCGCCTACAAGCACCACGCTGTTGACCACACCTGGCAGAGGCTCGCTCTGGACAAGCGCACGCGGGATGGATGGATCAGAGATCGCTATGGCGACTAGCCGTAGACCGACGCCAAGATACACTGTTTGCCCCCGCATCGCCAGAGCTTTAGAAGCGCCTCCGATGTGGCCGACAAGTTCTAGGTTGACTTCAGGATGCGCTGTCGGTGTGGGCGCAGGGACAAGAGCAAATGTTGGCGATGCGGGAGCTGTCGCACTCGACCTTGGGGGAAGGAATGGTGTTGTCGGAGAGCTCGTCGGTATGGCGGGGGCAGTAGTTGTGGCTAGCGGCGAGCTCTGACAGCCGAACATCACCAGGCTCAGGAAAAGCGAGGCGACGAGTGGGTACTTGCGCAGCTGGAAGAGCCAACTCACTCTGGCGCACAGGCTGAACCCAGGTGGTGATATCAACGATAAGCGCTCTTTCAAAATGCAGGACGACACCGCCCCACCCAGCACACCCAACGCCTTGATGAACTGTCACCGATCCACATCGCCTGGCCTCCCGGTTGATGCTCAGCACTTTTGCATACAGAATACAACAGTCACTATCTAATCACTATCTAACGCGCCGGCCCCGGCATGTCCCGTACAATATTGAAAGTAGATTCAGAAGGCGGAGCCTATGCTCATGCTGCGTCTCCTGGGGACGGTCGAAGTTTCCCTCAGGGAACCTGATTTAGCTTTCGGGTCGCCAAGTCAAACTCCCACCTCTGCCACCCCTCGTCGAAAAGCGTTATCCGATCTGGCGCGCCCCACTCCAAATATCTAAAAGAAGGGGTCTTGGACTCCAGCAGCAAAGTGGCTTGGAGGTTGCCAAGGTCAAGCCGCACGAGGTAGGACGTGCCAAAAGGATAACATTCGAACTGGGTCTGCACATAGACCAGGGCCTGCCCATCTGGCGACCAGGCAATCGCCCCTAGAGTGGCGGTCGGGATCATTGGCGGAATAATAGCGATTTCACCCCGATCGAGGCTCCAAAGAGCGATTTCGTTGCTTGCCTTGATCGCTGCCAAAGCGGTTTTATCAGGAGAAAATGGCCCCGCAGGTACTGCTTCTATCAGGCCCGTTGCGACGTCAACGCGGCTCACCGATCGTCGCCAATGACAATCGCCCCCATCCGGCGCACCGCTTCGCTCATCGGTAAAGTAAAAATAGCGGCTATTGGGCGACCAGGCTAAACCACCAAAACCATAAAAGCCTAGACCGCCACAAGCTAAAACTTGGTCGGCTACAACACGTATCCTGCCATCTGTCTGGATAACACGCAGTTGTTCATAAGCCGTAGCGTCCGGGCCCGGTTCGACCCGAACACAGTCGTAAATGACAACCTCGACGCGCCACTGCCGATCCGGTGATGGATAGGTTGCGAAGGTTGTCGGTTGAACGGTTGCTACTATGGCTTGAATGACAGCGGTTTGGCTGGCACTGAAATTGGGCGTGGGAGTAACGGTAGGCGTACTCGTCAGTGCCATCGTAGTCGCCGTCGCCGACGCGATTAATTGTGGAGTCAATTTGGGCCGCTCGGTGGCAGTGAGGTCAGGGGCCTCTTGCGAAGCGTGAAATGGTCGTGCAGTATCTATGGCAGTCGCTTGAGTCACACAAGAAGTTAGAAATAGAGCAACGAAGAATGCTTTCAATAAGACCCTGGTCTTCATAGCACGTCTGCACTTTGAGTGGCGCTCCATCCATATTTCTCGCTTGACCATCTGTTGGAAGGCGGCCGCTGGATGCTTCCAACGGAACGGTTACTCTGACAGCATTGCCAAAGCCTACTTGCCCTGCTCCTACAAATTTGCCAAAGTCCAGTTGGAAGATATCGCTCAGAACACAAGCGAACTATGAGCGCTCGAGCTACATGTCACCTTCCTTGTGGATACTGTGCTCACTGTGGCGGACAAAGATCCGGGCCAGTGAAGCGGTAGATCCACTGGCTATACGACAACGGTGTGTCATATGGCCAACTATTTCTTGTGCCATTTGAACTACATGCCATATGAAGATGAATCCCACTGTAACATCCGTTGCATGGGGCTCCACAGTCCTGGTTACCGAGATAACCTAGGATCAGGCCGTTCGGGTCATTGTAAACGCCGTTAGCAATTCGATTACGCAGGTGTCCGTAAAAGACGGTTCCAAGCAGTTGACCAGTGGCGCCATAATTGCAATACAGTTCTACCCTTAAGCCTTCATCCACCCACGCGAATCCAGGTAGCGGGGGAGGAAAACGACACAGACCATCTCCGTTGTTGACAGGATCAAACGCGGGATCGTTGTTCCGTCCGGTTTTGACAGTTCGAATACTCGCAATGCTGGCTGTGCACCTAAGCCTGACAGCTGTGTTTGCAGCGCCCCCGATGTCTGCCGCACAACACAAACCATCTATACCGGCGCAATGTGGACAAGCGGCACCCGGAGTGTTGCAGCTCTGTTGGCTGCCGCACGTTGTGCATTGATTTGTGACCCGGTTCAGACAATCATTGTTCATGTCACATCGGCTGTTGTAACAACTCAGTGCCCAGCCGCGAGCGCCCATGAACGGTACATAGATGTAGTAAAAGGCCATGTATCACTTTCCTCTCTTAAGATGTGTGTTTATCCGACAGCGAGACCTTCGATAAGCTCATTCGATTAATGTGAGAGAACGAATAATCAAATCAGAACGCAGCTGAATTGTCAGGGTTTGAATTACCAATGTGTAAAGAATATCCTTCATTATCCAATGATAGCTATGGCCAGAATCTTCGGCTACCCAAACACCCGGAACAGGCAAAAAGTCGACTTTTTTGACCTCACTACTGGGGCCGCCAACTTCGACCGGCATATTTGACCAAATTGGATACGGGCGATAGAAATCAAATTCAGCCCAAAGTGATACAGCGCATTCTTGGCCAAAGCCTTGTGAGTCTTCGAGATCGAAGCAAAGCGTCACACTATGTGCATCACCCCAGCCATGACTGAGACAATAGGCGCCGGCAAACTTAAGCCCTGAAGGTACAGAGCCAAGTGTAAAAAGAGGTCGGTGTATGCTTCTGGCCAAGTCAAGGGCGCTCGTAAAATACTTTGTTGAAGCAGTGACAGGTTGACCATCAAGACCACACACGTTCGGAGCACCATATTGAGGCACCTTAACTATTTCCGGCACGGGCGCCCCCTCTGGCAGCAACAAGAAGCCCCCATACAACTCCGCCCCCGGCGGCAAGTCTGCCCGCGGGGCCGCCGCCTGCGCCCGCCCCAGCCGGTGGAGCGGCGCCGCCACCACCCCGCCCAGCACGCCCAACGCCTTGATGAACTGTCGCCGGTTCCACATCGCCTGGCCTCCCGGTTGATGCTCAGCACTTTGGCAACCAGGATACACCAGTCACTATCTAATCATTATCTAATGCGCCGACCCAGGCATGTCCCATATAATTCCAACGTAGATTCAGAAGGCGGCGCCCATGCTCGTGCTGCGTCTCCTGGGGACGGTCGAAGTCCGCCTCAACGAACAGCCGCTCACCGCCATCGAGCGCTCGCCCCGGCTGGCCGAAATCCTGGCCTGCCTGGCGCTCGAACGCCGGCGCGCCGCACAGCGCCCCAATGGCATGGCCGGCCAGCGCCGAGACGATGCCCATCATCGCCATCGGCAGGCTGCTCGTGCAGGGGCACCTACGGCGATGCGCGCGACATGCTCATGGATCAGCCCAATGGCTGGGACGCGAGGCCCGTCCGGGGCGCCGTCTTCTCCAGATCGGGCCGGCTTTTTGTGGCGCTCCACCGCCTCCAGCCGCGCATGCAAGGTCTCGATCTCCCGCGCCAGGAGCAAGACCACCGCCGCCCCGCCCAACACCAGCAGCCACAAGACCACGTAGCTGACAAGCCAGATACCGGTCATCGTCTCACCTCCATGTGAACCAAGCGCCGCATCTGCCGGCCAAGCAGCACCAGCATGAGCAGGCCACACAACGTCAGCGCAAAGGGCAACCCTCGATCTGCAAGGACCAGCTCCAGCAACAGGTAAGCCAGACCCTGCCCCAGCCAGCCGGCCACGAGCGGGTGATCCTGACCCCATATCGCCGGCGGCAGCGCCAGCAGCATCAATCCCAGGTTGCGCGCGATCAGCCGGCCGCTGATCTTCTGCGAATGCCGTGCGCCGCCGCAGCCGCAGTTCAGGTCTTTTCGTCCCCGGCGCAGGTTGATACCCACAGCCAGGATGAAGGTGAACAGCAACAGCGCGCTCAGCGCCGCCGCCACTCTTGTGCCCACGCCGAGCACGAGCATCAGGCCCAGCGCCAGTTCCAGCCAGGGCAGGACGACGGCAAAGCGGCGCGCCCAGCGTTGGGGGAGGATGTGATAGTCCAGAACGATGGCGACAAAGGCGCGACGATCGCGCAGCTTGCCGAAGGCGGAGAACAGGAAGACCGCAGCCAGCAGCCAGCGCGCCAAAATCAGAAGAGAGGGGTGCTGAATCCAAGCCAGGGCGTTCATCGGAAGCAGCTCCCTTACGAACCGCCGGGCGCGATGGGGCTAACGCGCAAAATCAACAAGCCCCTGCCCGCTCCGCCGACGTAGAGATAATCTCCATCCGTCACAATCTTCCCGCCTCCGACATCGGAGCCCCCACTTCGCGAGGCTGCGCAGGGTCGGAGATGTCCACTACACTTAGTCCATCGCTTCCCAACACGTAAGCATAGTCTCCTACCAGGATCATATCTTGGCCGCCGTGTGAGAGCGGCACAGAATTGCATCGGCGCTTTGTGAGAGCACCGCCCCACAGGTTGTCTGTCCGAGCGTTACTTGGAGATTGGCAGAAACATTCTGTTCCATATCAATCAGGAGGTCGCCGGCAAGGATCCACCGCCCAGAGCTCGAGATGAACGTTTCCCCAAGATCGCCGCTGCCTTTGCCCAGACCTTCACCAACTACGAATCTGGCAAAGCCTCCGGTTTGGACATCATAGCGATAGACATCACCACAGGGCTCAAGAACCTCTCCTGTCTTAGCGCAAGGGCTATCGTCAGCCTCTACCAGTCCGGCCCACGACCAGAAGGCAACCCATCTGCCATTCGAAGAGATAGCCGGCTCGAGGCTGTAGCCGAAATCATCGGGTTTTCTCGACCCCTGGCTGACCAAAGTATATGCTCCCGTGCTCACCTCATAGAGATACACATTCCATGTGTCCTGCGCCTGAGCATTACTCAGGTATCGCGCCGTGGACTGAAAGACGACATACCCGCCATCGGCGGAGAGACTCGCATGTTGGCTCGCGCCCGCCAAAGCAGGCATTACAGGATTGGTCAGGTTGTAAATCTTGTTGGCTTTCAGGTCATTTAGAAAGATGTGCGAGTCCGGGTGGGTGTTTTCAGTGAGATTATCGGCAGACGAGGTGAATACGACGCGCTCGCCGTCAGCGCTAACTGCTCGGCGCGTGAGGTGGCTGTCTCGGTTCGCAAGCTCGCCTGATGCGGAGGCGCTGACCACGCGAAACTCCCCCGACCGAACGTCATAGCGCACGATCTGGAAGCAGAGCCTGAACTCCTCTTCGCCGGTGTTGCAGCTGGGAGCACCTTCACCGAGGATAGCAGGAGAATTCGTTGTAAACACGACAAATCGGCCATCTGCACTCACCGAGGGGAACAGGCTGGCATATTCGCCTGATGGCCGTTGCGCCGGGGATGTTTCAGCCGTTGCGGTCGTCGTCGAAGTCGCGACAGCGTCCGGAAACACGCTTGTCAACTCCGCCGTGCCTTGAGTCAGCGCTGACCTCGGGCTCGCCTGGTGTTCAGGGGTGTAGTCGGCTGGGATAGTTGCCCGGATGGTCGCGCAGGCGATGAGAGTGCTCACCAGCAGAGCGGCAGTGATGATTACACCTAAAGGCAGCCGCATTATCGAAGGCCAAGACGTGACTCTCGCCAGAAGCTCTTAGCAGACCTGCAGCGCTCCAATCTAGCACCAATCAATCGCAATCAGGGCAGCGTTATCAAAAAAAGGGCCTGGTTTTGCTTTTCGGGCACGTAACCCTCGAGGGCAAGGAGCTTTCCATCAGACGACCACGCCCGCGGGATTGCGGTGTAGTTTCCAACACTCCACACCCCTATCTCGAGGCCTTCGGGGAACGACAATACGACAACGCGAGACGAACCGCCAAAAGCGAGTTTTGTCCAATCGGAAGTCCAAAGAGCAGCAGGAAGATCTCCCCGAACCAACTCACGCGGCTGGCTGCCTACAGGAACAACTGGCCTGATCCACAAGGCATAATCCTCTGGATCGTCTTCACCGCGCGGCCGTTCACTCAACAGTAGCCAACGACCATCCGGCGAGAAGGCGGGTTCCCAAACTCGCCGAAACGGCAAAGTCTCGACTTGGCGAGTATCAGAGTGAAAAAGTCGAACTGGTGGAAAATCGGCTTCCAAGCCAGAGCCGCCAAAGAGAAGGACGTGAAACTCCTTTGAGCCGCCAGGCGCTGCCGCTCTCGCTTCGTAAGTGAACGATTGGCCACCAAACACAGCAGAGTCCGGCAATCCAAACAGCTCCGAAGCGATCCGTATCACATCCTCCCCCACTTTTATCAATAATGGCCCTTCATCAAGGGTCTTATACACCAAGAATAGATCTGAACGGATCCATTGACCACCCAGGCTTAACGACTCAGCACCAGCGGGGCCGCGAACCCCGGACTCGGCTCTCCACCGGACAAGATCCTCTGTTTTTCCAGTTAATAAATTCGTAATTCTTGTTTCTCTGGCTTCAATTCCGTCCACTGTGACATAGCGCACATGAGTCTCAGCCTTGTAACTCCCCTCGGGTGCTATCGACATTGCTACATCGCTCGACTCGTAATCGGCAGGAGCGGCTCCAGTGATGTTCATCTCACAAGGCGCTCCTCTTATTATGGCGCCGCCACTAATGACAACAACAGTGTCATCTTGCTCCCATGTGAGCCGGCTTCCATACCCGTATACGCCGGGAAGGGTACAGACTTGGCCGGTGGACACTTTCAAAAACTTAATCTGTCCGGCAGGGTCCTCGAAGCTGAGCGGGGGAAGATCCGTCGATGTCCAATAGGCCAGTAATTCGCGGCTTGGCGAGAAGCTGTAGACACGAACGAGCTTCCCGCTGTCAATGGGCATGAGCATCTCAACCTGTGCGGATTGGGAGGGTTCGCGGCTTGGCATCAAGAATGCTTGCCGGGTTCTTTCATGCGGCGGCAAAGACGACGGCTGCACCTCAGTTGCCCCCATCTGCATTTCTGATAAGCTGCCCGGTCGGGTGTTCTCGTCAGGCAACCTCACACACGCACTCGTAATGAGAGCGACGGCGATTGAAAACAAATGTTTCCCAGGAAACATATATATCTCTCAGCCAATCAGCATGCTCCCCTATCAATCCATCTGTAAATCCATGTTAATCCTGCATACAGCATGTTGTCACACATTATAGCCGTATTCGACTCACCGGCAGAGTCACAGGATACATGAACGTGTAAGCCAAAGTAGCAGCAGTTGCAGGCTGGGCAGCATAACGGAACTCGCCCAAGAAGCAGTCCATTGGGATAGTTGTAAATCCCATCCGGAATGCGCTCATAGAGGTGGCCATAAAACAATTTGCCGATGTAACAATATGCATTGGCATACCGATACAACTCCACTTCCACAGCATCATTATAGGGTACCCCTGGATTTGAACCACAAAAGCCAGTCCGCCGTCGCGTGCGAATGCTGTCAACATCACCATAGAATCGAACTGCCGCTCCAGCGCTAATCACAGTACTGCCACCAATATCAAGTGGAGAGCCGGGCTGGGGATACCCTCACAAACTTCCCCCAGAAATGTGAGTGCAGCCTGGGCAAGGGCGATTGCAGTCCAAGCAACAAGAACAGTAGCAATCTCGCCCTATATTTTTTGCTGTCAGCGGCGAATAAACATAAATATAGGTGGGCATGACGACCACCTTTGAGCTACCGTGCTCAAGCCAAGGTGATCAAACTAGCCTGTTAGCCGCAATGCTAGCCAACCCTCACAAGCGAAGAAATCAGTATCCGAGCCACTTCTATATTTTTACTATGCTCTGCAATCAACGTGTATAGTATATCGTCTTCTATCCATAGAAAGACAAATCCTAGTGCCTCGTTAGGTTGGATTTTGATGTTTTGCAACGCCGAGCATTTTGCCAACAAAACTCAATTACGAGTGCACACAAACCGACCGTGGCGAATCTGCCAAAATTGCAATATCTTGCCTAACAAGGCACTAGGCTCTCTCCCTTCTTGCCGAAACGCCGGTTGCGATTTCGCCTCTCAGATCGGGTATTATGCTCGTCGTGGCACAGTAGTTGCATGGCAACTTACGTCATCATGATACGCGCGTGAGAGTGGCCATGAACGTCCAGAAATCCTCCCTGCTCTGGCTCGTCGCCGTCGGTCTGGTGATTTTCTTCTGCATGCCGCCTGCCGCTCAGGCTCAGTCCGGCCTGCGCATCGTCTTCATGCCTGCGCCCGAGTATCGGTTGAACGAGAAAGCCGTCTTCCGCCTCCAGGCCGAAAGCGACCAGCCCATCATCAGCGTCAGTTTTTTCCTGCGCACGCCCGACATTGTGGAGACCTTTGTCGGCGAGGCGACCTTCCCGGCGGGCAACACCCGCATCGAGGCCGTTTATGAGCTGTTGCCGGACCGTCGTCAAATCCGCTTATTTGCGCCGGTGGAGTATTGGTGGGTAGTGCGAGATGCTGCCAACCGCGAGATCGAGTCCGCGCGCCAGCGCTTCATCTATACCGATAACCGCTTCAGCTGGCAATCGCTGAGTGAAGGCCCGCTCACGGTGCACTGGTACGAGGGCGAGCGCGAGTTCGGACAGCGGCTGCTGGACATCGCCCGGGCCGGCCTGCGCCGAGCCAACCGTGACCTGTTGCTACCCACCGAAAAGCTGCCGCCGGCCATCAACATCTATGTGTATTCTGATTTAGAAGCAGCCCGCCCTGCGCTTGGCGCTTCCGCTCACCTATGGGCCGACGGTCATGCCAACCCAATCTTCGGTGCGGTTGTCGTCGCCGGCTCACTCGACGGCCTGAACGGCCTGCCACGGCTCGATAACGAAATACCTCATGAGCTGACACACCTGCTCATCTACCAGATCGTCGGAGCAAATTATCGGAACGTCCCCCAGTGGCTGAACGAAGGCCTGGCGATGATGGCCGAATCGGCGCCCGAGGCGCTGGCCGCCAGCCGGCTGGCCAACGCTCAACAGGCCGGGGAACTGCTGCCGCTCCAAAGCCTGTGTGCACCCTTCCCCGCGGACCCGGCGCAGGCGCAGCTCGCCTATTTTCAGAGCGAGTCGGTAGTGCGTTACATCCAGAGCAACTACGGCTCCAGCAGCCTGAGGCGCCTGCTCGAAGCTGCCGCCGACGGCCTCGATTGCAACGCGGTGGTGCAACGCGCCCTCGGCTTTCCGCTGGCCGAGCTGGAACGCCGCTGGCGCGAACAGACCTTCAGCGCGAAGGAAACAACTCCATTGCCAAGCGGTATCTGGGCTTCATATCTGCTGCTGACGGCGCTGGTGACGTTCGGCGCCACCGCCTTCCTGATGCTGACGCTTTTCCGGCGACCTCGGGCGCGCATGATATAATCGCCGCAGCTTTCAGCAGCCGGCCTTAATCGGCTGGTTTTTTTTGAGCAACGGCGCTTCATGAAAGCCTTCCCGACCCGCAGAGCACGGCTTGGTGGGCGAAGCGCGCCTTGCGTGACGTAGTGCGTATGGAGACTTCATCCATCTGCCTGCATGCCAAAGTGTACGGCCTCGTGCAGGGAGTCAACTTCCGCTATTACACCCTGCAGCGCGCCCAACGGTTGCGCCTGACCGGCTGGGTACGTAACCTGCCGGATGGCTCCGTCGAGGTCAAAGCGGAGGGGCCACGCGCTGCGGTCGAAGAGCTGCTGGCCTTTTTGCATCAGGGGCCACCCTCTGCGCAGGTCGAGCGAGTTGAGGCCGAATGGCTGCCGGCCTCCGGCGCTTTTCATCGCTTCGACATACAACTCTAACCATGAGCTTGACGCCGGTACAGCGCGCCTGGGCGGTGTTGTGGGCCGCTTTTGCTTCGTTTTGTCTGCTGACCTATGGCGTGGCAAGCGGCGTGCCCTGGTTCCTACAAAACGCTACCGCCGAGCTGCGCCTGGAACTGGGCGGCAGCGACACACAGTTTCAGCGCCCTGGCCTGAACATCCTGGAAGTGATCAACGGGCCGCCGGTGACGCTTCCCGTTGGCTCCATCATCCTCACCGACCTGAACGCCCAAGCCAACCTGCAAATCGTTGCGCCGAACGGGGACGGGACGCTGGCGACCGTGCAGATTTACGGCGACTCGCGCGTACAGGTGCAGGCCGCTCACCGGCCACGTTTCCCGGAATACAGCAACCTCCCCTACCACATCCGGCTTAGGGTCGAGCGTGGCCGCATCCGTGTGCTAAGCGCTAACGGCTTACCGCGTCCCGTGAATATCGAAGTACACTCCGCGCCGAATGTCCTGACCGTGCTCGACCAGCCCGGCAGCAACGCTTCAATCGAGTCCTCGTTCCTGCGCACCACCGTTTCGGTGCGCGAGAGCCAGGCAGCGGTCACCACCCCGCTCTCCGGCACGCTGACCCTGCGCTCCGAACAGCGCGCCGACGTAACCGACAGCGGCGCCATCATCGGGCCGCTGCCGACCGAACGCAACCTGATTGTGGATGGCACATTCGAGCGCCCGCTAGGGGAGGTCTGGAAAGTAGAGCAGCGCGCCGACAGCGGACGGCCGCTGGGCGAAGTGCGCATACAAACGGTGGAGGGCCGGCGCTCAATCAACTTCAGCCGGGCCGATAACAGTTGGGGACAGGTCAGCCTAACGCAGGAACTCAACGTGGATGTGCGCGACTTCACTTCGCTGCGCCTGCAATTGGACGTATATCTCACCTCGCAAAGCCTGTTCAACTGCGGCGCACTCGGCACCGAGTGCCCGGTGATGGTCAAAATCCGCTATCTGGATTTCAACGGTTCGGAACAGGGATGGCTGCAAGGTTATTTTGACCGGGGCCGGTTGATTGAAAGCCAGGGTCAGTTCGGTCTGTTCACCTGCCCGTCATGTTCCGAGATTACGGAGCAGCACATCCCCATCGAAACAGGCCAGTGGCTGACACTGGAAGCGCCCCGCAACGGCAACCTGCTGGCGCTCATGCGGGAGCGCGGCATCCCGGCAGCCCTGCTGCGCTCGATTACGATTTATGCCGCCGGCCATCAGTTCAACAGCAACGTCGCGCAGATTCAGCTGCTGGCCTCGGACTAGAAGCGGTTTCCAGCTTGAATTACGGCAAGGCATGCGAAATTCGACCTGTTTTCAGTCTACGGAACCGTAAATCAATCAGGAATTCGCCTTAAAACTCGGAGAATATGAAGGGGTGACTTTAGGAAGACAAGAATAAGTCCACTGAAAAAACTATTTTCGGGTGTAAAAGCCACCATCTATGACGCTGAAACGACGATTGAAGCGGCATATATGGAGAGCAAGCGTTTCAATCTAGACCTTTTTCAGTGCACTCACGGATGACCTCTCTGCACAAACTACGATCTCACCGCAAAGCCGCGAAGAGCACGATGACCTAGTGCCTTGTTAGGCAAGATATTGTAATTTGGGCAGGTTCGCCATTGGTCGGTTCATGTGCAATCGTAATGAGTTTTGATGGCGAAATGCTCGGTGTGGCGAAATATCAAAATTCAACCTAACAAGGCACTAGCGCAAAAGTTTCGCCCTTATTTTTTTCCTTCGCGTTCTTGGCATCTTCGCGGTTCAGATCGGCTTTTTTTTCAGTAGAGCCATCTTGCGAATTGCAATCTACTGAGCCTGATCGCTCAGCGTCCTCAGCGCCCTCAGCACTTCAGTGACTCCGTCGCACCCAGATCGCTGAAGCGCTGAAGAATATGAGGCCACTGAGTCTGGCATCTCAGTGTCCTCAGCGCTCTCAGCGGTTCAGCGACTCCAACACCTGAAAATACTCCGGGAACGTCTTGCTGACACAGGCCGGGTTCTCAATCACTACGCCCCGCACGCGCAGGCCGACGAGGGCAAAGGCCATCGCCATACGATGATCGTTGTAGGTGCGAACGGTGGCGGGTTGCACGCGGTGGGCCGGATAAATCTTCAAGCCGTCAGGATATTCCTCCACGCTCACGCCGAGGCGGCGCAGCTCGGCACACATCGCCGCCACGCGATCGGTCTCTTTGACGCGGGCCGAGGCGATGCCGCGAATAGTGGTGGGCGTGCAGGCGAACGGCGCAATGGCCGCCAACGTTTGCGCCGTATCCGGGATGTCGCGCAGGTCTACCTCCACGCCGCGCAGCATGTCCGGGCCGGTCACGGCAATCCCATCTTCGCCCTCGGTCACCGTGCAGCCCATCTGCGCCAGCACATCGAGGAAAGCCACGTCGCCCTGCTTGGAGCGGCGCGAGATGTTCTCGACGCGCACCGTCCCACCGCAGAGCGCGGGCGCGGCAAAGAAATACGAGGCCGCCGAAGCGTCGCTCTCGACGACATGCTCGGCCTGCGCGCGATAGCGTTGAGGTTGAATGTGGAAGGTTTGCAGGTCGGTGTGTTCGACGTAAACGCCGAAGTCGCGCATCAACGCGAGCGTCATCTCCACGTACGGCTTCGAGTTCAGCTCGCCGACGACCGCAATCTCCAGCGGGCCGCGCGCATAGGGCGCAACCATCAACAGGCCGGAGAGGAACTGGCTGGAGATGTTGCCCGCGACGGTCGTCTTACCGCCGGGCAGGCCATTGGCATGCACAACGAGCGGTGGGCAGGCGCAGCTGAGATCGGAGCTTGGGAAGCGAGGCTCAACGTTGACGCCAAGCCGGCGCAGGGCGAGCAGCAAATCGCCGATGGGGCGCTCGCGCATTCGGGCGTCGCCGTCCAGCACGTACTCGCCCTGCCCGAGCGCGAGCAGCGCCGTGAGAAAACGCGCCGCCGTGCCGGCGTTGCCCACGAACAACTCGGCGCGCGCAGCAGGGATGCGCCCGCCGAGGCCGTGAACGACAACGGCGGACGGTTGACCGTTGACGGCCGGACGCTGCTCAATCGAGAAGCCGAGGCGTTGAAGCGACTCGATAAAACGTTGCGTGTCGTCGGCGAAGAGTGAGTTGCGAAGCGTGGTTACGCCATCGGCGAGGGCGGCCAGCAACAGCGCGCGGTTGGTGAGGCTTTTGGAGCCGGGGACGCGGACGCAGGCGTCAAGCGGCGAGGCGACAGGAGTAACCGGATAGAGATTAGAGATTCGAGAAGAGGCAGGCGTCATTTGAACAGCTCGGCGCGTTTGGCCTGCGCCGGCGCCAGCGCCGCTCGGATCACGTCAGCTTCGCCGGATTCGATAGCCGTGGCCAGCGTGTCCAGTTCCCGACGATAGGCGGCCAGCGCGCGCAGCACGGCCTCGCGGTTGGTCAGCAGGATGTCGGTCATCATCGTCAGGTCGCTGGCCGCCAGGCGCGAGCTATCGCGGAAGCCGGAAGAGGCCAGCGTCCAGACCTGCTCATCGTCCTGCGCCAGCACGGTGCGCATCAGAGCAACGGCGGCAGTGTACGGCAGGTGACTGACGAGAGCGGCCAGAGCATCGTGACGTTCGGCGGAAAGCATGACCGGTTTCGCTCCAATCGCTTGAATGATTTCGTAGGCCAGACCCAAAGCGCGCACCGACGAGAAGCCGGGCGCGCACAACACAAAGGGCTTCTCCCGAAAGAGCTGCGCCTCAGCCTGCGTCAGGCCGTTCGTTTCCTTGCCGCACATTGGATGTCCGCCCAACGGCTCGAAGCGCGGTGGCAGATCGGCCATCGCCCGCACGATCTGCGCCTTGGTCGAGCCGAGGTCGAGCACAGCTGTCTGACGCGGCGGATAGAAGGCGCGAGTCGCCAGATACTTCAGTTGCGCCAAAATGGTGCGCACCGGCGTCGCCAGAATGAGCACGTCGCAGTCATGGGCACTATCGAAGTCTACGATTCGATCTACCACCCGCCGTTCGAGCGCCGCTTGCAGCACCGCCTCATCGGCATCGCAGCCGATCAACACGCGGCAGTGACCGCGCAGGGCCAACGCCAGCGAGCCGCCCATCAGGCCCAAGCCGACAATGGCAACCTCGCAATTGGCCAAACTTTGCGGCGGCTTCTTCTGGCGCGTTTCGGGGGTCAGCACCATGCGGGCATTATAGCCGCCGGATGCTGCCTGTGTAGAACCTTACACAGTACGATCCACCGCCTCTGCAATTCTACGGACCTCACGCACCAGCTGCGCGAACTTCTCCGGGCGCAGAGACTGCGCGCCGTCGGACAACGCCTTCTCCGGGCGCGGGTGCACTTCCACCAGCAGACCATCCGCCCCGGCGGCGATGGCAGCCTTGGCGACGGCAATCACGTAGTCATACTTGCCAGTGCTGTGGCTGGGATCGAGGAGCACCGGCAGATGCGTCATCTGCTTGAGCACCGGCACGGCGTTGATGTCGGTGGTGTTACGGGTGTACTTCTCGAAGGTGCGGATGCCACGCTCGCAGAGCATCACCCGCCCGTTGCCTTGCGCTAAGATGTATTCGGCGGACATCAGCAATTCTTCGATAGTGGACATCATGCCGCGCTTGAGCAACACCGGCTTTCCCGACCGCCCTACCGCGTTGAGCAGCGGGTAATTCTGCATGTTGCGCGCGCCGATCTGGATGACATCGGCGTAGCGCGCCACCAGCGTCACCTGTTCTTCAGACATGGCTTCGGTGACAACGGGCAGGCCGGTCATATCGCGGGCCTCGGCCAGATATTGCAAGCCCTCTTCGCCCAGACCCTGAAAGCTGTACGGCGAGGTGCGCGGCTTGAAGGCCCCGCCGCGCAACGCCGTCGCGCCGGCCTCTTTCACGGCCAACGCCGTCTCCAAAATCTGCGAGCGGCTCTCCACCGAGCACGGCCCGGCAATCAACACCAGCCGCGGTCCGCCTACCTTTATACCGTCCAGCGACACAAGCGTATCCGCCGGATGCATCTCGCGCGAGGCCAGTTTGAAGGGTTTGAGGATGGGCACCGTCTTTTCGACACCGTCCAGCGCCTCGAACTGCTCGCGGTCAATCGGCCGGTCGTCGCCGATGACGCCGATAATGGTGCGCTCCTCGCCCCGTGAGAGGTGGACGCGGTAGCCAATGGCCTCTACCTGTGAGATGACGTTGGCGATTTGATCGGCAGTGGCGTGGGGTTGCATTACGATAATCATTGTGGATTTCTGATCTTGGATTTCTGATTGTTGATTGAACGACCGGCTTTTTTTTCGTCAATCAGCAATCAGAAATCAGCAATCAACAATTATCAATTGCGGCCAATAGCTTCCGCCACAGCGCGGCACTCGCGCACCAACTGGGCGAACTTTTCCGGCTTGAGCGACTGTGCACCATCGGACAAAGCTTCGGCCGGCTTGGGATGCACCTCGACAAGCAGGCCATCGGCCCCGGCGGCGATGGCGGCGCGCGCCACCGGGATGACGTACTCCCATTTGCCCGTGCCGTGACTGGGGTCGAGGAGCACCGGCAGATGCGTCAGTTGTTTGATGACGGGGATGGCGTTGATGTCGGTGGTGTTGCGCGTGTACCTCTCGAAGGTGCGGATGCCGCGCTCGCAGAGCATAACGCGAGAGTTGCCGCCGGCCAGGATGTATTCTGCGGACATGAGCAGCTCCTCGATAGTAGACATCATGCCGCGCTTGAGGAGGACGGGTTTATCGGCCTTGCCCGCCGCCCGAAGCAGGTCGTAGTTCTGCATGTTGCGCGCGCCGATCTGGATGACATCGGCATAGCGCGCCACCAGCGGAATCTGTTCGGGCGCCATCGCTTCGGTGACGACGGGCAGGCCGGTGGCCTCGCGCGCCTCGGCCAGATATTGCAAGCCCTCCTCACCCAGGCCCTGAAAGCTATACGGCGAGGTACGCGGCTTGAAGGCCCCACCGCGCAACGCCGTCGCGCCGGCCTCCTTCACGGCCAGCGCCGTCTCCAAAATCTGCGAGCGGCTCTCCACCGAGCACGGCCCGGCGATAAAGGCGATCCGCGTTGCGCCGACGAGGGTGCCGTTGAGGGGCACGTACGTATCGCGCGGCTGCATCTCACGCGAGGCCAGCTTAAAGGGCTTGAGCACCGGCAGGGTCTTTTCTACGCCGTCGAGCACCTCGAACTGCGTCCGGTCAATCGGCCGGTCGTCGCCGATGACACCGATGACGGTGCGCTCCTCGCCCTTGATCAGGCTGGCGCGGTAACCGATGGCCTCGACGCGTGCCACGACGGCAGCGATCTGAGCAGCGGTAGCCTGATGTTGCATGACGATGATCATGTTAGATTTCTGATTTGGGATTGTGGATTGCGGATTTCAGACTTAGGCCGGGCCAAAATCTGTCGTCCGTAATCTCAACTCACAAATCAGCCATTAGCGGCGACCGACGACCTCCTCAGCGCGATCGGGCCGCAGCTGTGCGGCAGCATGCAAATAAATGTGCCGGATTTCTTCCGGGCGCTTCTCGGTGTTCCAATGGATGAGCACGCGCAGGCAGCGCGACAGGCTGCCGGGCACGTTCATCTCCTGCAGGCACATCAGCGCGGTGTCGCGCCAGCCCAGCTCGCGCGCGGCCAGCGCCGGGTAAACCGCGTCCAGGTCAGGCGTAGCGGTGAAGGTCACGCTGGCCACATCGGCCGGGTCTATACCGTTTGCGGAGATCAGCGCCTCCAGCAGCTCGCGCGCCGCCGCCAGGATGGCTTCGCGGGTGTTGGCCTCGGCCACGGTCGCGCCGCGGACGCCTCGCACGGTCACCAGACTTTCCCTCGCTCCCGGCCCCTCTGCCGGGGCAAGAGGGGCGCGGGAAAACAAACAAAAAAACCGCGAAGCGGTTGCTTCGCGGTTGAGTGTGTGTCGTCGCACCGACTCCGGCTCTACTCAAACGAAAGCAACCGCTGGAGAGCGGCTAAAGTAGAACCGAAAGTAAAAGCGCGACCAGGAATTCATTGCGCCGAAGATAGCATATTTTTGCGCGGCAAGTCAAGCACCTTTTGCACAATTTGCCCGCCCCCTGCTTGTTCGTTTTGCGTTGACGCTCCCGCCCCGCCCGTGCTACACTCGCGCCGATGTCCAACCGTACCCGTACCACCACCTTTCGTCCTAACTGACCCGGTGTGTCGGTACGGCTTGCCTGCCTTTCAGCCCCGGCCACCCGCCGGGGCTTTTTTGCAAAAAGGAAATTTTATGCCCGCCTCGCCTGAGACACCCACCTACAATGTACCCGATGCCAACCTCATCCCGGTCGGCGATTACCTGCGCGCGCTGGCCCCCATCCCGCCCTCGCGCATGTTCCTAATCAACAAGAGCCTGGCGGTTTATAAGCAGAACAATCCGCAGGGCCAGACGTTCGACGCCTCGCAGGGTGACGGCGGCGCAAGCCTGCCGGGCGTGCCGCGCGAAATCCTGGAACGCGCCGCCCAAATGCAGATCGAGCACGGCACGGCTTACGATATGCCCTTCGGCACGGAGGCCTACCGCCGGGCCGTGGTCGAGAAGTACTGGAAGCTGGACGCGGCCACAGGGCTGGGGCCGGCCAATGTGGTCGGTGTGCAGGGCGGGCGCGACGGTCTGGTGAAGGCCTATCAGGCGATGCTGGCCCTCGGCCACGGGCGACTGGGCGACCTGATTATCGTCAGCCGCGTGCCGTGGATCAGCTACAACTGGGGGCCGTACGGCGTGGGTGCAAACGTGCTGCTCGCGCCGGGCCGCGCCGAAGAGGGCTGGGCCTACTCGGAGGACGCGCTGCGCGAGTGCGTGGCCTTCGCCGCGCGCGACGGGCGCAAAATCGCCGGCCTGATCATCACCAACCCCGATAACCCCACCGGCCTGACCATCAGCGTGGAAAAGCAGGTAGCGCTGGCCAAGGCGGCGCTGGCGGCGGGCGTGGCTTTCGTACTGTTCGACTGGATGTATCACTACGTCACCGACGAGCAGCCGATGGATTTGAACACCTTCATCCAGCACTTTGAGCCGGCAGAGCGCCAACGGCTAATGTTTCTGGACGGCATCACCAAGTCGCTGGGCGCCAGCAACATCCGCAACTGCCACCTGATCGCCTCGGAGGAGGTGGTGAAGTTCATCGTCGCCCGCGCCTCGCATGCGGTAATGCCCAGCTACTTCTCGCTGGCGGTGGCACAGGCAGCGTACGAGATGGGCTATGCGCAGGCCACACGCGGCATCGTTGAGCCGACCAACGCCAGCCGCAAGCTGCTCAAGGATTTCCTGGTCAAGCACAACTTCCAGCACATCCTCGGCAAGGGCTATTACGCCTTCATCTACGTGGGGAAATGGCTCAAGGCAAAAGGGTGGAAAGACACCGAGCCGCTCGGCCGGTATCTGGCGGAGCAGCACGGCTTGGCCGTTGTGCCGGGCGTTTACTTCTCCGAATACGGCGCGGAGTGGATTCGTTTCTCCTACGCCACGCCGCCGGAGCGCACGCTAGGCGCAGCCAGGCGGCTGGTAGAGGGATTGAGCGCGTTGACAAGTTGAAAGGTTGCAAATTGAAGGTTGGAAACCATAGGGAGATTTGAAATTAGAGAACACGTGACCTGCAATCTATCCCTGATTTCCCTCCTTTCCCTTGCTTCCTTATAGGCCCTATGCTCGTCACCGCCATTGATCACATCTATCTCACTGCCCCGAGCGGCAGCGAGGACAAAATCCGCGAGTTCTACGGCGAGGTGCTTGGGCTGAACGAGATTCCGAAGCCCCCGCAGCTCGCCGATCGCGAAGGCCTCTGGTTCGACTGCGGCAACCTGCAGCTGCACATCGGCACGGAGGCGGCGCCGGGCAACGCCTACTCCAGCCGACACATCGCCTTCCGCGTCTCCGACCTCGATGCCGTGCGCGCCACGCTCACCGACAACGGTTATGCGATTGAAGAAGACTCTGCGCCGCTCGAAGGCCGGCGGCATTTCTACTGCCGCGACTCGGTGGGCAACCGGATCGAGTTTATAGAGATGGTGGCAGAGAAAAGATTGAAGACGGATGGCTGGGCGACGAAGCCTGAGCTGCTGCAAGAATACGAAGCAGCAGGCGGCGACATCGAGCGCGTGGCCGTAAGCGCGGATGGCCGGTGGCTGGCAGTCGGCACATCGGTGGAGGATGACTCTGGAGAAACGGCCAGCATCCGCATCTGGCGCTTCGGGCAGGCCAGCAGCCCCGAGGTCGAGATCGAGATGGCGGCCTCCGTCTGGGAGATGGCCTTCTCGCCCAACGGCCGGGAGTTCGCGGCGCTCTCGGCGGACGGCAGCCTGGAGACCTGGCGCATCGGCGACTTCGAGAGCGAGCAGTTCACCGAGTTGCCGGAAGGCTCGGAGGGATTGGCCTACTCTCACGACGGCGGCCTGCTGGCCGTCGGCGCAGGCGACCGCGTCAAAGTCTTCCGCCCCGGCTTGGACGAGTTGCAAACCATCCGCCCCGGCCTCGGCGCGATTCACGCGCTGGCCTTCGATGCGCAGAACACGCTGGCCGTGTCCGGCGAGGCGGCGCGCATCCAGCTCTGGCAGGTTCGTCCGGTGCAGCTCTCTTCATGGGAAGTGCTCGGCCACGAGGCGCCGGCGGCGCAGTTATGCTTCAACCCCGTGCAGCCACTGCTGGCCGTGCTCACCAGGGACGGCGATGTGCTGCTGTGGGACATCAACACCGGCCCGGAAGACCCGCAGCTGGTCAGTGACATGGGCGATGCCAACGCGCTGGCCTTCAGCCCGGAGGGCAGCCTGCTGGCCTACGGCGGCGACGACGCGCGCGTGACACTGTGGGACTGGAGCGCGCAGCAGGCCGTGGCACACATCGAAACCCGCGCCGCCGTGCTCGCCCTGACCTTCTCGCCGGACGGCGCGCACCTGATCGCCGGCTGCGACGATGGGCGGGTTCGCGTCTGGAAAGTTCGTTGAGGTTTCAGCCTCGAATGACGCAAATCGGCGCGAAAGGAGTAACTGCTCAGGCAATACCTTCAAGCCGTTGAAAAGAGCCCACAGATGTCACAGATGATCACAGATTTTCTCTGCGATAAGCTGTGCAATCTACGGATAAATCAGAACGGCTGGGCAGTTAGCGAAAGGAAACTTTTTCTTTCAGACCTATTCGTGACTATTCGTTCCCATTCGTGTTTATTCGTGTTCCCCTTATGCCCATTCGTGTTCATTCGTTCCTATTCGTGTTCATTCGTGTTCGTTCCCATTCGTGCTCATTCGTGTTCTCCCGCTCTCATTCGTGACCATTCGCTCTAATTCGTGTCCATTCGCGTTCACACACACGCTCATCATCAACGAATCGCCGGAGCTTGATGAATGTCATTCTCACCCTCCAAGTTCGCCGAAAAATATCTGCTCGCCCGTGAGGCCGCGCTCGATAGCAAGTTCCGCAGCGGCACTTCCGGCTTCGAGATCGAACTGAACATCCTCGACGAGGACTTCCGCCCCGTACTAACGGTGGGCAGCGGGCCAGACCAGCAGAGCTTCATTGACTATCTGCTCGAACACGAAATCCCGGCCTGGCTGAGCGACCGCGCCCAACGCGAGGTCTTCCACTGGATGATCGAGTGGGCGACCAAACCCTATTACTTCGCAACGGGCGCAGTCTATGAGCAGCGCCTACTGGAGGCTGCCCTGCTCAACGTGCTGGCGAAGGCAAGCCGCAAGTTCGGCAAACGGCTCTATGCCTATCACGGCAACCTACTCTACCCCGTCCGCGTCGGACACGAGAGTATCCCCGGCGGCTGGAACCTGGCCAAGCAGCGCTACCTGCGCCGCTGCGTAGACCTATTCGGCGCGTCGCTGGCGACGGCGGGCATCCACGCCAATCTCTCCCTGCCGGAGACGCTGCTAAGCTGGGACTTTTTACACCTCTCGCCCGGCGAGCGCGGTGCGGCGGATGCGCATCTGGAAGACTACAAGAACCGCGTGTACATCGAGGCCACGCGGCTGATGCGCGCCTTCGCCGCCCTGTTCATCGCTACCTCGGCCTCCACCCCGCTGCGGGCCGAGGAAAGAGACGGGCAGCCGGTTGTCATCCTCACCGACGTGGACTCGAACCGCAACTACATCTTCCCCAACCCGGAGACGCTCGACATTCCCTACCTTTACCGCTCGCATGAAGAGTACCTGCGCCTCTCCTACGACCTGGTGCGGCGCGGCGTGCGCTTCGGCAACAACAACTGGACACCGGTGCGCGCACGCTCCTTCGCCGAGCCGGTTGAGCGGCTGATCCTCACCACGAGCGAGCAGCTGCACGCCCTCTATCATCGGGGGCTGTACGCCGTCGGCGAGACGACCGGCGTCGAGGAGATGGCCCTGCAGATCGAGCGCGAGAACCTGCTGGCGCGCATCAACATCCCGATGGCGCGCGTGGAAATCCGCACCGACGAGGGCGGCCACCCGCTCGAACTCGACATCGCTAACCTGACGCTCAAAGAGCTGCTGCTCATCCAGTGCTACGCCGACCCGGCCTTCGCGCGCGCCTTCCGCTACGACCACGAGGACATCGCCCGCGCGCGCCGCAATGAGGCCGAGGCCGCGCACTACGGCCTGAAGGCCGAGATTGAAAACCCCTTCACCGGCAAGCCGGTCGCCATGCGCGACTTTCTGCGCTGGACGCTGGAGCAGGTGCGCCCGCTGGCCGAGGCGCTGGAGATGTGGACGCAGCTCGGGCCGCTGCTGGAGATGGCCTCCGGCGCGCCGAACACCGCGGAGCGGATTCGGGAAAGGGTGAGAAGAGAGATTGGGGATTCAAGAGTGGAAGTTCCGGTGGAGGTGCTGAAGCTGCTGGCGCTGGAGCGCGAGGCGCAGGTGAAGGCCGATGTGGAAATCATTGCCGCTTCGGTGGCCGAGCTGGGCGAGGAGGCTGTGAAGCTGCGCGAGTTCCTGCAACGCGCGCGCGACGAGGTGCGCCAGCACGACCCGCAGGCGCCCATCCGCTTCCGCCCGCGCGCCGATGCCGCGACCATTGGCACGCTAAGCGCCCACTACGCCGACAAGACCAGTGAGGTGCTCGACCTGGCGCAGCAGCTTATCCGCATCCCCTCGGTGACCAACTGCCCGGAGGAGCGCCTCGACGAGGTCTTCCGCGCCGCCACTTTCGTTTTCGATTACCTGCGCGACGCCGGCCTGGACGTGACCTACTTCAATCGGGGCAAGTACCCGGCGGTCTTCGCCCGATTCCCCGGCCAGAACCACGCCCCTGTGATGCTGTGTGGCCACTTCGATGTGGTGCCGCCCGAGCCGGACGATACGCAGTTCGAGCCGCGTGTCGAGGGCGATTATCTGTGGGGCCGCGGCGCAGCGGATATGAAGACCGTCGTCGCCACCTACCTCATCTGGATGAAGGACACGTTCAGAGCCGGCGGGCCGTTCCCCGGCATCAACCTGCTGCTGGTGGGCAACGAGGAGAACGGCGAGAGCGAGCCGTTCGGCACGCCGCACGTGCTGGCCGAGTTGGCGCGCATACATGATGGCTACGCGCCGCAGTTCCTCATCGCCGGCGAGCGCACCGGCGAGAATGGCCAAGAGTTGATGGGCGAGATCTGCGTCGAGAACCGGGGCGTGATGCGCTTTGAAATCATCGCGCGCGGGATGCGCGGGCATACCGGCGTCCGCGGCGCGCACGCCGACCTGAGCGAGCGGCTCTTTCAAGCGCGGGCCGCGCTGGTCGAGATTTTTCAGCAGCATCTGACGCTCACGGGCGAGGGCGGCTGGCAATCGCAGTATCGCTTCCCGTTCTTCAGCGCCGGCCAGCCGGGCGTGTACAACGTCACCGCCGATTACGGCGTGCTCGGCATCGAAATCCGCAGCATCCCACAGGACAGGCTGGGCGTGATTGCGGAGAAGGCGCGGGCGCTCTGCGCGGAGCTGGGACTGGAGATCAACATTCCGGTGCAGGAGGACGGCGTGGCCTGCGACCTGAACAACCCCTACCTGCTGAAGTTGATCGAGGCGGTGCGCGCCACATTTGGGCAGGAGCCGGTGCTGGGCAAAAAGCTGCCGGGCAGCAGCGCGCGCTTTGCGCCGGGCGGGCAGGCCGTGGTCTGGGGCCAGAGCGGCCTCGGCCCGCACGCAAAGGACGAGCGCCATTTCATCCCCAGCATTGACGGCTACTATCGCGCACTTACGGAGTTCGCTCAGCGCCTGAAATAGGTTAGGGACTGCAGGTGCCGCACCCGCCGCCGACCGTCACCATGCGCTGAGCAGAGCTGCCAGCAGCGCGGCGCGCTCCGGCAGGCTCTCGATGACGACATGCTCGCGCTCGGAGTGGGCGCCGTTGCCCCGTGCACCGAGGCCGTCCAGCACCGGCACACCCAGCGGCGCGACGAAGTTCGCATCCGAGCCGCCGCCCGTGCTGCCCTCGCCCAGC
This sequence comes from Anaerolineales bacterium, assembly GCA_033577755.1. Lineage (GTDB taxonomy): Bacteria > Chloroflexota > Anaerolineae > Anaerolineales > UBA6663 > JANWXR01. The sequence continues at coordinate 25,122 of JAVQXV010000015.1, forward strand.
TTTAGCCCCAGCCCCAGCGCAATCTGCTGTGCGCGCGCGAAGGTAGCGCGCATGGTCGCGTCGCGCGGCATGGGCGGGCGGTTCAGGCCGCCGGTGATGGTCACCGACGTGCCGGGCGTCACCGGTTGTCGCGTGCGCATCCATTCCATGAGCCGCTCGGCTTCTTCGAGGCTGGCCACGCGAAAATCCACTTCGGCGCGCGCTTCGTCCGGCACCACATTGGAGCGCGTGCCGCCGCTGACCATACCCACGTTGACGGTAGTGCCGCGCGCGTAGTCAGTGAGAGCCTGCGCCGCCAGGATGTGATGGGCCAGCTCCTCGATGGCATTGCGCCCGTTCTCGTGGTCGGCCCCGGCGTGTGCGGCGCGGCCCCGGGTTGTGATGACCATCTCGCCGATGCCTTTACGGGCAGTCTTGAGCGAGCCGTCGGGCAGGCACGGCTCCAGGCACAGCACCAGCGCCGACTCGCGCGCCAGCCGTTCGATGAGCGGGCGCGAATGAACGCTGCCGATCTCCTCATCGGAGGTGAAGAGCGCGGTCACCGGGCGCTCCGGCCACAGCCGGTTGGCCCGCAACAGCCTCAGCGCCGTCAGCGCCAGCACGAAGCTGGCTTTCATGTCAACGGCACCGGGGCCGTAGAGCTTGCCGTCGGCTTCGCGGACGGGCCGGCGCGCCAGTGTGCCGAGGTCGTACACGGTATCCAGATGACACAGAAGCAGTAGGCCGTCCCGGCCTGTTGCGCCCCAGCGCCCGTACAGGTTGTTGCCGACGGCCGTTTGTTCGTCCACCGTCACAATCGCACCGAGCTTGCGCAGCTCGCCGGCAATGACTGCGCCCAGACGGTCCACCGCCGCCTTGTCGGTCGAGGGCGACTCAATCTCGATGAACTGCTTGAGCATTTCGACCATCTCGCCGGTGTATTGGGCGAAGTCTGCAATCGTCAACATGAATTCACGATCTCCTTGGTCATCACCATGAAGTGGCAAGCGCCGGTCGAGTGTATCATTGCCCCGCCGGCCTCACAATTCGCCGGTATACTCGGCGCAGCCTTGCTAAGGCGTCTTGCACGGAGATGAGTCCACTGCAAAAAGGATGTTTCACCTCCGAGATCGCAGAGCACGCGGAGAAAAAAGGAAGAACTGTGCGGTCTCTGCATTCTCCGCGATGCGTTTTTTCAGTGTACTCAAAGATGCAAAGAGAAAGCGATGGCGGTTTAGCGTCTAAAAGCGAGGCCATGCCGAACTCAGGAGAGCCAAAATAGCGAAAGGACAGAACCATGCAGACGTCGCGCACTTGGGATTACTGGGCATTGTGGGTGGTCGCGCTGGTCTCGCTGGCGCTGAACCTTGGGCTGATTGCCGGTTTGTTGAACGTGCGGCGGCAGGCAGCGGAAACGGCGCAAACGGTTGCCGCGTCGCTGGGTCGCCTACGCGCAAGCACGCTGACGTACACCGTCCAAGTCAATGAAACGGTTCCGGTGCAAGTCGCCGTGCCCATCAACGAGCGCCTGACCGTGCCGATAGATACGCAGCTGCCGATTGATACGTTCGTGAATGTGCCTATTGAGGTGCCCTTCATCGGCTCGCGCATGCTCAGCCTGCCGATCAAGGCAGTCGTGCCGGTCAAGTTCGAAACCACGTTTCCCGTCAAATTGACGGTACCGATCTCAACCAGCGTACCGGTAGAGCTGAATGTGCCGATCCGGATTGTGGTGGCTGATACACCCCTCGACGACTCGCTGGCCGAGGCCGAAGCCTATTTGAAGAAATTCGCCGCCGACCTGGGCGCACCGGCGCTGACGCCGACCCCTGCCCGCCCCTCGCGCACGCCGACTACTTCCACCAAGCCGTAGCTAAATTAGCTTCCCCAAGCTCCAGCCTTCGATGACCACGCTTGCTTTGACCGCCGCCGCTTACCTGCTCGGTTCAATCCCGTTCGGCGTGCTGCTCGGATACCTGGCGCTGCGCCGCGACATCCGTGAGGGCGGCTCCGGCCACTCCGGCGGGACGAACGCAATTCGGCAGGCAGGCTGGCGCGTCGGTTTGCCGGTGATTGCGCTGGACATGGCGAAGGGGGCGATGGCCGTCTGGCCGGCCTTTGCCTTTGGCGATGAGTTGTGGGCGCCGGCGCTGGCGGCGGGCGCGGTGGTGGCCGGGCATTGCTGGCCGGTGTTCGCCGGCTTCCGCGGCGGGATGGGGCTGGCAACCGCGGGCGGAGTGATGGCGGTGGCCTACCCGCTCGGCTTTGCCGCGGCGCTGGGCGTGCTCCTTGCGGCGGCGTTCATGCTCAAGCACTCGGCGCGGGCTGCGTTCGCGACCGGCATGTTCGGGCCGCCGGTCATCTGGGGTCTGAGCGCCTCATTGCAGGCTACGGCCATTGCAGCAGCGCTCGGCTTCGTCATCGCCATCCGCGCGCTCTCCGATTGGGGACACAAGCGACGGGCGGTTTGGGATGTCAGGAAGACTGAAGACTAAAGACTTAAGACCCAAATCAGTCTTCAGTCTTCAATCTTCAATCTTCACCCCTCAACCCTCTGAAGCGTGAGCAGCAGCGCCGGTTCACGGCAGATGAGCCGGTAGCGCGTTCGGGGTGGCACGCCGGTGAGGTCGCCGGCATTCAACTCGGTCACGTCGTCGTGGGCCAGCTCGACGCGCAGCGGGCCGCGCACCACCAACCAGAGCGCACCGTAGTCGGGGGCCATCAGCACGTCGGATTGGCCGCGTCCCATCGCCAAGAGCAACTCGAAGTCTTCGACCTGAGCCAGCGCCGTCGGGCGGAAGGGTGTGGTGAGAGCGGGCGCCAGGCGCGCCAGGCGCACCTTCTCCAGTGGTGGGTCGGCGTCGGTGCTGTAGAAATGCCGGTGACCGTTGAGCCGTTCGGTGAAGGTGAAGGGCCGAATAAGCACAACCGCCGAGCGCTGTTCGGAGCGCGAGCGGTGATACACGCCTTTGGGCACGACCGCCAGCTCTTCGGGCATCAGGCTGAGGTTGCCGCGGTCGGTCTCCAGCATGATGTGGCCCTCGTGCGTTAGGAAAAGCTCATCTTCGTCAAGATGTTTGTGCCATTCCAGCTCGCCCTGGCAGATATAGATGCTGACCACCAGCTGAGCCACGCGCGCCAGCGGTTGGAGCATGAACGGCCTCTCCAGCCCAGCCGCGACCTGAGTCAGATTGACGACAGGCAGAGACATACTACTTTCTACTTTCTACTTTCTACTTTCTAGCTCTCCCCCTCCGGCGGCTCAACATGGATGACAACCCGATGCAAACTCGGCTCGCGGGCGTGCAGCGCGCGCTCGATGGCTTCCGCCAATGCATGGGCATCGGTCAGCGGCTGGCGTGCCGGTTGGGTGACATGCAGCGTAGCGGTCAGGTGGCCGGCGACGTTGTGCAGGCGGATGTCGTGGCAGGCGCCGACCCCGGCCAGCTCGTCGGCGGCCTCGCGGATGCGGCGGCGCAGGTCGGCACGGTCGGCGATGCCGCCGGCCTCGTCCGGCAGGTGTGTGATCAGCGGCTCGAGGTGGGTGACGAGCGAGCGGACGTTGGGCAGCAAGCGGCGGGCGCGGCGCTCGAACTCATCGGCCAGCGCATGGGCCTCGCCGAGGGTCAGACCGGCGGGCGCTTCCAGATGCATCTCTAGCGAATAGCCGCCGCTGCGCTCGACGTGCGCGTGCAGGTCGTGCAGGCCCAGCCCCAGTCCATCGGCCAGGGCGCGCAGCCGGTAGGCCATGCGCTCCCACTCGCCGCCCGGCGCTCCCTGTGGCTCCACGTGCACCAGCGTCTCCACCACACCGGGGATTTCGGCGGCGATGCGCTGCTCCACTTCGGAGGCGACGTTGTGCGCCTGCTCGGTCGTCATAGCCGGGTCAACGCGCAGGCTAAGGTCTACGTACGCCGCATCAGCTCGTCCGCGCGAGCGCACACCGTCCACCTGAGTCACGCCGGAGACGGCGCCGGCAATCCGCGCCACCTGCTGCGGGTCCACTACGGCCACATCGGTAAGCACCTGCGAGGTGGTGCGCACGACTTCATAGGCTGCGCGGAAGATGAGCAGCATGACGATGAAGGCGGCCAGTGGGTCGAGCCAGGGCCAGCCGAGCCGGGCACCAACCAGCGCCGCGATGACGGACAGCGTCACCCAGAGATTAGAACGGGTCTGCGCGGCGTCGGCCAGGAGCACGGCACTGTTGAGGCGGCGTCCGGCGCGCTCTTCGAACCAGGCCAGGCCGGCGTTGATGACGAAGGTCAACGCCATCAGGCCGAGCGTCAACGGCGTAACTTCGAGGGCGCGTGCTTCGCCCATGAGCCACGCCCACAGGCCCTCGGCAATTTCGTAGCCGGCCAGCGCCAGCAGCGCGCCGATGCCGAGCGCGGCGAACGGCTCGTACTTGTGGTGGCCGTAAGGATGATTCGCATCCGCCGGGCGCGCGCTGGCCCAGATGCCCACCAGACCGATCACGCTCGATGCCGAGTCCACCAGCGATTGGAAGGCATCGGCGAGAATCGAGAGCGAGCCGGACAGGGCGCCGGCCACGAACTTGACTGTGGTGACCGCCAGATTGAGCGCCAGCGCAGTCCACAGGACGCGCTGCACGCCGGCAGCGCGCGTCGCAGTATTCATCGCACCTCATTCAGCAGCATGACCAGCGCCGCCGTCGAGAAGACGGCGTAGTTGAGCACGCGCTTCGATCCTGAGTACGCACCAAAGACTAACACCGCCAGCACCAAACCGCAAACCAGCCGCACCAGGCCGAGCGGCTCGCTGTAGGTGGAGAACGGCGTGAAGGGGAAGATGGCCGCGTTCGCGCCAAGCACCCAGACCGGCAGCGCCCGGTCGCGCTGCAACACACGCGCGGCAGCGGTGACCATTCCCCACAGGCTCGGCAGGACGGCAATCGGAAAGTAGATGACGCTGAAGAGCAACAGCGCCCTCCAACCCGCCGCACCGATGCGCCACAGGCCGTTGTACGGAATCCACTCGAAGCCGGAGCCGTGAAAGCCGCCCGAGCCGAGGCCGGGCCGGCCAAACACCGCCCAAATCATGAGCTGAAACAGGGCGAAGGGCACGAAGGCAACGCCGAACAGCCGCAGCGCATCCGGCCAGCGGCGTTGCGACAGCAGCCAGACAAGATGCGCGGCGGCAAACAGCACCGTCACTTCCTTGGTGAACAGAGCCAGCCCGTACAGCAGAGCCGCCCAGCCCTCGCGCCCGTGCCGGCTGACGAGCAGCGCGCCGGCCACCAGCGCGTAAGCCAGCGGCTCGGTCATCGCCAGCCGCACCGCGTAGGCGAATCCGACCCACAACCCATAGACCAGCGCGTACCAACGGCTGACCGAGTACGTCGCCAGCAGCTCGCCGACGAGGAACGTGCCCGCCGCTTGGATAACGATATTCAGACCCAGCAACAGCCACGGCACGGCGGCGGCATTGCCCAGCGAGAGCGCGCCGACCAGCAGAGATAACAAAATCCGTTGATAGCGATAGGCAGGAACATCCAGCACCCAGGTCGGCGCGCGGGCTGCATCCACCGGATTCGGGTTGAGGGCCAGCACGTACACGTACTGACCGTCGTAGCCCTCCAGCGCGCTCTGGTCGCCGGCCATGCGCCGGATGCCGAGGCGCATCATCTCCCCCGCGTCTCCGTTGTTGCGCGCAAGAAAGACGGCCACCTGCGCGGCCATCACCAGCATCACAATGATCGCCGGGCCGAAGCGCTGCATCATGGCGTAGGCGTGGGCGTCTCCGTCGGCAGCGCAGTTTCCGTGGAAAGAGGAGTCGGGGTTTCGGTGATGGGCGCAGTCGCCGTCGGGGTCAGCGTGACGATTGGCATCGGCGTGAGGATGAGTATAGGCGTTTCGGTTTGGGTCGGCGTAGGTGTGGGCATAGGCCGCGCAACGTTGAAGCGCACGCGCCACTCAGCGCTGCCGCCCTGCCGGCTATAAACGATGAGCCGGAGGGTCGTCGGGCCGTCGGGCAAGCCACTGGCATCCCAGGTCGCCAGCACACCGTTCTCTACCGGAGTGAACGTCTCACCTTGCACCAATCCCCAGCCCAAGGGGTCATGGCTCAATCCAAACTCGATGACATACCGGCTGAATTCGCGCGTGGCGTTGGCCGTGCCGATAATTTGGATGATGCCCGGTTCCAGCGTCGAGCCTTCGACAGGGTAGAGGATATTCATGATAGGGCGCGGGTCGTTGAGCGTACAGTCGCGCATCGGCGCCCAGATGATGGGTGTGAAGAAGCCCAGCCGCGCGGCCCACTCCTGCCCTTCGGGCGTCTCGGTCAGCCATTTCTGTGCCCACGGGTCGGTCACGCCGATGAGCAGGCGCTCCTGAGCAAAGAGCATGTCATTCTGATAGGCCTGCGCGCACTCGCCGGTCTGGCGCAGATTGGTGAACGGGTCTATGAAGGCCCGCTGCCACAAGTCGCGCTCCTTCGGCGGCGGCAGACGGTTGGGCGCGAACAGCTCCACCCGGCGCAGATCGGCGGGGCAGAACTCGCTCGGCTCCGCGCCGGAGACCAGACAGATTTCCTTTTCGATGAGCGAGGCCGGGCGTTGCAGCCAAGTGGCCTTGCCGGCCAGCGCGCCCTCCATGAATGCCTTCCAGATGGGCGCTGCGCCGCTCAGGCCGGTGGTGCCGCGCATCGGAGTGTAGTCGGCGTTGCCCACCCAGACCGCAGCCACCAGGTCAGGCGTGTAGCCAATGGTCCAGTTATCGCGGAAGTCGTTGGTGGTGCCGGTCTTGGCGGCGGCGGGGAAGGAGAGCCGCAGGGCGGAGTTCGCGCCGAAGGCGGGCGTGCGCGCGGCGTTGTCGGCCAGGATGTCGCTGATCTGATAGGCCGTCTCCGGCGAGAGGACGAATTGACCCCAGTTTTCCGGCGGCATCTGGCAAGGAGGCGGGTCGGTCTTCAACTCGGCGGGCGAGAGCGGCTGCTCGCACAGCACCTTGCCGGCCTTGTTGGTGATGCGGCGGATGGCAAAGGCGAAGACGCGCCGGCCGGAATTTGCCAGCGTGGCGTAGCTCTGCGCCATCTGGTTGAGCGGGATCTCGCCGCCGCCGAGGGTAAGCGAGAGTCCGTAATCGTCGCGGGTGAGCGTTGTCACGCCGAGGCGCTGCAGGAAGGGAATCAGCCCTTCGGTGGCCTGGGGGTTCTCGCCGGTCGCCACGCCGCGCACGCCGACGAACTCCAGCGCCTTGACGGCGGGGATGTTGTAGGAGTTGGCCAGCGCATAACGCACGGTGACCGGGCCGTGAAACTTGCCGTCGTAGTTGCGCGGGACGTAGGGAGGGTTCGCGCCGTCGGGGAATTCGGTGGGCACGTCCCAGATGAGGGTGGCAGGCGTCCAGCCGCGCTCGAAGGCCAGCGCGTAGGTAAACGGCTTGATGGACGAACCGGGCTGGCGCGGCACAAGGGCCATGTTGATCTGCCCGTCCACCGGGTCGTTGTAATCGTCCGAGCCGACCATGACCAGAATCTCGCCGGTAGTGGGGCGCACGGCGACCAGCGCGCCATTGGTCACATTGCGCTCGGCCAGGGCCGCCACATGTTCGCGCACGGCCTGCTCGGCCAGCAGCTGCAAATCGGGGTCGAGCGTGGTATAGACGTTGAGGCCCTCACGATAGAGCGCCTGAGTGTATTGCTCCTCGACGAGCTGGCGCACGTAGTTCACCCAGTGTGGGAAGCGGGCCGTGCTGCGCGGCGGGATGAAGGTGCGCTCGGACATCTCGCGCAGGGCGTCGCGCACCTGTGCACTGTCGGTGCAGACGGGGGCGCGCCCCTCGCCGATGTTGATGCATTCACCGAGCATCAGCGCGAGCACCTGACGCTGCCGGCTCAGCACCAATTCTTTGACGGTGAACACGTCGTAGATGGCGGGCGATTGCGGCAGGCCGGCCAGCAGCGACGCCTCGCCCAGCGTCAGGTCGCCGGCACTCTTGTTGAAGTACACGCGCGCCGCCGCCTCCACACCATAAGCCAGGTTGCCGTAGTAAATCTCGTTCAGGTACAGCTCAAGGATTTCATCTTTGGAGTAGCGGCGGGTGATTTCGGCGGCGAGGATGATTTCACGAATCTTGCGTCGCATTGTGCGCTCGGCACGCTCTTCGGGGGAGAGCACCAGCGCGCGCACCAGCTGCTGCGTAATCGTCGAAGCGCCGGAGACGGTATCGCCGGCGCGAATGTTCTGCCAGATGGCACGCACAATGCCGAGCGGGTCGAAGCCGGGGTTGTTGTAGAAGTTGCGGTCTTCGGTGGCGATGGTGGCGGCCAGCAGAACCGGCGAGATTTGGTCGAGAGGGACACGCGTGCGCCGTCCGGCCCGCGGGTCGTTCAGCTCGAAGAGCAGGTTGCCTTTCGCGTCGTAGATACGTGCCGTCTCGAACTGCGAGGCGCGCGCGGTCAGGTCGGCGGGCAGCTCACCGGCGACCGACCAGTAGGCAAAGGCGGCGGCGATGAAGCCGGCCAGCGTGAGAAGCAGCCCGCCGATGAAGCCGTAGCGCAACACTGCCCACAGACAACCCCAGTTGAAGGACCGCCCGGCCCGCGCTTGAGCGCGCTCCCGACTCTGCCGCGTGCGCGCGCTGACGCGCGTGGTGCCGGTGATGGGCGGCGTGATGGTTGTTACGGCCTCATTGACCGGATAATCCTGTTGCGTTGACAGCCGAGCACGCGGCGCGCCGGGGTCGAGTGGCAGGGAGCGCGATTTGAGGATGGGCATGCCCTGCGCGTCAATCGGCAGGCGCAGGGTGGGCGCTTCGTGAAGGTCAGCGATGGGCGGCGGCTCGGAGGGGGCCAGCTCAACCGGAGACGGCGGCGGTTCAACTGGGGACGGCGCCGGCTCGCCGGGCGCGGTCTGGCCGGCGGGCGGTTCTTCCTCGAGCGGTTCCGGGTTGGGCGTTGAAGGGTTAGTCATGGCAACACGGACGGAAGGCTCAGCCGAACAGTTCCGGCGGAGGACATGTCCGGCTGCGCTGCGCCGGGCTATTCTACACCGCGAGAAGGAAGGAGGCTTAACCCTGCGTGCAGCCATCCCCGCACCTGTGTGCAAATCGTCCACAAACAACAAAAGGCCGCTCCCTTGCGGAAGCGGCCTTTTGTTTGCGCCGGGGCACGATCTCGAACTTACTCGAGGAGGGATGCCCCGGCGCTCAAACTAAAACGTTCATCCATGTGGGACATCACCTCCTCCTTTCTAAAGGATAGCGGTGATAATCGGGCACGCATTCCACTAGAATGCGGCGGAAAATGATGCCGGGATTATGGCATGGAT
>JAVQXV010000249.1:0-4438 GCA_033577755.1 Anaerolineales bacterium
CAGGTGAGAGGTGTGCTCAGGATGGTCGAGGAGGGCCGGAGCTGTCAGGAGCTATTACAGCAACTGGTCGCCATCCGGTCGGCAGTGCAACAGGCAAGTGTAGTTGTAGCGCGCTCCTACGCGGGCGAATGCCTGGCAGCTGCCCCCAAGAGTGCGCGAAGCCAAGAAGCGCTGATTGACGATCTGATCAACACGCTGGCAAGAACCAATTAGGAGTAGATATGGCTGGAGCAATCAAAGAAGCCTCGGCGGTCTGGCAGAACGAGGGACATGCCTTTCAGGTGACGGTACCCTCCGGCGCCACATTGCGTCTGGACTCGGAGGGTGTGCACTTCCGTCCGGCGGAGCTGTTGATGGTAGGCCTGGCGGGCTGTACCGGTATGGATGTGATTGACATCCTGCGCAAGAAGCGTCAGAACGTCACCGGCTTCGAAGTCCGGGTCAAAGGCGAGCAGGCGGCTGACCATCCGCGCAAGTTTGTTGCCATCGAAGTCACTTACATCGTCTCCGGACACAACATTGATCCTGAGGCCGTGCGCCGGGCCGTCGAATTGTCTGAAACCAAGTATTGCTCGGTAATGGCGACGTTGCGACCGGCAGCTAACATCACCACCCGCTTCGAGGTGCGCGAGGCCGATGCCGTGTCGGCGTGACGCAGGCCGTAACTATCGCAAACCGCAACATTTGATCGCTAAGGAGAATTCTTCATGAACGAACCCATCCATGTGACCGACGCCGCCTTTGAGCAGGCCGTGCTCAAAAGCCCGACCCCTGTGATTGTTGACTTTTGGGCACCCTGGTGCGGGCCGTGCCGCCAAATTGCGCCGCATCTGGAGAAGATTGCCAAAGAGTATGCCGGCAGGGTGATCGTCGCCAAGGTCAACACCGACGACAATCCCGAATGGGCCGGCCGCTTCGGCGTGCAAGGCATTCCAACCCTGTTGTTCATTGCCGGCGGCAAGGTGGTTTATGAGCAAGTCGGCGCGCTGCCGTATGGCCCGCTCAAGCAGATCGTGGACAAGTTCCTCGAGACGGTAAGCGCGCCCGCCCGGCCAACTGCGAACTGACCGGCCGGCTGCCGCCGAATCGCTTGCAGAGACGCCCGCTGTCGAACCGGCGGGCGTTAGTGTTTAAGGCCCTACTGGCCTTAGCGGACTTACCCTGAACCGCAGGCTGCGCCTTCGCACAAGATTCCGGCAAACTCAGGAGGGCCGCGTTTGGGCATGCCCATCTCCGGCGACTGGGACTATAATCACAGTGACTGCAATGGCCGATGGTCGCACACTCCTGAGCGTCCACAACCTCTCGAAATACTTCGGCGCGGTAGCCGCCCTGTCCGGCGTGACGTTCACCCTGGAGGCAGGCGAAGTTCTCGGAGTCGTCGGCCAGCGCGGCTCGGGCAAGTCCACGCTCTTCCAGCTGCTGAGCGGCGTCCATTTGCCTTCCGAGGGCACGCTGAATTTTGACGGACAGCGGGTTACGCTCAAGGCCGCCTGGCAGGCGCAGCGCCTAGGTATTGAGACCGTGCATCAGCGTCCCCAACTGGTGGACAGCCTGAATGTGCTCCAGAACATCTTTCTGGGCCGTGAGTTGTGTGGCACGCCGCGCTGGGGTCTGTGGCCGAGAGAGGGAAGCATGCTTCAGGCGGCGCGGCGGATGCTTGCGGAATTCGACCTGCCCGTCGAGTTGCTCTTCAAGCGCCCGCCCCAGCTATCTGCCGAGCAACAGCAGATTGTTGCGCTTGCCAAAGCGCTCAGCCGACCCGCCCGCCTGCTCCTGCTGGATGATGCGCTGGAAGCGCTGAGCTACGAGCGCCAGCGCCGGCTGCTTGCCCGCATCAAGGAGCTGGCCGCTCAAAATGTAGCCGTCATCATCAGCAGCGACGACCTGAAGCAAATCTTTGCCGTCACCGACCGGATCCTGGTGTTGTATCAGGGCCGTCAGGTGGCGCTGCGCCTCACCGCCGACTCCACGCCGCGCGAGATTGTGGAGCTGATCGTCGGCTCCAACCGGCAGGAGCAGGTGACGCCGGTGATCTGGGCCTTCGAGAGCTACCATGCCGCGCAGCAACAGGCAGAGGAACTGCGCCGCTCACAGCTGGCGCTGCGCCAGAGCCTGCAGGAACAGGACTCGCTTAATCGCCAGCTTATTGAACGGCTGCGTGACCAGCTGGAGGCCCTCGACCGTCTCAACCTCGCCTTGCAGGAGGCTAACCGCCGGCTGATCACTGAACGTGAGGCGGAGCGCAAGGCCCTGGCGCGCGAGCTGCACGACCAGATTATTCAAGATTTGCTGAGCTACAACTATCAGTTGGAAGAGATTGAAAACGAGATGGCCGCCGAGGGCCAAAGCCGGGAGCTGGAGAAGATTCGGCAGGGCTTGCGCCAGGCGATTAGCAGCTTGCGGCAGATGTGCAGCGACCTGCGCCCGCCGACCATTGACAGCCACGGCCTGTCGGCGGCCATCCGCTCGCTCGCGCACCAGTGGTCTGAACAGCATGGCATTCCGGTAGACCTGGAAGTTGACCCCGACCTAGGGCGTTTGCCGGAGGCGATTGAGCTTTCAGTATTTCGCATCATTCAGGAGGGGTTGAGCAACGTGCGCAAACATGCCTTTGCCACGCGGGTCTCCCTGACTCTGCGCCGCACGCACACTGCCAGCCTGTTTGTGCAATTGGCCGACAACGGCCAGGGGCTGCAAGCGCCAATCAACCTGGCCTCGCTTTCGGAGCAGAAGCACTTCGGCCTGGTGGGCATCAGTGAGCGCGTCTCGCTGCTGGGCGGCACACTCCGGCTCACCTCTCCGCCGGGCGGCGGGCTGGTGCTGCAGATCGAAATCCCCAGCCCTTATCCTTCTATCATGAACTGAGCTGGCTGCCGAGGGCGTCTTCCACCAGCTGCCTTACCGTCGCCGCATCCAGGTCCTTCTTGTCCAGGAAGGCGACGGCGCCGGCACTCAGGCCCAGGCGACGAAACTCGCGGTCTGGATAGGCGCTGATCAGAATGAGGCGTGTGCCCGGCACGCTGGCCTTCAAACGGCGCACGCATTGGATGCCGTCCTCATCGCGCAGCACCACGTCAACCAGCGCCAGGTGCGGACGAACCTGCACGGCCAGCCGCAGGGCTTCGGCTACGTCGTCGGCTTCGAACAGGCGGGCGCCGACGCAGGTCTTGCCAATCAGGCGTGCAAGTTGCTGGCGATAGCGCGGGTTGTCATCCACCACCAGCACGGTCAGCGGGTTGCCGGGCGCGGGCTGAAGCTCGGTGGCTTCCAGTGCACTGAGGGCCAGCACCTCGGGATGCTGATTGGCGTAATGGGTGGCTGCCAGCCGGCTATCTACTCCTAAGGCGCGGTACAAGCTGGTCAGGTGGTTCTCCACAGTTTTGACGCTCAGGTCCATCGTTTGGGCGATGCGGCGGTTGTCATAGCCGAGGGTCAGCAGGCGCAGCAACTCGCGCTGCCGGCGGGTGAGCGTCACAGTGGCCGGGTGGGGTGCCGTCTGCCGATGTACCAGACGATCCACCAGCGGCCCCGATATCCAGCGCTCTCCCTTCAACACTCGTTGCACCGCCAGTTGCAGGTCTGCCAGGGGTTGGTCCTTGAGATGGTAACCATCCACGCCTGCGCCGAGGAGGCCGGTGACATACATCTCGTCGGCGTAAGCGCTTACCACCAGGATGCGCAGCGCGGGATACTGGTGTTTGATGTTGCGGACCGCCGTAATCGGGTCGAACTCCGGCATGGCTACGTCAATCACCAGCAAATCCGGTTGCGTTTGCGCCAGAACCTCCCATAAGGTTCTGCCGTCGCCCACTTCGCCCACAATTTCGAGGTCGGGCAGGCTTAAGAGCGCGTTGCGCAGGCCGGCGCGCACGACGTCGTGGTCATCGGCCAAGAGGACTCGGGCCATGGCCGATATTATCCCTCGATTTGGTGAATTGGGGGATTTCCCCCGGTGCGTTTAGGGGAGGATTGGGGGAGTCGGGAATTGAAGTGAGTGTGGCTCGCAATTAATATCTCTTAAGCATCAGCGCCTGAGTTTCGCTTTGCTACATATGCCGGTCCTGTCCGAAGGTTCGAGCGCCGGACGGTTTATCAACCGGCCAGGCGTTGCGTCGCGCTGCCGTGCGCTGCACGTACGTTGCGCCCGGCATGGCGCGAAGGAGGTGAGCTGCTCTTTAGTCGGATTTCCTTGAACTCTTCTAACCGTGCTTCCAACTTTACATTTTTCAAATCAAAGGAGAAGAACATGCGTCAAAAGCCCAATCACACTGCCATGATGGTCGTCGCCCTCATGGCAATTGTCAGTATCTTGCTGTCGGCCTGCACGCCGGCGGCGACGACGGTTGCGCCAACCCCCACTTCCCCGGCGAAGAAACTGGCGGTGGGCATTGTGTTGCCGACGAAGGATGAGCCGCGCTGGTTACAGGACGAGGCG
>JAVQXV010000250.1:0-4418 GCA_033577755.1 Anaerolineales bacterium
CAGCGGAGCGAAGCCGAAGGGTCAGGGTGCGGCTGACATGTTTTGCGTGCACACTAGCAACTCTTACCGGTTGCTCATCTGCGATTTCCGGCCGTATAATTTCTGTGGTCATTCGTTCGATATGGAAGAGGTGTCCTAAGAGTTTCATGATTCCAGAGTCCTCCCATCCCGAAATTTCTGCCGCACCGGCGGCGCCCTCGCGCGCTCGAGCATTCCTCCGTGAAGTCCTCGAGACCATCATCCTGACGATCGTCATCTACGCCCTGGTCAATTTCGCCACCGGCCGCTACCGGGTTGAGGGCGACAGCATGCTGCCCACCGTCCATCCCAACGAGTACGTCCTGCTGGATAAGCTCTCCTACATGCTGCGCCAGCCGAAGCGCGGCGAGATTGTCGTCTTTCACTATCCCTATGACCCGGAGCGGGACTTCATCAAGCGCATCATCGGCCTGCCGGGCGAGACCATCTCTATCGCCAACGGCGTCGTGACGGTCACGCAGCCGGACGGCACGCGAATGCAACTGGACGAGCCGTATATCAATGCGCCGCCCAACTACACCAACACCTGGACGGTCGGGCCGGACGAGTTCTTCGTGCTCGGAGACAACCGCAACAACTCTTCGGACTCGCACAGCTGGGGGATGCTCAAGCGTGAGTTCCTGGTCGGTCGCGCCTTGCTGGTATACTGGCCGCTGCCCGCCCTGCGCGCCGTAGACCATCACGATTACGTTGCTGCTTCCTCTTCGGATTGAGTCGCATGTCCGCCGCACTCTCCCGGTCGCAACTGGCGGCGCTGATTGATCACACACTGCTTAAGCCCGAAGCTACGACGGCGCAAATTGAGCAGCTGTGCGCCGAAGCGGTGCGCTACGGTTTTGCGGCGGTCTGCGTCAACCCGGCCTACGTTAAGCTGGCGGCGCGTTTGCTACGCCGCTCCTCTGTTTCGGTCTGCACCGTCGCCGGCTTTCCGCTCGGCGCGACCCTGCCGGAGGTGAAGGCCTACGAAGCCGCCCGCGCGCTGGAGCTGGGCGCGCGTGAAATTGACATGGTCATCAACATCGGCGCGCTGCGGAGCGGCGACGAGGCGACCGTAGCCCGCGACATTCGCACCGTAGCCAAAGCCGTCCGGGCCGGCGGCGGTTTGCTCAAAGTTATCCTCGAGACGGCGCTGCTGACCGACGACCAAAAACGCGCCGCCTGTCGCATCGCGAAGAAGTGCGGCGCAGACTTTGTGAAGACCTCTACCGGCTTCGCCGGCGGCGGCGCAACCGTGGCCGACGTGGCGCTGATGCGCGAGACGGTCGGGCCGAAGATGGGCGTCAAGGCTGCCGGCGGCATCCGGTCGCTGGCGGACGCTCAGGCGCTCATTGCCGCCGGCGCCAACCGGCTGGGCACAAGCGCGGGCGTCGCCATCATGGAGGCGGCCTCAACGGTCGCCGCTTACTGAACAGGGTCAAGGTCTATGACGAAACTCCGACTCCTCATCGCCGATGCCTCGTCCGATTTCCGGCGCAATGTACGCGCCATGCTGGCCGACGAGCGCAACTTCGACATTATCGCCCTTGCCCGCGACGGCTTCGAGGCGCTGGAGATAGCGCGCAAGCTGCAGCCGGATGTGGCCGTGCTCGACCTGCATATGCCCGGCATGAACGGTCTGGAAACGATGCAGGCGCTGGCGCGCGTCAGCCCGCGCACCCGCTGCCTTATCATGTCGGTAGACCGTGCCTACGGGCACGTTGATGCCATGCGCAAGGCCGGCGCACCGGAGTATCTGGTGAAGCCCTTTAGCGTAGAGGAGTTCATCGCCGCCGTCCGGCGCGTCGTCGCCGCCACACCTTACGTGACCGGCGACCGGCTAGGCAATGAGCCGCCGCTCAACCAGCCACTGGTGCTGACGCTGCTCAAGACCGGTCGCATGGACGACGAAGCTGCCCGCGCCTACCTCGAATACATCCATCACCCCAACGCTCAACCTGAGACGCTTGCCCGCCTGGCCGAGATTTTCTGCGCTCGGCGTGAGTGGAAGCATCTGCGTCACATCTGCGGGAAAATGGAGGCCGCAGAGGCCGGGCGGTGAAGGCGCCGATGCTCTTCCGCCGGCCGCCCGAAGCCTGCTTCACGCCCGGCCGCGAAGACTCCGAATCCACGAAGTCACACGAAGGAACACGAAGAAACCTGCACGCCCTTCGCGTAACTTCGAGACATCTTCGATTGCAGCTGGAGGCCGCCCGATGACAATTCGCGGCTAATCGTGATTGAAAAGCGAATTTCGTGAACGTTGCCGATACACAATGGGGCAACGTGTCAGGAGTCAAACACCCCCATGAGTGACGCTCGCCTGCTCATCATCGAAGACAACGAAGAAATTGCGCAAATGCTGGTGCTGTTCCTCAGTTCGCGCGGATACAAAGTCTCGGTCGCTCATGATAGCGCCAGCGCGCTACAAAGCGTACGCGAGGTGTTGCCTAACCTGCTCCTGCTTGACGTCGGCCTGCCGGATATGGATGGTTACGCCCTCCTGCAGCGTTTCCGCGACAGCCCACGCACGCGCTATATCCCCGTCATCTTTCTCACCCAGCGCAGCAAGAAGATAGACCGGCTGACCGGCCTGCAGCTCGGCGCCGACGACTTCATCTCCAAACCCTTCGACCTGGAAGAGCTGTTCCTGCGTATACAAAACGCCGTAGCGCGCGCCCAGCGCGAGAACCTGAACGACCCGCAAACCGGCCTGCCCACCGGCCAGGTGGTACGCGACGAGGTCAAAGCAGCGCGCGAGCGCCCCGACCGCGCTGTACTCGAGTTTCGCTTGCGCCACCTCCGCGAGTTCCGCGACCAGTACGGCGCGCTGGCCGGCGTAGACCTGCTGCGCTACACCGCTTTGATGCTCAACCGTATCCTCAACACGCTGGGACGCTCCGATGACTTCCTAGGACGTCCCGATGAGGAGACTTTCATCATCATCTGCGCCGCCGACCGCGCCGACCTCATTCGTCGCGCCGTTATCGAGCGCTTCGACGGCGACGCCCCGCAGCACTACGCCCTCGGTGAACGCCACGGCGACCAGATCAAAGTGCGCGCCCCCAACGGCCAGGAGCTGACATTACCGCTGGTGAAACTGGAGGCGGTGCGGGGAGGGTGAGAGTAGAAAGTAGAAAGTAGAGAGTAGAAAATCGGTGTGTGCATGTCAAAGTTGTCAGCGGCAGCTGCATCCTGAGCGGAGCAGGCTGCTTTTGCCCGCGCAGGCCATCCTGAGCGGACGCTGAGCGAAGCCGAAGCGGCAGTCGAAGGACGCCCGCCGCTCCCCTGAGCGAAGCCGAAGGGTCAGGGTGCGGCTGACATATTTTGCGTGCACACGAATCAGTGCGCTGACTGACAGAACACGACCTGCGTGGTATACTCCGCCTGGCCTGCAATGGGCTTTGCACAACAACGCGATCTGCCCCCATCGTCTAGAGGACCAGGACGTGGCCCTTTCAAGGCCAAAACCGGGGTTCGAATCCCCGTGGGGGCACTGCTCCTCCCCACAAATGTGACCTTACACCCAGTCCGGCTTCCTTAAAGCTCACACACGAACGCGAAGGAAAACAGGGGCGAAGCTTTTGTGCTTCGCTCATGAGCTGTTTCAAGGCGATCGCCGAAGAATGCCACGAAATGCTCGATAAATTCGGCGTTGTTATAGTCAACCTCCTTGAAGCCAGTTAAGAGCGTTGTGCTTTTCGCACTTTGCATTGAGGCTGTATCTCTGGTAGTGGGTCTAAGGTCGTTTGACCGGCTCTTACAGGCTCTTTTGCTTCCCCTCATGCTTCATATCGGCTTTTCATCGCCGAAGCGCGGAGGAGGGGTGTGCACGCAAAGGTTGTTCAGGGAACGTGCCGCCCCTTCGTCCTTCGGCGGGCTTCGCAAAGCGAAGCCACGCTCAGGATGTCCTGCGCGGCGGGCATCCTGAGCGGACGCTGAGCGAAGCCGAAGCGGCAGTCAAAGGACGCCCGCCGCTTCCCTGAGCGCGCTCAGCGGAGCGAAGCCGAAGGGTCAGGGTGCGGCTGACATATTTTGCGTGCACACGCTGAGGGCGCTGAAGACGCTGAGGGCGTCTGGATATTCTGAGGTTCGGTGTACTTAGCCCCATCAGCGCTTGGGCGACTCAACGGCCGTCGGGATCGCTGAGGCGCAAGAGGGTGATGTAAACGCTATACACGCAGGCTGCTTCTCACTACCCCTTTCCCGCACTGCCCTTCAGCAAAATCACTTCTTTCTCACTGAGCGCTACGTCGGCCACGTGCGCCGACATCTTTCCCGCACTGCCCTTCGGCGAAATCACTTCTTCAGTGCTTCAGCATTCGTCTCAATGCCCTTGCGGGCATTTTTTTGTTTGGTCACCCGTCGCGGCACTGCGTGCCGCTTACGGCGAACGCGCAGCG
>JAVQXV010000251.1:0-4407 GCA_033577755.1 Anaerolineales bacterium
CCGTCGAGGCGCTCCAGCCGCGCCGCGCCGCCGCAGCGCAGCTTGAAGGCGTAGTAGCTGTAGGTGGTCGTGGCCGCGTCCACCCGCCCGCGGAACAGCAGCGCATACTCGTCGTTCTCTGCGCAGACCTCGGGGCGCGCGGTCACGCGCACTTGTTGGTTGCCGACTCGGACGGAGTCGTCGCTGATGGTGAAGCGCCACGTGCCGCTGCGCTTGGCCACGCCGATCAACCGGCCCTGCTCGCGCGAGACGCCGAACTTTACCGCGTCGTCCTCGAACATCCAGGCCCAGCCGCTGCTGCCATCGAGCTTATCGCTGTACACGAGGTTGCCGACGCCTTCGTTCGGGTCGGGCGTGGGTGGGACGGTGGGCGTGGCCGTCGCTGCTTCGGTTGGCGTGGCGGTAGGCGGCGCCGGCGTCGGCGTCGCTGTTGGCGGCTGTGTGGCCGTAGGCGCGATGACCTGCGGCGTTGGGCTGGCGGCCTCTGCGGGCGGAGGGGTGGCCGGTGGCAGGGTTGCGACTACGGTCTGGCTCACCGGGCCACAGGCCGCCAGCATCAATGCGCCGGTTACCAGGACAGGTAAAGGTCTCAAGTGGAACATGAAACAACCTCCGGTCAATATAGAACAGAGCCATGATAGCGCGCAGAGTTTACGCTCCTTCGCGCGGCCGATAACAGCTCTGTAAAGGCATGTTACCGGCCGGTAATCCAAACAACGGAAAAAGATGGAGCGGATCGGAGAACCCGATCCGCTCCGCTCATTTATCTCGGTTAGATGGATATTACCGGCCGCCCTTCACTTCCGTCCACAGCCGGTCGTACAACGCTGTGGCTTCGCCGACATCCACCGCGTAATGGCCGTTGGCCCAGACTTCCGGCGGCGGGTTGGTGATGTTGGAATTGATGTACAACTCGTAGAGCGCCCGCGGCGTCGTGATGTCGCCGTCGGCGTCGGTCACTTCAAAGGTGTTGGCTCTGGCGTACTCTAAAGCGGCGATGTTCGGCATGGTGTAGGGGAAGTCGCGCAGCATCAACCAGAACACGTCTCCCTGCAGGACGTAGTTCATCCAGGCGAAGGCCGCGTCCGGATGCGGGGCATCCTTCAGCATCACCCAACCGTCCTGCCAGAGGATGGCGCCTTCCTTGGGGAAGGCGTAACGGATGGTCGGTTTCTCGCGGGCCGCCAGTTCTGCCTCGGCGTTCCAGACATAGCCCACATCGGCGTCACCGGCGATGAGCGCCGTCTTCGGGCTGTCGCTGTCGAAAATCTTAACGTTGCGGATCAGCTCCCGCAGGCGCGGCTTGATGGCCTCCAGGTCGGCGGGGTTGGTGGTGTTGGGGTCTTTGCCTTCCGCCAGCAGGGCGATGGCGATGACGCCGCGCATTTCGTCCACGAAGACCATGCGGCCGGCGAGCTCTGGGCGCCACAAATCGCGCCACGAAGTGGGCGGCGGGGCAACGGTGGCCGAGTCATAAACAATGGCCTGCGTGCCGGCCTGATAGGGAACGACGTACTCTCCTTGCGGGTCGCCCGGCACTTTTAGGAAAGCCGGATTAATGTTGCCCAAGTTGGGCAGGCGGCTCTTATCCAACTTCTGCAGCAGGCCGTTGCGGACCATCACGCCGATGATGTAGTCGCTCGGCTGAACCAGGTCGTAGGCCGTGCCGCCGGCCTTGACTTTGGCGTACATCTCCTCGTTGGACGAGAACTCTTCGCGGTTGACTTTGATGCCGTACACCAGCTCGAAGCAGTCCAGGATGTCCTGTGGGATGTACTCTGTCCAGACGAACAAGTTGAGTTGCCGGGAGGTGACTTCGAGGCGGGGGTTGGGTTCCGGACAGCGGAAACCGGAAGGGGCGATTTGCGGCCCGGTTGGGGCAGGGGCGGCGGCGGGCACGCAGGCGGTCAGGCTCAGGGCAAACGACAGGACAAGGGTGAGGGCTCGCCTGAAGCGCGAACCGGAAGCGTTCATCTCTTTTCTCCAACGTCGTCAGGTCATAGGTGGATGATTGGTAGGTGGATGATTGAATGGGGCGAGCCGGGCGCGTTCACGCCCGGCCCGCGGGCTACGGCTCAGATCGGGACGGTAATCAGGAACCGCCCTTCACTTCGATCCAGATGCGATCGTAAATCGGCGTGGCCTCGCCTACATCGCGCAGACGGTGCGCTTTCTGGAGGACCTCCGTCGGCGTGTTGGTGATGGGCGACTCGATATACTGTTTATAAAGTTCGGGCTGGTTGACGCGGGCGTACTCCAGCGCCGCCGTGCTCGGCATGGTGTAGGGGAAGTCCTGCAGCATCAGCCAGAACAGCTCCGGCTGCATCGAGTAGTTAAGCCAGGCGTAAGCGGCATCCGGGTGTGGCGCGTTCGCCAGCATCACGTAGGTGTCCATCCAGGCGATGGTGCCTTCCTTTGGATAGATGTACTCGATGGAAGGCAACTCGCGCTTGGCCAGCACGGCTTCGCCCGTCCAGGTCATGCCCAGGTCCACATCGCCGGCGATCAGGTGCGATTTGGGGCTGTCGCTGTCGAAGACCTTGATGCCGGGGACCAGCTCGGCCAGCTTCTTTTGCGCCTCGGCCAGCTGCGCCGGGTCGGTGGTGTTGAGATCGTAGCCCAGCGTCAGCAGCGTCATGCCGATGGTAGCGCGGCTGTCATCGAGGAAGACCATCCGCCCGGCATATTCCGGGTTCCACAAATCGGCCCAGGCCTGCGGCACGTTCTTCACTTTTTCAGTGTTGACGACGATGCCGTAAGTGCCGGCCTGATAGGGAATGCTGTACTCGTTGCCGGGGTCGAACGATAGGTTGAGGTAGTTCGGGTCGAAGCCGTTGAGCACGGGCAACTTGCTCTTGTCCAGCTTCTGGAGCAGGCCCTGCCGGATAATGAGAGGGACCCAGTAATCGGTCGGCTGGGCCAAGTCATAGTTGCTGCCGCCCGCCGTTAGTTTGGCGTACATTTCTTCGTTGGACGAGAACTCTTCGCGGTTGACTTTGATGTCGTACACCAACTCAAAGCAGTCGAGCACATCCTGTGGGATGTATTCCGTCCAGACGAACAGGTTGACTTCGGTGGAGGTGACGGGCAGGCGTGGGTTCGGCTCCGGGCAGACAAAGCCGGACGGTGCGACTTTGGCCTGCGGTTCAGCCGGGCCCTGCGTGGCAGCCGGGGCGCAGGCCGCCAACGCCAACGCCACAGCCAGCCCAAGGCTGAGGGGGGAGGAAAGGCGTTTCTTCATCATAGGTCTTCTCCTTTTGTGTCTCTCGCAAAGAACGCGAAGGCCGCCAAGCCTTGTCAGGCTGCAAGGCCGTTGGCGATGCGAACGACGTTGTCCTTATAGGTCACGAATATTGGCAATTCCGTCGCTACACGTAGATTGTTTTTCGTCAACTCATATGAGGGCAGGGCCGGGTAGACCGACTCCAGCTTTTTGTGGATTCGATAGGCCAGGTCAACGACGGTCTTCGTAATATCGTTCTCTGTCATCTTGACGATCTTAGCAACAGACGGCGCCTGTTCCGTTTCTCGGACGCTTATCTTAGCAAACTTGGCGAGAGATCACCCTGCGCGGCGTTCCAGGCGCTGCGCGATGAGCAGTGCCACCAGCACCAGTGCAATCCAGATTGTCGAGAGCGCATTCAACTCCGGCGTGGTGATGCGGCGTAACAGGCCATAAACATAGATCGGCAGGGTCGTCGCACCCGGGCCGGTGGTGAAAAAGGTGATTACGAAATCATCCAGTGAGAGCGTGAAGGCCAGCAGCGCACCGGCCAGCACCCCCGGCGCAATCAGCGGCAGGGTGACGCGCCAGAAGGTGCGCCATTCGTCGGCGTACAAGTCCTGCGCTGCCTCCTCCACTGACTTGTCGAAGCCATGCAGGCGCGCGCGCACTACCAGCGTGACGAACGGCACACTGAAGACGATATGCGAAATGATGACCGTGCCCAGGCCCATCGTCAGCCGGGAGTCGGGCGGCAGGCTAAAGGTGGTGTTGATGAAGCGGAAGAGGGCGCTGAACAACACCAGGATGCCGATGCCCATCACAATCTCAGGGATGACGATGGGGATATACAACGACGCTTCCGAAAGCGCTTTGCCCGGAAAGGAGTAGCGCTGCAGCGCCAGCGCTGCCATTGTGCCGATGATGGTTGAGAAAAAGGTAGACGTTAGAGCGATGATCAGCGTATTCTGCGCCGCCGTCATCAGCTCGCGATTGCCGGCCAGCGCGCAGAACCAGTAGAACACCCCGCACGGCTCACGATTGACCACCCCTTCGAAGATAACGTTAGTGCGCGACGAATTAAAAGCAAAGACTATCAGCACCACGATGGGCGCGTACAAAAAGAAGTACACGGCCAGCGCAGCGATGATCAGCCAAGGGGAGCGTTTCTTCATCATCTTAGA
>JAVQXV010000252.1:0-4385 GCA_033577755.1 Anaerolineales bacterium
ACGGCCCCGGCGCGGCGCGGGTCGAGGCGGGTCGCGGCATCCAGCGCGCGGGCGAGGGCCTTGAACAGCGCCTCGGCCTGATGATGGTCATCGCGGCCATAGAGCACGCGGGCGTGAATGTTGGCTTTCATCGTCACGGCCAGGCTCTCGAAGAAATGGGGGATTAGCGAAGTGGAGAATTGGCCGACGGTGGGGGCATGCCACTCCGCCTGTACAACTGCATACGGGCGGCCCGAAAGGTCAACGGCAACGAAGGCCAGCGCTTCATCCATCGGCGCGTAGGCGTGGCCCATCCGCACGATGCCTTTCTTTTCACCGAGCGCCTCGGCGAAGGCCTGCCCCAGCACCAGCGCCGTGTCCTCGATGGTGTGATGGGCATCAATGTGCAGGTCGCCCGCCGCGCGCACGGTCAGATCGAACAGGCCATGCACGGCCAGATGCGTGAGCATGTGGTCGAGGAAGCCGACGCCGGTGGCGATGTCGTGCTGGCCGGAGCCATCCACGTTCAACGTCAGGGTGATGTCGGTCTCGTTGGTTTTGCGTGAAACGCTTGCGGTACGCATGGGCCTTCGCCGTAGAGTCGCAGAGACACGGAGATTCTTCGTGGCTCCGTGCCTCTGTGGCTACATCCTCTTCAATACGGCGAGCAGCATGTCGGTGTGTTCCGGTCTGCCGACGCTGATGCGAATGCAATCGGTCAGTCCGGGCTTGTTGAAGTAGCGCACCAGGATGCCTTCACGTTCAAGCGCCAGTTTCAGCTCCTTTGCGTTGCGGCCCACCACGCGGCAGAGGATGAAGTTGGCCCGCGAAGGAAATGGGCGGAGATAGGGGATGGAGATTAGAGCTTGAAACAGGCGCTCCCGCTCGGCGACCAGGGCGCGCACGCACCATTCCAGGTACTCGGCGTCCTCCAGCGAGGCAATGGCGGCGGCGCTGGCGGCGACGTTCACATTGTACGGCTGCTTGATTTTCCATAGATGTGGCATGAGGGCGGACGGGAACGCGCCATAGCCCACGCGCAGTCCGGCCAGCCCGGCGCGCTTGCTGAACGTCCGCAGCACGATGAGGTTCTCATGCTCCAGCACCCAGCGCAGGCGCGAGTGCTCGACGCCGTGAAACTCGATGTAGGCCTCGTCCAAAACCACCACCAGCGGTAGCTCAAGCAGGCGCTTCAGGTCGGCATCTGAAATGACCGAGCCGTCGGGGTTGTTGGGGGAGGCGAGGAATAAAAGTTTAGGGCGGTTGGGAGATGACTGAGGACTGAAGACTGATGACTGAGAATTGATGATGGCGTCAACATCCACCGAGAAATCGGGGCGGCGCGGGATGGCGACCACCTGACCGGCGTTGAGGGCGGTGTCGAACGGGTACATGCCGAAGGTGGGCGGGCAGTCAATCACACGGTCACCGGGTTGAAGGAAGAGGCGCAGCACCAGGTCAATCAGTTCGTCTGCGCCTGCGCCGGCCAGCAGGTTTTCAACAGGCAGGCCGGTGTGCCGCGAGAGCGCAGCGCGCAGGGCGGTGGATTCGGGATCGGGATAGATGTGGTGCGATTGGAGATTGGAGATTGCGGCAAGGGCCTTCGGGCTGGGGCCGTAGGGATTCTCGTTCGCGTCGAGCTTGATGAGGGTTTGCGAGTCGCGCCCCAGCCGCGCGGAAAGCACCTCGAACGGCACGATGGGCGCATACGGCTCCATCGTAAGAATGTCGGGGCGGATGAGGGATTGGACGTTCATCGGTTCGATGATGGGAACGTGTTGCGTATTGCGTATTGCGTGTTGCCCGTTGCGTATCGCTCCAGAGATGAAAGGACTGTGCAACACTCACTACTCGCTACTTTCTACTTTCTACTTTCTACTTTCTACCCTCTACTCTCCCCGCACCCTCGCCGCCAGGGCGTGCGCGTCCAACTGCTCGGCCTGTGCCAGGCGCGCGGCGTGCGGCGCGAGGCGGGCGGTGGTGGCCGGGTCGAGGGCGATGATGCTGGTGAAGCGCACGAAGTCCAGCACCGAGAGTGGCGAGGCGAAGCGCGCGCTGCCACCTGTGGGCATGACGTGACTCGGCCCGGCGACGTAATCGCCCAGCACCTCGAAGGAGCCTTCGCCGAGGAAGAGGCCGCCGGCACAGGTGATTTGCTCGGCCCAGCGCTCCGGGTCGCGCACCGCCAGGCACAGATGCTCGGGCGCATATTCGTTCGCCAAGGCAACGGCCTCGGCCAGGTCGCGCGTCAGGACGATGCCGGAGTGACGGTCGAAGGTCTCGGCGATGATGGCAGCACGAGGAAGTGACTCAAGGAGAGTAGAAATTTGGGATTGGACGGCATGGGCAAGCGGCTCGCTGGGCGTGAGCAGGATGGCGGAGGCCAGCACGTCGTGCTCGGCCTGCGCGAGCAAATCGGCGGCCACCCATTGGGGATTGGCAGAGTCGTCGGCGATAATGACGGTTTCGGTGGGCCCGGCCAGGCCGTCTATGCCGACGACGCCGAACACCAGCTTCTTGGCCAGCGTGACGTAGATGTTGCCGGGGCCGACGATTTTATCTACGGGCCGGATGGACTCTGTGCCGTACGCCAGCGCAGCAACGGCCTGCGCCCCGCCGAGGCGCAGCACCTCGGTTGCGCCGGCCATCTCCGCTGCGGCGAGAATTGCCGGATGGACGTAGCCGGTCTCGGTATGGGCGGGATTGGGCGGCGTGGCGACCACGACCTCCCGCACACCGGCAACGCGCGCGGGGATGACGGTGTGCAGCACGGTGGAGGGGAGCGGCGCGGTGCCGCCGGGCACGTAACAGCCGACGCGGCGCAGCGGCGAGATGCGCTGGCCGAGCCGCCCGCCCAGCTCATCGGTTGACCAGGAGGCGACGGGCTGCCGGCGATGAAAGGCCTCGATGCGTTCGGCGGCCAGGCGCAGCGATTCGAGCACTTCGGGCGCAAGGCGGGCGCGGGCGGCGCGGAGAGTCGGGCCGTCAACGGGGAAACGGTCGAGGGTCACGTGATCAAAGCGGGCGGTCAACGCTCGCAGGGCCGAGTCGCCCCAGGCGCGGACCTCGGCCAAAATCGCGGAGACCGGTTGCAGATGCCGGTCTTCGTCCCACACCCTGTGGCGCTGTAGCAGAGTTCGGTCACAGATTTTCATTCAGCCTCCGTGCACGCTCCGGTTCTTCTTCGAAGATGTAGGTGAGCGGCGAAACGATGACGCCGCTGCCGCCGACGCTGCGCAGTGCCTTGACCGAGGGGATGAGCCGGTCTTTGTGAACGACGATGCTGACCGAGTGCCACAACTCGCCGGAGCGCGCGTAGACGGGCGCCACGGTCGGGCCTTGCAGGCCGCCCAGGTCAGGATGGGCGAGCAGCGCGGCGGCGATGGCCTGCGGGTCGTCGCCGCGCATGTTGGCGATGACGAGGTAACACTCCTGCCCGCGCAGGTGGGCTTCGATGTACTCGAGCAACTGATGCGCCAGGTCAAGCACTTCGGGCCGGGACTTGAGCGCGGCGCGATTGGCAATGAGCACAGCCTGCGAGCGGAGCAGCACGCCGTCCGGGAGCGCGCGCAGGCGGTTATCGCGCAGCGTCTGTCCGCTGGACACCAGGTCCACAATCACATCCGCATAGCCGACGGCAGGCGCGACCTCGAGGGTGCCTTCGGCGTTGATGAGCGTATGTGCGATGCGATGCTCGTTCAGGAAGCGCGCGGTGAGGAGCGGATATTTGGTGGCCACGCGCAGAGGGTGATGAGCTGTTCGCGATTGGAGATCGGAGATTGAAGTGACGTCCCAGTCTTCCGGGACGGCGAGGGCGAGCGCGCAGTGGCCAAAACCAAGCGCCTCGTGGAGGACGAGCACTTCGCCGTCCGTGCCGCGCCGCTCCTCGACGACATCGAGGCCGGTGAGGCCAAAATCCACGCTGCCCTCGCGCACGCTGACGACGATATCGCCGGGGCGCTGGAAGAGGACGGTGAGGGCGGGTAGCGCCGGGATGCGCGCAAAGTATTGGCGCGGGTTGGGCTTATCCACCCGCAGGCCGGCAGCGGCGAGGAAGTCGAGGGCGGCGGCTTCCAGCCGGCCATGAGAGGGAAGGGCGAGACGGATGTCGGTACGGGACATGAGTTTTTCCCTCACCCCGGCCCCTCTCCCAATAGGAGAGGGGTGAGGACGAGAAATAAAAAGCCCTCCGTGACCGGAGGGCAGGTGAGCGAGTACAGGCCGATGGCGCGCGCAGCCACCTCACATCCGGTCAGGTGCGGAAGCCGGTGAATGATGGGGATGGTGCGCGCTCACAACCGGGTTCATGACCGGTGAGAGAATATCACGGGCGCGGTGAGGGCGTCAAGGCGCGGTGTGCACGCAAAACATGTCAGCCGCACCCTGAGCGGACGCTGAGCGAAGCG
>JAVQXV010000016.1:0-33844 GCA_033577755.1 Anaerolineales bacterium
TGCAATGATGGCCGGACAGAGATGTTTATTCGAACAGAGGCGGATGCTCTCCCAGGGCGAACAGGATGCGACGCAGATTGACCAATCCGATGCGATTGAGTTGCAGTTTCTCGACAGTTGCACGGCCTGTGGGCGTCAATCCCAGAATGAGCGAGCAGTCTTCGTTCCAGGTAAAGTGTTTGCTCCAGCTATGCTGGCGTGGATGGTAGAGTGGGACCCACTGACGGGTAACCGGGTCTTGCGCTTCGGTGGCTGTGTACTTTCGGCTGTTGCAGCCTTGGCAGGCAAACGCCGGATTATCGAGCTGTGTCGTGCCTTGTTTTGACAAGGGTTGAATGTGTTCGATCGAGAACGTGTCAGGAGAGTAACGCTCTTGAGCGCAGCAATACTCGCAGCAGCCGCGGGCGCGTTCGATGACTGCACTGCGCTGAGAGGCGGTGATCCGTGGCTCAGGCATGAGCACGCGGGCTTAGGCCAAGCTGGGCCATGAGTTCCGGGACGGAAACGCCGCGAAGTTGCGCCAATTCAGTCAACGCTTCAAGGCGCCCGACGTTTAGGGCTTCAAGCTGGTCGGAGAGCGCGATCAGTTCTGCTTGCTCGTCCGGGGTCAGCGTCTCATCTCGCCGTCGCGCCAGCAGGTCCTCGTACCCGTTGCCAGGCTTCGGGCGATAAGCTGGCGTTGATGCGTTGCAAGAGTTCGGCTTCCGGGCGAGCCAGTCCCCGCAGCCCGTTCTGGATGAGACGCTCGGCATAGGCGCTGGGCGCAAGGCCGGCCTGCGCTGCCCGGCGCCGCAGTTCCTTTTCGAGGTCGGGGGCAATTTGTAGGGTGAGGGTCATCGCGAATGCTCCTTCGCCTGAGTCTCAGCAAATTGACACCGGCAATTCTAACCGCTGCTACAAAGTCTAACAAACCATCGGCTCAGATGGCTGACTCGCGGTCTTGATACAAGCGATGATACAGGGCCAGCAATTGCTCGGCAGATTTGCTCCAGGTGAAGGCGCGGGCGCGGGCGAAGCCTCGGGCGATGAGTTCAGCGCGCACGGCCTCGTCCGCGGTAGCGCGGCCCAGCGCCTCGGCCAGCGCCGGCACGTCGGTCGGCGGGACGAGCAGGGCGGCGTCGCCGGCAACTTCGGGCAAGCAGCTCGCTGTGGAGGCGACCACGGGCGTGCCGCAGGCCATCGCTTCCAGCATCGGCAGGCCGAAGCCCTCATACAGGGACGGATAGGCCAGGACGCGCGCCGCCGAGTACAACGCCGGCAGGTCGCCATCCGCCACGAAGCCCGGAAACCGCACCCGCTGCTTCAAACCAAGTCGCTCGACTTCGGCGAAGATCGAGTCGAAGAGCCAGCCTTTGCCGCCGGCGATCACGAGCTGGAGATCGGAGATTGGAGATTGAGAAGCAACTGCGGCAAAGGCCTGGAGGAGGCGCACGTAGTTCTTGCGCGGTTGGAGCGTGCCGACGGCCAGAATGAACGGCGCCTCGCCCAGGCCGTAACGGGCGCGGACGGCGGCCAGCTGCGCCGCATCGGTCACCGGGCGGAAGTTGGCCTCCACGCCGCTGTACAACACGGTGACCTTTTCGGCGGGCACGCGGTACAGCTCGATTAGGTCGTTCTTGGTTGCCTGTGAGTCGGCCAGCACGTGGTCGGCACGGGCGACGGAGCGTGGCACAACGGCGTTGAGGTACGCCAGCAGTCCGGGCGGCGCCGAGCCGGGGTCGCGCACGAAGGAGAGGTCATGAACGGTGAGCAAGGTGCGCGTCCCGCGCCGCACGGGCGGCAGGGTGAAGTCCGGCGAGTGAAACACGTCCACCGGGCCGATGAAGGTCTCGACGGGAAGCGGCAGTCGGGCGCGGTGCCACAGGCGCGCCAGCCAAATGTCGTGGATGGGCAGTGCGGTGACGCGAAAGTTGGGCGGCAGCGGCGGCAGTGGGTGCGGGCACGTGCGTGAAGCGAAGAACAGGCGGTAGTGGTTGTCGGGGTCGGCGGCGGCCAGCGCGCGCAGAAGCTCGCGCGTGTAACGGCCGATGCCCGCGCCCTGTGCGACCGCCGCCGTCACATCCAGGCCGAGGCGCATCTAGCTGCCGGAGGCTTTGGCCGGCGGGTCGGTTGTGGGCGGCGTGGCCGCCGGCGCTTTTTGCCCGAGCGCGCGACGGACATACTCAATTAGCGATTTGGAGTTGATGGGCTTGGTGAGGAAGGCGTCGGCGCCGGCGGATTGGCTCTCGAGGCGCGTCTTCTGATCGGCCTTGGCAGTCAGGATGACGACGGGCAGGTCTTTGATTCTTTCGCTGGCACGCACTTTGCGCAGGATGGTGAAGCCGTTGATGTCCGGCATCATCAGGTCGAGCAAAATCAGGTCGGGGGTGCGAATGGCCAACCAGTCGAGCGCTTCCTGGCCGGAGAGACAGGCATGTGCTTCGAACCCGGCGTGGGTCAGAATCATGCGCATGATCATCGCCAGGTCGGGGTCGTCATCAACAATCAGAATGACGGGTTTAGCGTCGTTTGACATCGCGATAGGTCCAGAAGCGGTTCACGAAGAAGTTCCAGAACAGCAGGACGGCGACGCGGCAGACGAGGGCGAGGTTGCCGGCCAGGTTCAGACTCGGCAACAGCGATTGTAGTGTGGACAGGGCGGTGGCCGCAACCAGCGGCCGGGTGACGGACAATGCCAACGTAAACACGGGCACACCGATAAGCAGGCCGGCCACGCTGACGATGAAGAACTTGGTGAGCTTTTTGGCCTGATTGCTCTGACGCGCCTCGGGATAGATCCAGCCGTAGTTCCACAGGAAGTTGCTGAGCACGGCGGCGCAGAACGAGACCGCTTGTTCGATGACTTCGGGATGCGCCAGCAGGTAGGGGATGGGAAGCAGCCGATGGGCGCTCCATTCACCGACATTCATGGCGTGTAGCAGATTGAAGGTGCCGAAGTCCACCATGAAACCCATCGTCCCGACGATGAGAAACTTGATGAACCGTTTGCGCTCAACCGGCTGGCGACGTGCGAGCCGAACCAGACTAGTCACCGGTTTGACCTCGAGTTGAGAAGATAACATGCAGCACTCCGATCTGTGTGGCCAGCAGTAAATCCGTGTTATTGACGTGCAGGTTGTCCACAATCTGGTGGGTCAGGAGGTGTATCCAAACCCCCAGTAGTCCTAGCAACAGCCCGCGCCGGAGACCGGAGCTGTGCCTGAGGGCGAACAGGGTAAGGATAATGACTGTTGCCCAGATGGCCGCATAGGCGACTAGTCCTACCAAACCGGTCTCTGCCCAGGTGTGCAGGTAGATGTTGTGGGCGTGACCGAGGTGAAACGGCCAGTTGGCCAAAGCGTACTCTGGATAGGCACCGGCGTAATTGCCCAAACCGACGCCTAACCAGGGGTGCGCGGCAATCATGCTCTGCGCGGCCTGCCAGTGTGCCAGCCGTTCCACCAGCGCAAAGTTCGCGTCGTTGATGTTCACGCCGCGCACATCGCTCACGTTGACGAAGTCGGCCACGTTCGCCAGGCGCGCGGCGATGCCCGCCGGAACCACCCCGGCCTGCAGGAGCAACCCGCCGCTCACCAATGCTGCGCTCACCAGCCCCAGGCCTATGCTCAGGCGCTGCGGCCAGAACGCGGCCATGGCCAGCGCCGCCGCCGCCGCGCCCAGCCAGGCCCCGCGCGAGAAGGAGACGTAGAGGCCGGCGAGGAGCAGGAGGGTGAGAAGGAAGAAGAAAGTAGAAAGTAGAAAGTGGCGAGGGGGTTGGGGCGTTGAGAATAGAGAGCGGAGGGAGGAGATTGGAGATTGGAGATTGAGGCGGGCGAGGCTTTGGCTGATGAAGCCGAGCGCCAGGCCGGCAGCGAGCGGCCAAACGAGGCCGAGGTATCCGCCGAAGGGGTTGGGCTGCTCGAAGGTGCCATAGGCTCGGTAAAGACTGCCGGACAGCAAAAAGCTCTCCGGCCCCTCGCCGCGAAAGCGATACTGATAAATCCCCAGCGCCGCCTGCGCCGCACCGGCCAGCAGCAGCGCACCGATGAGCCAGGGCAGACGCCCGCGCTGCGCCTCGCTGTAAACGATGACGATGACCAGGACGACTTCAATCCATTTGATGAGTTCGTTCAGGCCGTCGCGCCAGTCCGCGGCGTTGTACAGCGAGAGCGCGCCGATGAAAATCCAAACACCCAGCGGGACAAAGATGAAAAAGCGCGGCGCGCTGAGTTCACGTCGCAGCAGGCTACGCGCCAGCCAGCCGGCGAGGGCCAGCCCGAAGAAAATCTGGCCGAAGTCCCAGAGCAGGCCGGCGCGCCCCGTGGCGGCCAGGTACGCGCGCGTCGGGCCGAGCAGCAACGCTACGCCCAGCGCAAGGGCCGGCTCCCGAAGCGAGAGCGCAACCAGGCCGGCGCCGGCCAGCGCGACAAGGCCATATTCGAGCGGTAGCCAGGCGAGGAGGAGGCCGCCGGCCAGGGCCGGCAGCGCCGCAAGGTAAGAGGGAGACGGCAAGCGCAGCGCGTGCAAACTACTACTTCACCAGCTTGCGGAAATACTCGATCGTGCGCCGCAGGCCGTCTTCAAGCTCGACCTTCGGTTCCCAGCCCAGCAGGGCCTTGGCCTTGGAGATGTCCGGGCGGCGCTGTTGTGGGTCGCCCTGCGTCCGGCCATCGGGCACGAAGCGCAGGCCGGCTGTGTTGCCGGTGACGGCGTTCACCTTCTCTGCAAGTTCGCGGATGGTGATTTCGTTCGGGTTGCCGAGGTTGACGGGGTAGTGCTCATTTGA
This sequence comes from Anaerolineales bacterium, assembly GCA_033577755.1. GTDB lineage: Bacteria > Chloroflexota > Anaerolineae > Anaerolineales > UBA6663 > JANWXR01. Next base: position 4,766 of record JAVQXV010000016.1, read on the forward strand.
CCAGAGCAAGCGCACGATGCCCTCCACCAGGTCGTCCACGTAGCAGAAGCTGCGCGTCTGCGAGCCGTCGCCATAGACCGTGAGCGGCTCGCCGCGCAGCGCCTGGCCGACGAAGTTCGGCACCACGCGTCCGTCGTCTAGCTCCATGCGCGGGCCGTAGGTGTTGAAGATGCGGACGATGCGCGTGTCCACGCCGTGCGTGCGGTAGTAGGCCATCGTCAGCGCCTCGGCGAAGCGTTTAGCCTCGTCATAGACCGAGCGTACGCCCACCGGGTCCACGTGGCCCCAGTACGTTTCTTTTTGAGGATGTTCAAGCGGGTCGCCATAGACCTCGGAGGTGGAGGCCAGCATGAAGCGCGCGCCTTTGGCCTTTGCTACGCCGAGCGCGTTGAGCGTCCCCAGCGCGCCGACCTTGAGGGTCTGGATGGGGAGCTGGAGGTAGCCGGTGGGCGCGGTTTTGCTGGGGCTGGCAGGCGAGGCGAAGTGCAGCACGGCGTCGAGCGGGCCGTCTATGTAGATGTAGTCGGAGACGTTGTGCTTGATGAAGCGGAAGTCGTCGCGGCCTGCCAGGTGCTGGATGTTGCGAATGTGGCCGGTAATCAGGTTGTCCATGGCGATGACGGAATGGCCGTCCGCCAGCAGCCGGTCACAGAGATGGGAACCGATGAAGCCTGCCCCCCCGGTAACCAGGATTCGCATGAAGATGTCACTCCGGCAACGTGGATAGAATAGGAACTTGTCCAAAATCCGCGCAATTCTAGCACACGGCTTGGGTAGGCGCGATTATCCGCAAGTGCGTGTGCATGCAAAACATGTCAGCCGCACCCTGACCCTTCGGCTTCGCTCCGCTGAGCGCGCTCAGGGGAGCGGCGGGCGTCCTTTGACTGCCGCTTCGGCTTCGCTCAGCGTCCGCTCAGGATGCCCGCCGCGCAGGACATCCTGAGCGTGGCTTCGCTTTGCGAAGCCCGCCGAAGGACGAAGGGGCGGCATGTTCCCTGATAACCTTTGCGCGCACACCAAGCTGCGTAGGGGTTGTATTGTGCCAAGACGCTAAGTCACCAAGAGCAACAAAAACCTTGCGTCTTTGCACCCCTGCGCCCTTGCGTTTAGCCTACGAGGGTTTTCGACGCAAAGTCCCAAGGCGCAGAAGGTATCTCTTTGTGCCTTCGCTTTAGCGCAACCGCTGCACAAGCGCCAGCGCCAGCATGAAGGCGAAGGCCAAATCCACCAGAAAGAAGGAGTGGTCTACTAGGCCGTGCGCCAGCATGTCGGCGACGAGAGCCATCAGGCCGATGCGGAGGGCGGTGTGATGTGGGGAGGCTAACGGGGTGACGGGGTGATGAGGGGAGAGGGCGACTCGCCAGAAGTTGACGAGCAGCCAGACCCCGGCAACGAAGCCGAAGAGGCCGAGCCGGCTGAGGAAATCCAGCGCGAGGTTGTGTGGATGAGAAAGGTTCGGTTCCTGCCAGGCCTGCGGCAGGATGTAGAAGCCGCGATAGGCGTACAGGAAGTTGTCCGGCCCGACGCCCAGCCAGGGGTGATCGAGGAACATCCGCCAGGCGGAAAGCCACAGGTTGAGACGAAAGAAGCCGGTCCCGGATTGCAGGTCGAACAGGCCGGCGAGGCGCGGCACGAAGCCGGCGGCAACCGGCAGCGCAAGCAGCCCCAGCGCCAGTAACACGCCGACCAGCATCGCCCCGCGCCGCCCCTGCCAGCCGATGACGATGACGGCCAGCAATGCCGGCACGCCCAACACCAGCGCGCCGCGCGAGAAGGTGAGGAGGAGGGCAACGGCCATGATGAGACAGGCGAGGCCGTAAAGGATGCGGCGTGTTGCGTGTTGCGTGTTGCGGAACGGGCCGATGACGGCGACGGCCAGCGCGACGGGCAAAGTGCGTCCCAGGTACAGTGCCAGATTGTTCGGCGAGCCGTACACGCTGCGGATGCGCGCCACGCCCTCCTCGGTGACGATCAGGCCCGCGCCGCTGACGTACTGATACAACCCGATGGCCGCGACCGCGACCCCGCCCAGGATGAAGAAATCCACGATGCGCCAGAGGGCGTTCTCATCCAGCGGGATGACGCGAAGTAGAAAGTAGAAAGCCGCTGCGCCAAGGAGGACGGTGCGGAACTCGTAAACGGCGACAGCCCGCTGCTCGGCGGCCAGGGTGCTGAGGGCGGAGACCAACAGGAGGGCGAGGACGCTGATGTCGAGGGAGGAGATTGAGCGTGTTGCTTTGTGAGTATTGTGTATTCCGTATTGCGTATTGCGTATTGCGTATTGCACGCTGGCCACCTGCTTCCAGACTCTGATCTTGCTGAGAACGTAGTGCAACAGCCAGGCGGCGAAGGTGAGCCACAGGCAGAACTCCAGCAGCGACGCGCCGCGTTCCCACAACATGCGTGGGAAGAGGTAGAAAGGGATGAACAGCGCGAGGAAGGCCGGCGCAATATCGAGCCGCAGGTAGAAGAGGACGAACAGCACGACCAGCGCAGCGAGCGCCAGCAGAAAGGACGGCGAAAAGTAGAACAGCCCGGCGGTCAGTGCGGTGAGGGCGAGCGGCGCAGCATCGCCGAAGCGGCGGGTGAAGGCGGTGACCTCCGTCTCGAAGGTGAGCCAGGTGGAGAGGAAAAGGAGAGCAGAAAGTAGAAAAGTAGAAAGTAGCTGGCCGGCGTCGCCGAGACGTTGCCACAGCGCGGCGGCCCGCTCTCTCAGCTTCTCCCACCGCAGCGCATGACTCGACCAGACAAGGCCCGCCACGCTCAACGCCAGCAGCGCGAGCAATCCGCCGGCAGCTAATTGAAAGTCGCCGGCGGGCAGCCGTCGTCCTACGCTGAACCCCGCGATCGCCCACTGGCCCCAGCCACGCTCCGGCTCGATGACGGCGACGTGCGTCCGGTCGGGGTCGAGGCCGGAGGCGACGGGGATGACTTCAACTTGCGGGCGGAGGTCGGGCGAGGTGAGCACCAGGTACGCGCCGCGCCCATCCTGCGGTAGGAGGTTCGCGGGCCGGCCATCCACCGTGACGTAGAGATAAGCGCGATAGTCGCCGCGGCGCACGCGCAGCGCCAGGTCGCTGCCCTGAAACTCAAAGCGTATTTGCGCGCCCACATAGTCCTCGGGAATATCCGCGCCCAGTTCCGAGAACTGCCATGCGCCGGTGTACTGCGCGGCGGGGTGAGTGGCGGTGTGGTTGCCGGGCACGGCGGAGGGAGATTGGAGATTGGTGAGGAGAGATTGGCCGAGGGGAGTAAGCACGCCGTTGGGATCGGCGAGGGCGAAGCCCCAGCGCGGGTCGTCGGGCGGGGCGGCTGGCTGATAGTTCTCCAGCACCAGCGGCCCGGCCCATGGCCATTCCTGCGCCGCGCGTTCATACGCCCGGAGTGTGTAGGTTACCTGCTGCTCGGGCGTGACCACGCCCCAAATCGAGTCGCTGCGCGTGTTCCAGCCGAAGTTGCCGCCCCAGAGCAGCTTGTGGCCATCGCCGTTGCGTACCATCACTTCGCGCAACAGCGTGAAGCGCGAGAAGTTGAGCAGCTGCGGGTTGGCCTGTCGGTCGTCCGGCCCGGTGTAAAAGCCGTATGGCTTGCCGGCGGCGGCGTCGAAGTAACGGCTTGCGCCGAGGTCGTAGAGCTGTTGCAGGTAGAGCAAGTCGCTGAGGTTGTCCGGCCCGGTTTCGACGGTGGGTGCGAGGGCGGCGGCGATGACGGTCGCCGTCGGGTCGGCGCGCTTGATGGCGGAGTAGGCGGCTTCGAGCAGCGCAGCATACTCGGTGGCGGAGGGCGCGCGGCCCCACTTTTCCATCAGGTTCGGTTCATCGAGGATTTGGTAGGCGTCTATCCGGTCGCCGAATTGAGCGGCGAACTTCTCAACGTGCTCGCCGAAATCGGCAGCCGAAGTCGGCGCAGGCGGCGGCATGCTCAGTACGGCAATCAGTTGAAAATCGTGCGCGTGCGCGGCGGCGATGACCCGCTCCCATTGCGCCCCGTCGGTCTTGCTCAGGTCGAACGTCTGTCGCAGCCAGCCGAACCCTTGCAGTTGTTCCAGCGCGCGCGCCAGTTCTGCGTCATCGTACTGAAGCAGCTCGACGTTGGCGGCGCGGAGTTGTGCCGGGCGCGGGTCGAGCGCCGGGTCGGGCAGGCCGTCCACCGCGCCGAAGGTCTGCACGCTGCGCTGATGGAGGACGGCGGCCAGTCCGGTCAGCGAGGCCAGCAGCGCGACGAGGCTGGCGACGAAGAGCGCGCGGTGCATCTTGTTCGTATTGCGTATTGCGTATTGCGTGTTGCGTGTTGCGTATTACGTGTTGTGTGGTGCGTATGTCACAACACCTGACACGTGACACTTGACACCTGACACGTGTCACCTGAAACGTGGTGCGTGACACTTGACCCGCAATACTTATTTTCCCCACTCCACGCGAGTCGTCAGGCCGTCGCCGGTCAGTTGCTGGCTTACACCGCTATCGGGGTCAATCAACCATAGGTTGCCCTGATAGATAGCGGCAATCAACCGGCCATCGGGCGACCAGGAGAACGCGGCCCCGGCCTCGAAGCCCGGCTGTTCGTCGGGCGGGAAGACGAGGCGCAGGTTGCTGCCGTCGCGGTCCATTATCGCCAGGCGGTAGCGGCTCTGCGGCGAGGTGTTCGGCTCGATGGCTTGCAGGAAGGCGATGCGGATGGGGCGTTCGCCCTCCGTTGTGGCCAGGCGTGGCGAGGGCGCGGGATTGGCGAAGATGCCCGCGCGCGGCACCAGGTTCAGCTCCAGCTGCAGGCCGGGCGAGAGTGCCGTCACGTCGAACACCGGCGAGTCCTCGGGCAGTTCAAAGCCGAGCGGCGCGCCGTGCGTCACCGTGTACAACCAGTCGCCCTCCGCCCAGCGCAGGGTCGGATACCAGGCCCACTCTTGCCGCGAGTTGAACGGCGCGAATTGCGTTAATTCGGTGCGCTGAAACGTCGCCAGGTCAATCAGGCCGATGGAGTCGGTGCGCGCGTAGGCGATGCGCTGTCCATCGAGCGCAAAGGCGTAGCCTGTGCCCCACCAGCCGTACAACCCGCCGGAGTTGGTCTCGACAACGGGGGTCTGGAGGAACTCCAGTTGGCGCGTGCGCGGGTTTGTCCACCAGCTCATAAGCCAGAGGTCATTGTTGGCCTGCCAGAGCAGCGGGCCGCGCGGGTTCTTCTCGCCGGTGGAGAAGGCGATGGTGGGCGAGACGGTCTGTACCGGCGACCACTCGGCGTAGAGGGTGTTGCTGACCGGGAGGTTGAGCGCCGGCTGGGGCGCGCGCACGTTCTGCGTCAGGGTGATGACCCAGAGCGTGTTGAAGACGCGGTCGAACTGCGGCGAGCGCGTGTCGGTGAAGGTGCGCGAGTAGAGCAGGGCCTGGCCGTCGGGCGAGAGGTCGAAGACGAACCCGTCCAGGTCGCCGCCGGTGGTGAGCGGCGTGCGCCGGCTCGAGTCTCCGCGCATGATCCAGGCGTTGCCACCGCTGAGATAGGCCAGCGTGCCGGTGATGGGCACGACGGTGAAGGCCGTCTGCGCGCCGACGGTGATGATCTCCGCCGTCGGCTCCTTCAGGATGACCCGGTTGATCACGCTACGGCTGACCTGCACGCCGTCCTCGAAGACGATGCGGTAGGTCAGCTCGGCCAGGCCATTGGCGCCGGCCTGCAGCAGCCGCCGTTCGCCGCGCGGCAGGCCCTCGTTAGCGATCACCTGCGATTCGAACGGCACGACGACCTGCTCGGTCTCGAAGGTCTCGCGCACACGGATGAGCCGTACGGTCATGCCATCGCTCAGGCGCGTGAAGGGCGCCGGCTCTGTCCGGTCGGTCTCGCCGATGGTGAATCCGGCCTGCAACAACGCTTCGCGCACCGTCATTGGCCGGGTCAGGGCGAAGCGCTGCGTCTGCCCGTCCGCGATGACGGTGATGATGATGGGGCTGGGCGTGGCCGTCGGGAAAAGAGGAGCAGAGGCCGGGGTGACGCAGGCAGAGGCGATGAAAGAGAGTAGAAAGTAGAAAGTAGCGAGTAGCTTTCCACTTTCTACTTTCCACTTTCTACTCTCTACTTTCCACCTTCCACTTCTCACACCCTCGAATTGTCTCGTGTGCATGCAAAAGCTGTCAGCCGCACCCTGAGCGGACGCTGAGCGAAGCGAAGCGGCAGTCGAAGGGGCGGCACCTTCCCTGACAACCTTTGCGTGCACACATTGTCTCCGCCGCATTGTCGGCTATAATCGCGCGCTAGCGTATCAGCCGGCCGGTGAGCGAGAGCCGGCCATCCTGTATGGAGATGGCGGTGATGCGCAGCCCGCGAGCTTTTGAGCTGAAGTTGCTCTTGAAGGCTTCGTTGACGGTCGTCGAGACTTGCTCGAGCAGGTCCTCCGGCACCGGGATCGGCCCGAAGTTCGCTTCCTCGGCCTTGAAGACCACGCCACCTTCGGGCGTGAGGCCGGCCGAGATGACAATCAGGGCGTTGGCTCTCAGGCCGCCTGCCTCGGCCACGCCGAAAAGCTGAATCTTGCCATCGCGCAGGAATACCTGCGGGTCACGGAGCGGCAGGCTCTGTTGTTCCTGTAACCGCAGCGCCACAATCGAGGTAAGTTGTTGTTCGGTGACCGTGAGGCTGACTTCGCCGCTCGCCGGCACGTTGGTCGCCGCCTTGAGCAGGTTGTCCTGCAACTCGCCAACCGACTCGGTGGAGACCGGGATCGGCGAGGCCGGAGGCGTTGGGCCGCCGACCGAGAGTCCACACGCCAGGCCCGTCAGCAACAGCGCGGCCAGCGCCAAAACCATACCGTTTTTCATCAAACACTCCTATTCCTGACCAATGCCGAGCGATTATAGCACGCACGATTCGAGCCGCTCTGACGGCGGCAGTGAAGAAGAGGTCGCCGCTGCGGATGTCATCGCCGCCAACGCGATCGGCAATAACGACTGGAAGCGTGCCGTCCTGCCATCCGCCCCTGCAGACCGCCGAAACGCCGAGGCCGCGCCGGCAGAAGAACTGCGCACCGATGAACCGACGGAGGCCGGCCCGCCCGTCGAGGAACCTGCGCTCACCCTGGGGCCGCTGCCCGACTCGCTCAGCCTGGAGGCGCTGGTCGAGAGCCTGCTGTTTGTGGCAGAAGAGGCCGTGCCCATCGCGCGGCTGGCCGAGGCGCTGCAAGTCAAGCCTGCACAGGTGGAGGCTGCGCTCAGCTCTTTGGCCCAGCACTACATCGGGCGCGGAATCAGCCTGCAACGCATCAAGGACAAGGTGCAGTTGACCACTGCGCCTGCCGCCGCCGCGCACGTCCAGCGTTTTCTGGGTCTGGCCGCCTCTGCGCCGCTCTCGCGGGCCGCGTTGGAGACGCTGGCCATCATCGCCTACCAACAGCCGGTCACGCGCCCGCAGGTGGAGGCCATTCGCGGCGTCAATTCGGATAGCGTGATCAAGAACCTACTAAGCAAGGGGCTGATCGAAGAAGCCGGCCGCACCGAAGGACCGGGCCGTCCGGTGCTCTACGTCACCACGCCGGAATTCCTGCAGCACTTCGGCCTGACCTCGCTGGAGGAGCTGCCGCCGCTCAACCTGGAGAACGTAAAGTGCGAGCCGGCAGAGGTACTCAAAGGTTGAGGCTGCCGGCTTCCAAGCAGGCCTTCTGATTCCCTTATATAAAAAGAGTGCACTGAAAAAGATCATGATTGAAAGTGGCTTTTGCACCTGAAAAGTAGTTTTTTTCAGTGCACTCACAAAAATAGTGCTGCTGCTCAGGGAGCTTGGCATAATTGAGTTATCCTATAACCCAAAGGAGCCAAAGCCATGAGCAGTAGTCAAGAATTGTACACCCGCTTGATCCGCACCCTGCGTCCCCTGGTGAGTGTGGCCCATATTTCCCATCTGACCAACCGGGTCTGGATCGTGGTAGGAATTTTGCAGGCCCGGTCGATTGCCTTGAGCCAAATCGCGCTTCATATTCCCGGTGACGCCAAAGCAGAGTCGCGGGTGACGACCGTTTGGCGCCGGTTGAAGAACTTGCGTGTGGACATGTGGGAGTTTTATCGGCCGGTCTTGGAACAAGCCTTGCAGGGTTGGCGAGCGGTGACGGCGACCGTGATACCGGATGGGGTGATGGTCTTTGGCGACCGCTGGCAAATCTTTCGCTTGTCCCTGGCCTACGCCGGGCGTGCCCTTCCGTTGGGGTGGGTGGTGTTGCCGAGGAAGGGATTGACCCCAATGTGACCCTGGCCAACGGTCAGTACGGCCCGATGAAGCGCTGGGCGTGCGACCGGGGCATCTCCGCTATTACCAAAACGTCCGCTTGACCCAGGACGGCAAGCGGCTGACCCATCTGACGGTGACTTGGACGGCAGGTGATACCAAGAACTTGCCCGAATTGCCGGCGATAATCTCCAGCCGACCCGTCGCACGCGCGCGCCTGCGCGAATATGTTCGGCGCATACACACCGAAGAAGGGTTCCGCGATGATAAGTCCGGCGGCTTGTGTGTACGCAAAGGTTGTCAGTAGCAGCCGCATCCTAGGAAGAAAAAAGAAAGTTATGTCGTGCTACTTTGGCGATACATCCCTTTTTTCATTCGCCGGGGCGCGTCCGCGACTCATGATGCCTGAGCGGAGCGAGCTGCTTTTGCCCGCGTAGTCGCAAGAGCGGCTGACATCTTTTTTGCGTGCACACATCGTCCTTGAGATATTTCGAATAAGAGTGTAAAGGAATTAACAGCGCCTACTACTTTCTACTTTACTTTTTTCTACCTACTCCCCATCTCTCCTCATGCCCCGCATTCTCGCCATCGAAACGTCCTGCGACGAAACCGCCGCCGCCGTAGTGGCCGACGGGCGCGTCATCCTGTCGAACGTCATTGCCTCGCAGGCGGCCAGCCATGCGCAGTACGGTGGCGTCTTCCCCGAGGTCGCTTCGCGCATGCACATCGAAGTGATCTACGCGGTAGTGCAGGCGGCGCTGAACGAGGCGCACGTCGGCCTGGGCGATATTGACGCGATTGCAGTCACGCGCGGCCCCGGCCTGCCCGGCTCACTGGTTGTCGGCCTCAACGTGGCGAAGGGGCTGGCGCTGGGGCGCGGCCTGCCGCTCCTCGGTATCAACCATCTCGAGGGCCACGTCTACTCGCTCTGGCTGGTGGAGGGCGCGCCCGAGGTGCGGTTCCCCGTCATCGTCCTGATCGTCTCCGGCGGCCACACCGAGCTGATCCTGATGCACGACCATGGCCGGTACGAGCGGCTGGGCGGCACACTGGACGACGCCGCCGGCGAGGCCTTCGACAAAGTGGCGCGGCTGCTTGGCCTGGGCTACCCCGGCGGCCCGGAGATCGAGCGGGCTGCACGTGACGGTCACCCCGCAGCCTACAAGTTCGCGCGGCCATGGCTGGACGGCACGTGGGACTTCTCCTTCAGCGGCCTGAAGACGGCAGTGCTGTACGAAGTGAAGAAGCAGCCCTATGGCAAGCCGCTACTCGCCGGCGATGTGCAGCTCGACCCGCTGGAGGTGCGCAACCTGGCGGCCAGCTTTCAGGCCGCCGTCGTCGAGGTGCTGGTGGGCAAGACTATAGCTGCGGCCAAAGCCTACAACGCTACCGAGATTTTCGTGGCCGGCGGCGTCAGCGCCAACACCGCGCTACGCGAGGCGTTTGCCCGGCTCGCGCCTGTGCCGGTGCGTGTGCCGCCGCTCAGTCTGTGCACCGACAACGCCGCCATGATTGCCGCCGCCGCCAACTTCCGCTACCTAGCCGGCCAGCGCGACGCGCTCGACATTGACGCGCTGCCGAACTGGCGATTGGCGTAGAGCCGATTCCGAGCGCGCCGTTGACAGCTTTGCGTTGACGGCCTTGAAGAGATGTGGCAAAGTCACTGTCGAGTGCACTAAAAAAACGCACCGCAGAGAATGCGGAGAGCGAAGAGTTCTTTTTTGATTTCTCCGCGTGCTCTGTGATCTCGGCGATGAAACATCCTTTTTGCAGTGGACTCACTGTTGAATAGCAAGGCAGGCAGAAATGGTCATCCAGATTGAGCCGGGTTTCCGCATCACGCTTCCTGACAACCTCCGCACCTCATTGCGGGTAGGCGACGAAGTCATCGTCGTGGCGAACGCATCAGGCGCTATCACTCTGATACCGAAGACGCGCGCTGGAGATCGTCGAACATACGGCAGGGCTGTGGGCTGGGCGAGCAGATGTGCCTGAAGAGGGCATTGAGTATGTCAACGCTTTGCGCCCTGGCCGCCGGTTGCGTGATTCAGGTCTAGGGGATGCACAAGGCTGAAACCTAACAGCATGATCACGACGGGTTTGATCCGCCCCGGCAGGCCGCGCGAGACGGTACAGGCACGCTTCCCCGACGGGCGCATCTTCGAGGCCCCGCCCGGCACGCCGCTGGTCGAGATCGTACGCGCCGCCGCCCGCCCCGGCGACCTGCCGGCGATGGCCGCCGTGGTGCGTGGCAAGTTCACCGAACTCAACAAGCCCCTCACCGCCGATGCCGATGTGTGCCCGGTGACCCTGGCCGACGCCGACGGCCTGCGCATCTACCGGCGCTCATTGGTTTGCCTGCTCGTCGTCGCCGCGGCGGAGCTGTTCCCGGAGGCCGCCGTCCTCGTCGAACACTCGGCCTCCACCGGCAGCGGCTACTACTGCGAGGTTGCCGGCCGGCCGCCGTTCACCCAGACCGAGCTAGACCGGATCGCCGCGCACATGCGTGAACTGGTCGAGCGCGATCTGCCCTTCACCCGCCTCACCCTGCCGACGACCGAAGCAGTGCGCCTGTTCGAGGAACGCGGCGAGACCGATACCGCCCGGCTGCTGGCTCACCGGCCTGAGGACACGGTGATGCTCTACTCCCTCAACGGCCGGCTCGACTACATGCACGGCTACCTCGCGCCGTCCACCGGCGTGCTGCGCCACTTCGCCCTGCACGCCTTCCCGCCCGGCTTCCTGCTGCAATTCCCGCGCTCGTCTCAGCCGGAGCAGATGCCTCCGGTAGAGCCCTATCCCAAGCTGTTCAAAGTCTTCGAAGAGGCGGGCGACTGGCTGGACCGGCTGGGCATCCGCAGCGCCGGCGCGCTCAACGATGCCATCCTGGCCGGCCGCCTGCCGGAGATCTCGCTCGTCTCAGAGGCGTTGCACGAGGCGCGCCTGGCCGCCATCGCCACCGCCATCGCCGCCCACCACGACCGGATACGGGTAGTGCTCATCGCCGGGCCGTCAGCCTCCGGCAAGACCACGTTCGCCAAACGCCTGTCGGTGCAATTGCTCGCCAACCGGCTGCGGCCCTTCCCGCTGAGCATTGACGACTACTTCCTGGATCGCGAGCGCACCCCGCGCGAGCCGAGTGGCGACTATGACTTCGAGAGCCTGCGTGCGGTGGACGTGGCGCTGTTTAACGAACATCTGCTGCGGCTGACGGCAGGTGAGACCGTGCAGCTGCCGCATTACAACTTCCGCACCGGCCGGCGCGAGGCAGGCCGCGAGGTGAAACTCGGCCCGGACAACTTGATTGTGGTGGAGGGTATTCATGGCCTGAACCCGGCGCTGGCACCGAACCTGCCACCGGAGAGCGTCTACCGCGTGTACGTTTCGGCGCTGACCCAGCTCAACCTCGACCGCCACAACCGCGTCAGCACCACCGACTCGCGGTTGCTGCGCCGCATTGTGCGCGACGCCGCCACGCGCGGCTACTCCGCCGCCGACACGCTGCGCCGCTGGCCGTCGGTGACGCGCGGCGAACGCCTGCACATCTTCCCCTTTCAGGAAAACAGCGACGCCATCTTCAACTCGGCGCTGGTGCATGAGCTGGCCGTGCTGCGCCCGCTGGCTGAACCACTGCTGCTGCAGGTTCGCCCGGAAACGCCCGAGTACGTGGAGGCCAACCGGCTGCTCTCCTTCCTCAAGTGGTTCCGACCCGCGCCGGCAGACGTGGTGCCGAGCAACTCCATCCTGCGCGAATTCATCAGCTCGACCACCATCTTCGACCAGCTGGATTTTGCGAAGTTCATGTAGAGCGATTATATGTTGGCTTTTGCGCCTGAAAAGTAGTTTTTTTCAGTGGACTCAATTGTTGAATTTTGTATAAGTAAATGGAGCATCTCCACGTGTAAATTGCCTCGTTTTTCAGGCTTTCCCGTATGGGCGTTGTACCATTCGTTTTGTGAAACTCAATAACCGGTCTGGGAGCTGCGACGTGGCTTTCTTCAGGTGTAACTCGTCTTACCGCTTCATACTGCTCGAAGTCGAGCTCTTCCGGTTAAAGATGCTTACCAGCGTTCCGGATGCGCACATCATCAAGAGATTAGGCAATCTAAAATCCACAATCAGAAATCTACTATCCCGATAAGGGTACCGTCGTCGGCGGGATAGAGAGTACTGAGGAGCCGATGCTCGGTAGCCCAGTGCCGGCTGAAGGCGCGCACGACCAGCGTTTCCGGCTCTTCGTTCTTGGCGTCAACGACAGCGCTGTGCCGGAAGGCGTTGTGCGCGGCGATGGCGCCCCCGGCCGCACGTTCGCCAGCGCTCCGTTGAGAAGCAATTCGTGTGCATTGCCCAACCGGAGTTCGACCCGGTCGCTCAGACCGGCCAACGCGAAGTGTTCTCTCGCTGTTTTCAGTCTACGGAACCGTAAACCAATCAGGAATTCGCTCTATACCGCTTTAGCACTCAGGTTGAGGCGGGCGAAGTATGCCAGGCCCTCGCGATGAGCGCGCTGTTGCAGCCGGCGTGCAAAGCCGCGTTGCCAGCCCGGTAGGCGCGGCCCGGGCCGCGAGATCGAGCGGATGTTCACCGTCAGCGCACCGTCCCGCTGCTGTTCGACCCAGCACCACCACTCGCCGATCTCGAAGTGTGCCTGGGTGGTAACGTAGGCCAGGCCTTTACGACGTGGCTCGTCAATCACCTCACTGATGCGCACGGCGGTTAATGCATCGAGCAAGGCGGGCACGACGTGGATACGCTGAACGATCAAGTCACCTTCGCGCAACATTCGGCCCGCACGGCTGAAGTCGCTGACCTGCTCTATCAGTTCGGGTGGGTAGAAATCGTAGCACCAAAGTAGTCGAGCGGCATGCTCGAAGTGCTCGTGCGTCGCCTGGGGCAGAATGAGATGGGTGTGCCGGTCATGTTTCCAGACCATACCATTGAGCTCGTCACCGCGCCGATAGGTAGGCCTGGCCATGCGCCATTGCTCGAGAAAGCGGGCGTCGTCGCGCGCGGAGGATCGAGGGAACCAGTCAAGCCGGGGCGTTGGAGAGGCCATCGGCATGAATTGAACCGCAAAGCGGCGCGTAATGCAAAGTGGTTGTTGATCAGTGTGGACGCAAAACATGTCCGCCGCACCCTGCCTCTTCGGCTTCGTTCCTCTGAGTGCGCTCAGGGGAGCGGCGGGCGTCCGGCGATTGCCGCTTCGGCTTCGCTCAACGTCCGCTCAGATGCCCGTCGAAGGATAAAGGGGCGGCGCGTTCTCTGATAACTTTTGCGTGCACACATTTTGTTGTGCCGCGTAGAGGGCAAAGAATTCGGAAAAGGGTTAGGCTGCTCTGTGCTCTTCGCGTCTCTGTGGTGAACACAATCTGTAACCTCATGAGTTCCGTGGCGCTTGCTTAGTCACGCAAGATGGCGGCAGCGATGGTGTTCAAGTCTTCGTCCGAGTCGTAGTGAATGATGATCGTGCCGCCCCTGCGCCCGCGCCGAACGGTGACACGGAAGCCGAGCGCCTGGCGCAACCGATTTGCCAGCGCCTCCCGGTCGGGGTCGGGCGGGGCCTTTGCCGGCAGTGACGGTTTATGGCCCTGATACTGCCGGGCCAGTTCTTCGGCCTGGCGCACGGTCAGGCCTTTGGCAATGATTTTCTCGAACAAGGCCAGCTGTGCCTGCGTGTTCGGCAGGCTGAGGATTGCCTTGGCGTGGCCTTCTGTGATCTGCTGGTTGGCCAGCGAGTCCTGGATGCGCTGCGGCAGCTTGAGCAGGCGCAGCGTATTAGTCACCGTGACGCGCTTCTTGCCCACTCGGTGGGCAATCTCTTCATGGGAGAGTTTGAACTCTTCGGCAAGCTGCTTGTAGGCGAGCGCCGTCTCCAACGGGCCGAGGTCGGCGCGCTGGAGGTTCTCAATGAGCGCCAGCTCCAGCCGCTGCTGCTCGGTGGCCTCGCGCACGATGGCGGGGATGGTGGGCACGCCGGCCATGCGGGAGGCTTCCAGCCGGCGCTCGCCGGCGATGAGTTGGTAGCGGCCCGGCGTCTCCGTCTGCGCGACGATGACCGGCTGCAACACGCCGTGCTCGCGGATGGAGTCGGCCAGCTCCTGCAATGCCGCCGGGTCGAAGCGCGTGCGCGGCTGGCGTGGGTTGCGCGTGATGGCAGAGACGGGGATGTGCGTGATGCCGCCGCTGTTCGTCTCGGCGGCGGGGAAGAGCGCGTCCAGGCCGCGCCCGAGGCCTCTCCTGGTCGGCATAGCGTCCCTTTCGTTCAGCAAACGTGGAAAGACGAGTGGCCGATATGCGAACCGTCGCCTATCCGCTTACTCCTACGCCCGCTGATCTTTGAGAGCATCACCTTCCAGTAACTCTTGCGCCAGCGCCTGGTAGGCCACAGCGCCGGGCGAGGAGGGCGCGTAGGCGGAGATGGGCACGCCGTGGGAAGGGGCCTCGGCCAGGCGCACGCTGCGTGGGATAAAGGTCTTGAACACCTTGCCCGGAAAGTGGCGCTTCACTTCTTCGGCGACCTGCTGGGCTAAGGCGGTGCGGCTATCATACATCGTTATCACCACACCGCGAATCGTCAGGCCGGGGTTGAGGGTGGCCCGCACGCGGGCGATGGTGTGGGCGAGAGCGCCTAGCCCCTCCAGCGCCAGATACTCGGCCTGCACCGGGATGATGACGCTCTGCGCCGCGACCAGCCCGTTGAGCGTGAGCAGGCCGAGCGAAGGCGGGCAATCAATCAAAATGTAGTCATACAGACTCTCAAAAGGCGCCAGCGCCCGGCGCAGCCGACTCTCGCGCGCCAGCACGTTCACCAGCTCTACCTCTGCGCCGGCGAGCGCAGGCGAGGCGGGCAGCAACGCCAGTTTGAGCTTGGCGCTGTGCAGCACCGAATCGTTCGGCGGGGTCTCTGCGAGCAGAGCCTCATACACGCCGCTCTCGACCTTGTTCTTGTCAATGCCCAACGCCGAGGTGGCGTTGGCCTGCGGGTCGAGGTCCACCAGCAGCACCTTCTGACCCAGCTGGGCGAGGTAGGCGGCCAGGTTAATGGCCGTCGTCGTCTTACCGACGCCGCCTTTTTGGTTCGCCAGGACGTAGCACTTTGTCATTTGGTCGGGTAGTCGGGTGGTCGAGTAGTCGAGTGGTCAAGTGGTCAAGTAGTCGGGTGGTCGCGACGACAAGACCACAAGACTACAAGACTAAATCTGCTCTGAGGCGTGCGACGCCGACTTCTTCGGGTGTAGGTGTGCCGGCCAGACCGAGGCGCGTGACGGAGATCGAGGCGATGTGATTGGCAACGCGCGCCGCCGCCCACGGGTCGCCGGTCTCATACAGGTGGATAAAAAAGGCGGCGGCGAAGATGTCGCCTGCGCCGGTTGGGTCTAACTCGGTTTGAGGCAGCACGCTGAACCGACGCCGGCCCCGATTCTTCACGAACACGGTGCAACCGTGGTAGCCCTCGGTGACGGCCAGCACGTTGGCAATCTCCGCCCAACGCTCCAGTAATTGCCAATCGCCGCCCACGTCTTCGATGCTCAACGTCGTTGCCGTAGCCTGCTCCAGATAGATGAGCGCGTCATCCCAGGCTTTTGGATGCACCCGGCCGGAGTCGTCCCATGCGCGCAGCCAGCCCTGCGGCGTCAGCCCGATGAAGGCGCCGTGAAAGGCGCTCAGGAAATCGGTGTCCAGTTCCCCGGCCAGCGGCGCCAGATGAACGATGGGCGCACGCAGCCATTCCAGCGGCAGATGTTCGGGGCGAAGCGGCATGGCGCGGGCGCGCAGGTATTGTATGCGGCCGCCGGCAGTGTAGATGTTTTCAAAGGTGGTGCTGGCCGGGGAGGAAAGGCGATGTACGGCAACGCGTGCCAGGGCGCCGAGGTCGGTTGTGTCGGCGCAGGCGGTAACGATGCCGGCAGTGTACCCCATCGCTTCCGCGGTGAGGGACGCATAGGCAACGGTGCCGCCCAGGCGTAGACCGTCCGGCGTCAGGTCTTGAGCCACATGGCCAAGGGCAAGGTAATAGACCGGACCGGCAAATTCCATAGACAAGGCGCGTCTTGCGTGGCGGTTAAGCCGGGCTGCACCGTCGGCAACCCACGGCTTACTTTGGGAAGATGGTGACTTTACGCTTCGGCTCCTCGCCGATGCTTTCGGTGCGCACGTGCGGATGGTCGCGCAACTCGAGGTGAATCAGACGGCGTTCATCGGGCGGCATCGGCTCAAGGGCGATGGGGCGCCGGCGCTCAACGACCTGCTCGGCAGTGCGACGCGCCATCCGGCGCAACTGTTCGCGGCGGCGCTGCCGGTAGTTCTCCACGTCAATCACTAAGTTCAGGCCCTTGTTCAGTTTCTTGGAGACCAGCTGGCGGGTGAGATACTGGAGCGCGTTGAGCGTTTCGCCGCGGCGGCCGATGAGCACGCTCAGGTCGTCACCGCGCACGTCCAGCAAGACGGCGCGCGCGCCGTCTTCGTCCGGTTCGCTCCAGCCGGCGGTGACGATGGCCGTGATTTTCATTTTTGCCAGCAGCTCCTCCAGGGTAGCGCGCGCAGTGGCAAGCTCGGTCTCCGACGGTTCGAGGGCTGGAGCTTCGGACATGACGGTTCCCTCCGGGCGCTTCCGGCAGCGTCCTTACTTTTTCTTGCGCGGTTTGTCCTTCGATTTCTCCGGCGTCGCCGGCGCGGCAACGGCCGGTTTCAGGTCGAGGGTGAGCAACTTGCGCCAGTCAATCGGGTTGGTTAGGCCGTATTGCAGGATGCCCAGGATGTTTGAGACGACGAAGTAGACCGACAGGCCGGAGGCAAAGGTGAGCGAAAAGTAGCCGAACATTAACGTCGTCGTCAACATCATCGTCTGCGACATCTGCGCGGCCTGCGCATCCGTAGCGGGCGGCGTCATCACTTTGCTTTGTATCCAGCTGGTGACAACGACAAGGAGCGGCATCACAAAGTATGGGTCGGGCAAGCCGAGGTTCATCCAGAGAAAGCGGTTGTCCAGCGGGATCAGGCGCTCGACGTTGGGCAGGAAGCTGTACAGGTTGGTGGACAGGGAGAGCAACTGCGCCGGCGAGGCGGCGATAGCAATGGTAATGGCCTGATACAGTCCGATCAGGATGGGCAGCTGGATAAGCAGGGGCAGACAGCCGCCGAAAGGGTTGATGCCTTCGCGCTGCCACAGCTTCATCTGCTCTTGAGCCAGTGCTTCGCGATTGTTGGCGTACTTTCTTTGAATCGCTTTCCACTCGTCGCTCTGCTGAAGCTGCTGCATCTTCTTCTGCGACACCTGTGATTGCCACGTCAGCGGAAACGTGATCAGGCGGATCAGCACCGTCAGCGCGATGATGGTCAGCGTCAGGTTGTTGCCCAACAGCTGATACAGCAGCAGCATCGTGTTGACGAGCGGCTGGATGATGAGCAAATCCCACATACGATACCTTCTCTATTGGCCGGGCGCAAAGGCCCACTTGAATGCGCCTCCCGGTGTATAGGCGACCAGCAGGTTGCTGCCCTGATAGACCGCTACAATCACCAGCTCGCGCTCCGGCAGCACCAGCGGCGTCGTATAAAGTTGCCCGCCGCCGGGGATGGTTTGCTTCCATTGTAACGCACCATCGGCGAGGTTGAGGGCGAACAGGCTGCCGTCCCGGTCGCCGATGAAGAGCAGGTCGTTGTAGAGCGCCGGTGTGCTGCGAATCTTGCCGCCGGGCGTCCGTCGCCACAGCTCGCGCCCGTCCTGTGCGCTGACGGCGAAGACCGTCCCGTTCAGGTCGGCGAAGTAAACGACGCCGTCGCGCACGGCCGGGCCGCCCCAGACCCAGTTGGTGGCTTCAGCACGCCACAGCTCGCGGCCGTCCTGCGCCCGCAGCGCCACCACCTTGTCGCCGAACGTGCCGACGTACAACACGCCGTCCTGCAACGCCGGCGTGCCGCCCAGCGACGCACCTAAGTCCACTTCCCATTTCTTCTCGCCGTCGCTGCGCGCCAGGGCATACAGCTTATGATCGAGCGAGGCCACATAGATGGAAGTCTCATCCACCAACGGCGCTGTCCAGATAGGGTGCTCGCTCAGATCACGCATCCACCGGAGCTTGCCTGTGAGAGCCTCCACGGCGATCACCCGATTGTTGGCCAGGCCGGCGTAGGCGACTCCATCCCGAACAACTACACCGCCGATCACGCGGTTATCCACCGGTGGCATGATTAAACCAAAGAAGGTGGCTTCGTCCCCGCCGGGGATGAGTGGGCAGGGGGCTGTCGCCGTGTTCAGCCGGTCACGCGCGCGCGAGTCCAGCGCCAGGCACCATTTCTGCGCGCCGTTCGCCGGGTCCAGCCCGAAGAGCGCGCCGTGGAACTGGCCAAGCGTGCCCTCGGAGCCGACAACGATGATCTCGTCGCTGATGCCCGGCTCGGCGAAGAACAGGTCGGCGCCGGGTGAGGGAGGAAAGGCCCAGCGTTGTTTGCCGTCGTTCAGGTTGACGGCAATGACCTGATGGTTATAGGCGACGAAGGCCAGTTCGTCGTTGGCGGAAAGGCCCGGCCAGGAGTTGGGTGGCGGGGCCACACAGGCGGAGGCGAAGAGCACCGGCCCCAAGCCGAGCAGGAGCAAACGGATAGATTTCATAAACCGGTTGGGTGATTAGCCATTCTGGGTGAATACGGGTGAACACGAATGTTACGAATGGACACGACTGGGTGCGGGCCGAACACGAATGAACACGAATGGTTGCGAATGGGCACGAATTGAGAAGAAGCTTGGGATGTAGGCGGTGCTTGGTTCGGTTTCCCTGCGTTTCCCAATCGTCCTTGATTTCTCTGCGGTCACGGCACGGGGTCATAGCCGCCCGGGTTGAGCGGGTGGCAGCGCATCACGCGCCAGAAGGCCAGCCAGCCGCCCTTGAGCGCGCCGTACTTTTGAATGGCCTCGAAGCCATAGCGCGAGCAGGTCGGATAGAAGCGACAGGTGTTGATGGGCAAGGCGCGCGAGAGCGTCAGCTGGTAGAGGCGGATAACGGCCAGGAGCAGGGTGCGTGGAAGCTGCGACGGGCGAAAGTCCGGCTTCCACTCCGGCAGCGGCCCGGGGGCCGGCCAGCCGACGAGCGGATGGGTGTGTTCCGACGTGTGCTCTTCCGCAGGGGCCGAGCCTGATTCCTTATCGGTCGGGAGAGTTGAGGACATGGGCTTGCTTGAGGAGCTGGGCCAGCGCGGCGCGTACTTCCGGCATTTTCCGCTCGACGATCGGCGCACGCGCGATGCAAAGCAGGTCCCATTCGGGCGCGATGTCGGCGGCCAGTGAGCGGAACGCTTCGCGTAGCAGACGCTTGGCGCGGTTGCGCTTAACCGCCGTTCCCACCGACCGGCCGGCGGCAAAGCCGACGCGGGCCTGCGCCTGAGCCTGTGGACTGCGCGCTACCACAAGAACGACGAGCGGGTGGGCGTAGGATCGTCCATCGCGCCGCACCCGCTCGAAGTCGGTTGCGCTTCGCAGTCGGAGCATAGCCCCGGCCCGGCGCCGCGTGTCAGCGTGCGCTCTCGCGCGTTGCCGGCGCCTTGTGACTCTTCCAGTTGAATTTCTTGACGTGATTGTTCATGCTGGGCGTCAGTCGCCAGCGCCCGCGCAAGCGGCGCGCCTTGAGCACCCGGCGGCCGCCTTTCGTCGCCATGCGCGCGCGGAAGCCGTGCACGCGCACGCGCCGGCGAATCTTCGGCTGGTACGTTCGTTTAGGCATCGCGCAATCATCCTTGAAATCAGATAAACAGGAGCGGCCGTTTCACACCGGAAACGTCGCCCCTGACCATGGGCAGAGCGGCAGGATTATAGCCAACGGCGGGGGAAGTGTCAAAGAAGATGGGGCTTGGGGCTTGGGTGTGCACGCAAAACATGTCAGCCGCACCCTGAGCGGACGCTGAGCGAAGCGAAGCGGTAGTCGAAGGGGCGGCACGTTCCCTGACAACCTTTGCATGCACACGGGGCTTGGGTTACGTGTCCGGGTGTCAAGTGTTGGGTGTCACGTATTGCGTATTGCGTAGTGCGTAGTGCGTGTTGGGGGACATAGGACTTCTGCCCGGCTGGATGTGCGATATCCGCATTCAATGCCGGCAGCAGTTATCGTCCCCAGCGGGGTTGATAGTCGGCGCGCGGGTTTTGGGTGAGGCGCGTCAGGCCGCTGCCATCGGGGCGGATGGCATACAGCTCGTTGTTGCCGTCGCGGAAGGAAGTGAAGGCGATCCACTGCCCGTCCGGCGAGAAGCTCGGCCCGACGTTGTCGCTCTCGGCGGTGAGTCGGCGCAGGTTGCTGCCGTCCACATTGATCAGGAAAATGTGCCGCCGGTTGAACGGCCCTTGATAGAACGTCAGCGTCTGCCCGTCCGCCGAGAAGGCGTTGCGCCCGCCCATGTCGGGCAGGGCGGTCACCTGGCGCGCGTCGCTACCGTCGGCGGCCATCACCCAGAGCTGCCGGCTGCCGGAGCGGTTAGAGGCAAAGGCAATGCGTTGTCCGTCCGGCGACCAGGTCGGGTCAATGCTCTCCGCACCGTGCGTCAGCTGCTGGGGGTTTGAGCCGTCGGTGGCCATCACCCAAATTTGCTGCACGCCGCCGGCGCTGGAGGTGTACACGATGCGCGTCCCATCCGGCGATAGCTCAGGGGCGAAGTTGCCAGCTCCGTTCTGAGTCAACTGGGTCACGCCGGCGCCGTCTATGCCCATGCGGAAAATCTCGTAGTTTGCGCCCCTCACTTGCCGCGCCCACAGGATGCTTTGCCCGTCCGGCGTTAGCGAGGCGTACCAGTCGCCGACGTCATTGTCGGTCAACTGGGTGATGCTCATATCTGCCAGACGAAGCAGGCAAATCTCGTCATCGTTGCCGTCAAAGCAGGTGAAGACGATCTTGCCGGTGAGCGCGGGGTTTGGCGTCAGGGTAGGCGTCAGCGATGGTAGGACGGTGGAGGTGAGGGTGGGTGGGGAGAGGGGCGTAGGCAGCGCGGTTGTAGGTGCGATGATTGGGGAGGGGGATGGGGGCAACGCCGAGACGACGGTAGTCACGGTGACCGGCGAGGGCGCTGCTTGCCGCAACCAGCGCACCAGGCTCAGGCCGCCCAGCACGCCGCAGCCGATTGCCATGATGAACGCCGACAAAACCGGCAAGGCACGAGAGCGAAGCACCGGCTCAGACTCTCCTCAGCCCAACGGGCGTGTGCATTCAGACGAAATCATCGGTTGTCAATTGCCGGTCTCTATTCTATACTGCCGCTCACACTCGCTTTGCTATCCGCCACCCGAGTGCAGGAGCCTTTTCTATGTCCGACCAACGTGCCGCCGCTACCACCGTCAACACGGATGCGACCCATCTACCTGAAATCTCGCCGGAAGAAATGGCCGGCCTCGTTTCGGAACGCACCTCGCCGGACGCCATGGCCGTCGCAGAGGCCGGCCCGGATGCGGGGTTTGAAGCAACGATGCGCCCCCACGTCACCCTGCCGGAAGCGGAAACCGGTGATACCGGCGGCGAAGCCGCTGCATTAGTTGCAACCGGCACACTCCCAACCGGTAATCTAATGTATGACCCCGAAATCAGCTTTTACGGCATCGCAATTAGACCGGAAGAGGTCGGCCCGCAGGCGGAGCAGTACGAAGCGGCCGCCGTGCTTGAGGCCGGCGCCGAGCTGGTCAACTTATTTATTACCGAGGACCTTCTAAAGAAGACATGGAGCAAGATTGAGGCGCTGGAGAACGAGATCACGGTCAGTCGCGAGATCAGTACGGGTGCCGGTTACGTCCTGCTGGATCGGCTGCGCGCGGCGCGCAACTTTCTGCTGCATCATCGGGATCGGTATGAAGAA
Organism: Anaerolineales bacterium; assembly: GCA_033577755.1. Classification (GTDB taxonomy): domain Bacteria; phylum Chloroflexota; class Anaerolineae; order Anaerolineales; family UBA6663; genus JANWXR01. Next base: position 26,795 of record JAVQXV010000016.1, read on the forward strand.
GCGCAACAGGAAATAGCGCAGGTGGACTTTCGCTTTACGCGCATCCGCAAGATTGAGTGGTTTGAGAAGCCGCCGCTCATCTTTGGCTGGCTGGTCTTGGTGACCGTAGCGCTGGCCGTGGTGGCGGCCTGGGGGGTAGGCCAGTTGGGCGGATTGGAGGCCGTGCTAGCACGAATGAGTAGTAAGGAAGTTTCCACTGCTTCGACTTTGTCCTTCATCATCGCAATCTGGGCCGGCGGGCTGGGCGGGGTTACCGTCGGGTTTTACTCGTTGTGGCGGCACGTGGCGCAGCTCAAGGATTACGACCCGGAGTTTGCGCTTTGGTACTACGTCAATCCGATTATGGGCCTGCTGCTGGGCGTGTTCGTCTTCATGTTTTCCAACGCCAACATCGTACAGTTCACCACCAACTGGGCGGTCTTCCTGCTGGCGTATGCAGTGGGCTTCCAGCAGCAATTGGTCTTCGGCATCCTTAACGGCATTGTTAATCGGCTGCTGCCTTCAAAGTTGAAGTCGGAGGCCGAGGCCGCCGGCCAGAATCCGTGAGGAAGAGGTGCGTTCACTGCAAAAAGGAGGTTTCACCGCCGAGATCGCCGGGCACACGGAGAAATGTTCAAGGAAGAACTCTGCGCTCTTTGCACCTTGGCGCGCGATGCTCGCCAGAAAACGGCTGAGCAGTTACTCTCTTAAGTAAACTGCAACAAGCTGTGAAGCAGCCATGCGCCCATAGGGTTGGTATCGAGCGTATCGGGCTGGATTCCGAGTCCGCCGGCGAAGCGGAGGGTGGTGAGAGTCAGCTTTCCGGCGCCGAGGCGGGCTTCCACAATATACTCGCTCCAAAAGAGCTGCCGGGCGTCGAAGCGCCGCCACACCGGTCGGAGGTCAGTTCCCGGCCCCAGCGTCGCCGCGAGCCGGTCGAGGTTGAGGGCGAAGTCGGTCGCCACGCTGAAGAAACGCATGTCGGCGTAGCCGGGATGTGGGACGCGCTCCCACAGCGGATGACCTTCGAAGACGTGAATGGCTTCGCGCCAGAAAGGCAAATCGCGGCTGAAGCGCGGGTCGGGGGCCTTGAGCCAGACGAGGATTGATTCGCCCGCCCGCGCGCGGGCGACTGCTGTGTCGTTCAGTTCATGGACGAGGCGACCGCTCATCGGCTCGAGCGAGACACGCGGCGCAACCCATAACTTCCAGAAGTTTTGAGAGATGACCTCAGAGCGGCGCTCGTCGGTGAGGGTGGCAGTCAAGTGAAGCTCAATCAACGTCTTTGAGAGCGGCATGCGAGCGTGGAAGACGGCCACTTCGCTCAGCGTGCCGCCCGCTACGCTGACGACCGTCTCGCCGCCGGCGATCTCCTGCCCGCTAGACGACATGAGCCGCCAGCCGAGCCGTGCGCCTTCCACTGCCGGGCCACCGTTGGAGAGCGCCAGATAAATCTCCGCCGTCTCGCCGGCACGCCAGACGTGCGGGTCATGATAAGTCGGTCGGTCGCCACCTGCCCAGCGACGGCGGCGGCCACGGTCCATAATCAGGACACGGTCGTTGTTGAACTGTCGCCATTCTTCGCCGTTGAACTTGAGCACACGCCGATCGTCGGCGATGCCCGAAGTCGTGATGGGAGTGTCCACCCAGCCGGTGACGATGTAGCCGCCGGAGGCGCTTTCGGCCCGTACCTGTTCGAGGATGTATTTGCGCACGGCGGTGGCCTGTTTGCGGGCCGCCTCGGTGAGGGCGGCGCCGCCGTCGGTCACGTTCGCCCGGCGCAGGCGGGCCTTGTAATCGCGCGTTGCCAGAAAATCATCGCGGTCGAGGGCGGTCGGTTCGGTGAGCCACCACGGTTCGGGATCAAGCTTTGAGAAATCGCGCAGGGTGTCGGCGTCGCAGAACTCGCCGAAGATCCACGGTTTGGCTGCGCGGTAGGGACGATGAAAGTGTCGGACGAGCGGTCGAAAGAAATGCGGGTCGGTGTAGAAGTGATAGTCGTAGAAATCGCTCAGGCTTGTAGGCACACCACCGTAGGCCTCGGCTGAGCCGCTGTTATCGCAGTGCAGGGCGTTGGGGAACCACTCGCGCGCAAGCCGGTCGAGGGCGGCGAGGAAATCGGCGTCGGCCTGAGCGTTGAGTTCACAGCCGAGGCTGACGATGGCGATGGAGGGGTGATGATGCAGGCGGCGGAAGACATCGCGGTACTCGCGCAACGCCAACTCGCGGAGGGCCGGGGTCACGTTTGGCAACCAGAGGGGCATCTCCAGCCAGAGCAGGAGGCCGGCCTCATCGGCTGCGTCGAAGAGGGTTTCATCGGGCACGAACAGGCAGAGCTTGAAGGCGTTGAAGCCGAGCGCGCGGGCCTTAGCGAAATTCTCGAACGCTTCAGGGCGCGAGGTCGTCGGGCAAAGCCGAGCTGCATCCCAGCCCCAATCGAGCACGCCGCGCACATGCAGGGGCGCATTGTTGAGCAGCACCCGGTCGTCTTCGACTCCAATGTCCCGGAAACCCACGCGGCGGGTGGCGCGGGCGATCTCGGCATCGTGGGCGCGCAGGTCAATCCGCATGAAGTACAAGGCCGCATCCGGTTGTAACGTCCACGGGCGCACCTGCTCAAGCTCAAGGCGTGCGCTGAAGGTCTGATCGTCGGCCAGGTCGGCGCGCGTGCGGGCCGGTGCCCGGTCGGCGTTATCCAAGACTTCGACCCAGATTTCGTAAGGGCGCTCCTCGCCCAGCCGCACTACTCGGCCCTGCACTTCGAGCCGGCCACAGCGGGTGCACACCCGCACGTCGCTCAACGCTGCTCCTGAGAACGCGCGGATACGAATGCCCTGCCAGATGCCTCCGAAAGTTGTGGCCACATCGGGCAGGAAGCCGGCGAGGGTCTCTCGCAGCGGGAAGCGACCTCCCGGCTTCCATACTTCGATCTCGATGACGTTCTTGCCGGCGCGCACCCAGGGGGTAATGTCGAGTTGGAACGGCGACCATATGCCCTGATGCCTGCCAATCGGTTCGCCGTTGAGGCGCACGTCGGCGTCGAAGCTAATCGCGTCGGCTTCCAGTACAATCGTGGCGTCCCTCGGCCAGGATTCGGGGAGGGTGAACGTGCGCCGGTAGAGGGCCGGACCGTCGGTGAGCTTATCGGCCACGTGCGCTTCCCAGGCCGAAGGCACCGGGATGGTGCGCGCCGGCCCCGCGCCGAGTTTGAATTCCCATAAGCCGTTGAGCGGCAACACCGCCGAATATTCGTTCTCTAAAAATATCGTGGAGTTCACCGCAAAAGGATGATTTCACCGTCGAGATTGCAGAGTGCACGGGGAAATATCAAGGAAGAACTCTGCGCTCCGCGGTGCGTTTTTTCAGTGCACTCATCGTGGGTCTCGTGGACGATCCACAGGCCGGGGCAGCGGCGGCGCCCGGGCGGGAGCGCGGTTTCAGGCTACAGGCTAACGCTGCACCAGCGGCAGATAGCCGGAATAGACGCGATCCACCACCAGAAGCGTCACCATGGCCGAGACCGGCGAGACGCCGGGCGCGTTTACGGGCGTGACCGTCACCCGGGCCGTGTATGAGCCGAGGCTCAGGTCGGATCGGTTGACGGTGAGCCGGATCAGATGGTCTTGAACCTGAGTCGTCAGCCAGTCCGCGTCATCGCTCACCTGCCAACCGACACTCGGGCAGGCCTGTCCGACGATGAGTATGGCCGGCGGCGGCGGGCTTCCGTTCTGCGCGGCGAGGAGAGTGATTGCGCCCGGTGTCACGCTTAGCGGCGGGTCGGTAGCTGCTTCGGTGAAGGGAGAGAATTGCGCGCCGTTCGTGTAGCGCACCCACACCCCTTGTCCACGATAGTTGCCGCCCGGAACCGACCATACCATCGGTGAGGTGAACGGCTGGGGCGCGGTAAAGATCGAGACGGCATCCACGTAGACATCGGTCGAGCCGCTACGCCAGAACTGGAAGATGAGAAAGGTCTCGCCCGGCGGGAACGTGAAAGGCAGAGGGAATTCCTGATACCGATCCGGCGCGTCGAAGTCCGTGCCCTTCAGACGAAGCGTCCCGCCGCCCGTCGCCGTGAAGCGCGCTACCTCCGCGGCTGAGGTATTGCTGGCGACTTTGAGCCGAACGTAGGCCACCATCGGCACGCCTTTGATGAAAGTGGTATCCCACACCCACGACGAGGTCTCGCCACCCTGGGGATTCGATCCGAGGCGCGAGGCCGTGCCGCCCCATGCCGCCGGATCGGCCACCCGCGTCACTTCACCCCACAACCCTTGATAGGTGCTGAAGCTATCGTCGGCCAGCCAGCCCAGGCTGAACTGTGCCTGCGGCAGGCCGCCGCCGTCCAGCCTGTAGAGCGTCACCTGCGGCCGGGTGGTGCTCATCTGCCCCTCGCCGATCTCGGCAATGGGCACGCCGGCTCCGAGGTAGATCGTGTCGCTCACCGTTAGGGTGCGGCTGAAGACATCGCGCGTCTTCACGTAGACCGAGCGCCAGCCTTCGCCCGGGGGCAGGCTCCAGGCCCGATTCGGCGTGAAGGCTTCCCAATTTGCGTTTAGGAAACAGCGATCATTGCTCACCAGCATGTGCGTCGCAGGTGCCATGCCGGCAAAGCCGCCGCCGGGCGAGCGGTCATAGATGTAGAGATTCACCGAGGGCGTAGTCGTGGTGATGGCTTCATGCTGGATGATGACAGGCGCAAAGGCGGCGTCCACCCCGAACTTCTGCGTGACGTAGCCGCGCCCGTCGCCGCGCCGGTAGTAGCCCAGCCCGACCTCGCGCGAGTTGGGGTCAAGCAAGTTGGCGCGATGCCCGGGGCTGTTCATCCAGCCTTCAACGGCCTGCTGCGGCGTCACGTAGCCGCAGAAGGCGTTCTCGGCCCCGGCGAGGCCTAGATACCCAAAGGCCCGGGCGCGGTAATCCGGCCAGTGGCCCTGCGTATCCTGATGGCCGCAGTAGGGGGTGGGACGGTTTTCGACCGAATCCCATGAGAACCAGCGCGCAGCGTCGGTGAGCTGGCGGTTCCAGCGCAAGGGTGGCAGTCCATTGCTGTGCCTTGCCAGGTTGCCCAGATAGACGGTCTGCGCCTCCTGCAGGGCAAGCTCGGGGGATTGGCGCAGAGCAGCCGGCTGTGCAGAGGCGGTGAGGCGGATGGATGCGAGGGCCAGCAGGCCGATCAGGCCGATCCCGGCAAAGCGAAGTTTGAAGCGTGACATGATCCCTCTCTCACCGGTGTAGCCCACGGGGCGCGCCGCAGCCGGGCAAAACATCCCGGTTGACCTGACGGAACGCAAACCCATTTTACTCGAGGCCAACGGGGGGAGTAGGGTGGCGGGAGCGCCATCGCTCGAAGAGGGTTGAGGTCGGGAAATCCGAGCGGCGGCGCGGCGATTGTTGCAGTCGGTGCAACAATCGCTTTGTATGCTGTCTTCAAATCCATCTCCTTGTGGAGGCGAACCATGGCCGACAATCCCGTTCCCAACCGCAAAATCTCTTCCGTCGCGCAGCGCATCGTGGAGCTGCTGGCCCGGCAGCCCAACCTGCGCCAGAGCGAGATCGCCGCGGCGCTGGGCGAGCACAGTTCCACCGTGATGCGCGCCCTGCCGAAGCTGGAGGCCCAGGGCATCCGGCTGGCCGAGGATGACGAGGGCCGGCTTTCCCTGGCCGAATGAGAAAAATCGGCTCTTCCGGTTATGGCAGGTATCGGTACACGGATGGCGCGGATGAGCACGGATGCGTAGAACTTTCCTGCAAGGGTCTGTGTCCGTTCGTCCCATCGCTGCGCGCCTTTCCCGCCGAAACCGGCAGAGCCGAAATTTTTAAGTCGGCGGATTTGCGGGATTCCGCGTGCGACTATGCTATCGTAAAAGCGTGCAAAATCTGCATCGGGAGGTGACCCATTGGCGCGCTTACGTGAAGACCCGCTCAAAGGCTATGCCCGCCTGCAACGGGTGGAGCTGCTGCTTTTCCACGCCGGCGAAAAGGGCATCTCTCTGTCCGAGATCGCCAAAGACTGCGGCGTTGACCGGACGACGATCTTTCGCGATATTCGCAAACTCGAGGAGGCAGGCGTCCCTATCTGGAGCGAGCGGCGGAAGTACGGCATTGACCGCGCCCACTACCTCCCCGCCATTCACTTCAACCTGCACGAGGCCACGGCCCTGTTCCTGGCCGCCCGCCTGCTCACCCGCTATACCGATTCGCATCACCCGCACGTAGCGCGCGCCATTCAGAAGCTGGCCGCCGCCATGCCGCGCGACCTGATCCAGCGCCACATGGCCCGCGCCGCCGACGTGGTGCGCACCCGCCGCGAAGTGCCGCACCTCACCCGCGTGCTGGAGTGCCTGACGGAGGCGTGGGCCAACCGCAAGCGCGTGCGCCTGTGGGAGAAAGACCGGCCTAACAAGCCGGCGGTAGAGCGGCTGTTCGAGCCGTATTTCATCGAACCCTCCGGCGTAGGCTATTCGCTCTACGTGATGGGCTACGACCATTTGCGCAAAGACATCCGCACCTTCAAGATTGACCGGCTGGCGCGGGTGCTGCCGACGGAGGAGTCATTCACCGTCCCGCCTGACTTCGACCCGTACAAGTATCTGCATAACGCCTGGGGCATCAACTGGGGGAGCGGCAACCAGCCGGTGGAGGTGCGCCTGCGCTTTGCCCCCGGCACCGCCGCCGACCGGGTGCGCGAGAGCGAGTGGCACTACTCGCAAAAGCGCGAGGACCTGCCCGACGGCGGCTGTATCCTCTCGGTCGTCATCGGCAGCACGCTGGAGATGAAGCCGTGGATTCGCCAGTGGGGCAAGGATGTGGAAGTGCTGGCGCCGGAGTCCCTGCGCCGCGAGATTGCGGAGGAGATGCGAGAGGCGGCGCGCTTATACGAAACCGGCTGAGAAATAGGGAATATCCCGAATGCGCTCCGACCACATCTTTGTCATACTAGGAGGGGCAAAGCGAGGTTCGGGACTGAAGTCTTGGGAGTGAGGATGACATGAACTATCGAGAGTTCTTCAAACAAGCGACGGGCAACCCGCCCTACGACTATCAGGTGCGTTTGGCCGAGGCCGACCC
>JAVQXV010000253.1:0-4340 GCA_033577755.1 Anaerolineales bacterium
CTTCGACGTCGCCCTGCGCGTGGCCGACGAAGTGCTGCGCCAAGGCGTGCAGGGGCTGACCGAACTCATCGGCAAGCCGGGCCTTATCAACGTGGACTTTGCCCACGTGCGCCACATCATGCAGGACGGCGGCAACGCCATGATGGCCATCGGCCAGGGGCGCGGCGAGAACAAGGCCGAGCAGGCCGTGCAGCAGGCGCTCAAGATGCCGCTGCTGGATATTCCCAACCTGCGCAACGCGCGCGGCGTGCTCGTCCACTTCACCGGCGGCGATGACCTCAGTCTGTTCGAAATCAGCCGCGCCGCCGAGCAGTTGCAGCGCGCCGCACCCCAAGCCGACATCATCTTCGGTGCCGCCGTTGACAACACCATGCTCGGCCGGGCACAGGTGATTCTGATTGTGACCGGCTACGACCTGCCTCCACTTGCATCTGAGCCGCTGCTCCCGCCCGAGGCCATCCCGGCCTCACCGGCGGTGCTGGCACCCGCTCCTGCCAAGGCCGCCTTCGGTGCCAACGCCTCGGAAGCGCCGATGGTTGAGCCGGCAGGCCGGCTGGCGAACGCGCTCTTTAGTCGGGCTATAGCTGCCGGCACCGTCGCCGAAGAAACGATGGTTGTCACCGAGCCACCCACCGCCAACCCGAACAGCCTGGACATCCCGGCCTTCCTGCGCCGCCGCCGCACCCTGCGCGACATCGAACGTGCCTGAGCGGCCGGCATAGAGTTTGCACTTGTGTTGGATAAGGACGCGCGACGATGAGCCTAACCCCCCTCCAGATTGAAGCCATCTCCCGCCAGGTGTACGGCCGGTTCCCTGAGGTCAAAGGCGCACGGCCTAGCGTACAGACGCAAAGCGCCAAGAGTGCCGGGGCCGGCCAGCGCTTTGTGCTGACCTTCAAGGGCAGCGGGCAAAGCGCCGGCGGTCGTGCCATTCAACGCATCGTCCGCGTCATCACCGACGAGCATGGCAGAATTCTTCGTATCAGCACCTCACGCTAATCCCTGATCTCAGGAGCATCTTCATGTTCACCACCGACTCGTGCCGCTACATTCGCAACGCTCTGGAACGCTCCCAGTTGCTCATCCTGCGCCGGGTGATTCGCCTGAATCGCTCCATCGCTCGGGCGCGTTGCTGGCTCCAGCCTGTGGAACAGTGGCTGTGGCTGATGCCGGCCGCCTTTCTCCTCGGCATGATAAGCGTCATGCTGATCCGCTTAGACTGATCCCGAAAGCCACCGCTAACTCCAATTTTTCCTGAGAAAACGCCGCCGGTTCGAAGCCGGCGGCGTTTCTATCTTGTGTGTGCATGCAAAGGTTTTCGGAGAACCGGCCACCCCTTTATCCTTCGGCGAGCATCCTGAGCAGACATTGAGCGAAGCTGAAGAGACGGGGCGCAGCTGAATGTTTTGCGTGCCCAACATTTTGCCATTTCTTGACAATTGCCATTTATACCTGTGATACACTCGCACAACGTATGAGCAAGGCTTTACGCATTCTGGCCGGGGGTGACTGACTCTAATTGGTCAGGCGAACACAACTTCACAGGAGCAAACGTGCCGATGGCCGCCGGCGGTTTAGCGAGCCGGGATAAAGCCATACAGACGAACATGCGGAGCCGCATCGCTTTTCTCGTCTTCGCTACGTTGGGGTGTCTGGTTCTCGGCGGCCTGGTCGCTTGGCTCCTGACCGAGCCGAGTCCTTCTCAGAGGGATAATTCACCGGCGGTCACGTCCGCCGCGTTTTCCACCCCTAGCCCGACTACCGGCCTTGGCCTACAGCGTACCATCTTGCTGCTCGTCATTGACTCATTGACGGTGTTGCAACCCAGACTAGAAGGCATCTGGGTGCTGACCTTTACTCCCGGAACATCGGAGTATTTCTGGATCGGCTTCTCGCCCCGGGTAATCGTCCCTGCCACCGGCCGCACACTGGAAATGTACTTTGCCGAAGGCCCGGCGCCACATGATCGGGCAGATTTCACAATGATCGGCCTCGTTCAACTCACCGATGGCGGCGTTCAGCCCACGCTCTCGGTCACCATCGATCGTCCCCTGCTCACCGAGCTGATCGAGTTCCTCGGCGGCATTACAATAGAGGGTCAGCACCTGAACGGCGAGGGGCTGTTGGCCTATTACGATAACCTGCCTCCCGACCGGCAGCTGTCGTTCCAGAAGGCCGCGCTCGAGGCGTTTATCCGCAAAGCTCAGGTCGCTGCCTGGCGGGAGGACCTGCTCGAAACACTCTATTATCATTACCAAACGGTCAGCCCGGATGCCGATGAGCTGTTACGCCTGGCGAAAGAAGCCCTGCCCTTTTCGGAAGCCAAGTTCAACTACAGGCTCTGGGAGGAAACCGGCGCTGCCCAGGAAATCGCTCCCTGAGGCACAACCGAATGGAGTCCGTTCCGACCATTGTGCGCGCGCTGCTCCAGGCGCTGGGGGAAGACCCCGACCGTGACGGCCTGCGCCAGACCCCCGAGCGTGTAAGCCGGATGTATGCCGAGCTGCTCGCCGGTTACCAGACCGACCCGCAGGCCGTCATCAACGGCGCACTGTTTGACGTGGAATATGATGAGATGGTGCTGGTGCGCAACATCGAATATTACAGCCTGTGCGAGCACCATTTATTGCCCTTCATGGGGCATGCCCACGTGGCCTACCTCCCCAAAGGCAGGCTGCTCGGCCTGTCCAAGATCCCGCGCATCGTCGAGATGTTTGCGCGCCGCCTGCAGGTGCAGGAACGGCTCACCACGCAGATCGCCGATTTTTTGGTGGAGACGCTCCAGCCGCAGGGCGTGGCCGTAGTTATTGAAGGCATCCACCTATGTGCGATGATGCGTGGCGTAAAGAAGGCCGATGCCCGGATGGTGACCAGCGCCATGCGCGGCCTCTTCCGCAGCAACGCCGCTACCCGCGCCGAGTTCATGGCCCATCTCAACCGCCCGGCGGTCAAAGAGTTCTGAACGACGGCGACTCTTTACATGCCGAACTCTTGCAAAAACTTCTCTCGGTTCGCCGCACGTGCAATCTTGCCGCTGCTGGTCTTGAGCAGCCAGCGCAAGCCCACCACCTGCACCCGGCGCACGGCCACCTCCGAGCCGCGCGTCACACGCTCGCGGATAGCGTCCGCAATGCGTCGGCGTTCCCCTTCGTCCTGTGTCTCGGCCTCCGCCACGATGACGACCTCCTCCGTACCCTGCACTTCATCGAACACGCCGAAGGCCGCCACCCGGCCTGGGTACACACCCGGCACTTCGCCCGCCAACGCCTCCAGATCGCCGGGATAGATGTTTTTCCCGCCCACGATAATCAGATCCTTCTTGCGACCGGTGACATAGACTTCGCCATTCGCCAGGTATCCCAGGTCGCCGGTCAGGTACCAACCGTCGTGAAAGGCCTGCGCGGTCAGATCGGGCCGGTTATAGAAGCCGGTGAGCAGGCAATCACCCTGCAACGCAATCTCGCCGATGCAGCGTTCGGGCAGCTCACGCCGTTGATCATCGAGGATGCGCACCCGCGTGTTCTCCAGCGGCCTGCCGGCGGAGAGCAGCCTCAACACGTTCGGCGCTTCCGGCGAGGCCGGGACTGCCCGCCGTTCCTTGAAGAAGGCCGGCGCTTCAATCACGTCCACCGTGGCCGGCGCTTCAATGCCGCCCTGCGAAACGGCAAAGACATTCTCTGCCATCGCGTAGCAGGTGGCCAGAGCCTCCGGGCGCAGGCCGTAGGGCGCGAAGCGCTCGGCGAACATCCGATGGCTCTCCCAGCGCATCGGCTCCGAGCAGTTACTGATCGCCCGCCAACTCGAAAGGTCAATCCCGTCCAGGTCGCGGTCGCGAATCTTTTGCGCGCAGAAGTTGTAGGCGAAGTTGGGCAGCCAGGAGAGCGTGCCGCGATAGCGCGAGACGGCATGCATCAGCTTGTACGGCGCGCGCACCCAATCAAACGGCGACATCAGCACCAGTGGCGTGCGCGTGAGCACCGGCAGGATGAAGCCGGCGATCAGGCCCATGTCATGATAGAGCGGCAGCCAGCTCACCACCACGTCGTCGCGCGTCAACCGAATGGCGCGGGAATAGGCCTCCAGCTGGCTGAATACGGCGCGATGCGCCAGCGCCACACCTTTCTGCAAACCCGTCGTCCCCGAAGAGTGTTGCAGCACCACGATGTCCTCCGGCGAGCGTGTCAGCCCGGCCGGAGACACAGAGTCTGCTCCGGTAGGAGCGACGGCTTCGGCCACGAGAATGACGCGCACGGAGGAATTCAGGGCGGCGGCGCGCGCCTCCGGCTCGAAGGCGCGGTAGGTGATGACGGCGGCAGGCCGCGTAATCTCGAACAGCGCGG
>JAVQXV010000254.1:0-4335 GCA_033577755.1 Anaerolineales bacterium
TCACCGGGCCGAAGGGCAACGTGGAATTCCTCGCCTGGCTGGAGCCGGGTGGTGAGCCGACCGGACTGGCCGAGTTGCTCCAAAGCATTTTCTCGCTCTCTGTTGCGCCCTGACCGTTTTCGTGTAATCTTAGCGTCACGCTTGACCCTCGCCCCAATTTTTCGCCTTTCTCCGGAGATTGGAGATTAGCCATGACCCTCGCCCAAGGCATTGACGTTTCCCGCTATCAACCGACCATTGACTGGCAGCGCGTCGCGGACTCCGGCATCTCCTTCGCCTTCATCAAGGCTAGCCAGGCCAACTTCGGCGACCCGCTCTTCGGCAAGCACTGGGCGGGCGCAAAAGCAGCCAAGTTGCTGCGCGGCGCGTATCACTATCTCGTGCCCGACCTGGACGGGGCGAAGCAGGCTGCCGTTTTTCTCAAGTTTCTGGACAAAGACCCCGGTGAATTGCCGCCGGTGCTGGACATCGAGGCCAAGACGACGAATCCCGCACAGTATGCGGCTTATGCCGAAACTTGGTTGAAGAACGTTGAGGATGCCCTGCAGCGCCGCCCCATCATCTACACCGCCGCCTGGTATTGGAACACCACCATGCTCATCGGCGGCAAGTACCCGGCCTGGGCGCCGAACTACCCGCTCTGGGTGGCGCACTATCCTCTAAAAGAAGGCTTCCCGCCGCTGACCGATATCGAGGACGGCAAATACAAACCGGCCATGCCCAAGAGCTGGACGAGCTGGACCTTCTGGCAGTACACCGAACGCGGGCGCGTGGATGGCATCGCCACCAATGGTCGCCCGGCGAATGTGGACCTCAACGTTTTCCAGAGTTCGCTTGAAGACCTGCTTGATTGGTCAGGCGCGAACCCGGAAGAAGTGGTTGTCCTGCCGCCGGTGGACGCGACGCTGGCAACCAACATCCAGATTATCCAGGCCTTTCACAAGGTCTTCGGCAATGAGAGCGGCGTGATGCTCAGCCGTGCCGGGCTGATGCCACTGGTCACCGGCGACCCGACGGCGCGCTACAACGGCCCGGCCATCGCCGAGATGGTCGCCCTCACGCCGACGCAAAAGCTCGCCCTCACCAAGGCCCTCGCCGACGTGGTCGGCGGCGGCTGACGGCGTCAACTAACGGCGTCAACTGACGGCCTCAGCGTTTCAACTCCGCTTCGAGCAGCGGCGCCGGCGCAGCGTTCAGCGCCGCGTATCCCTCGGCATTGAGATGGAGTTCATCGTGAGCGAATTCCGGCCTAAGCCGGCCATTGCGCGCCGGCAGCGCGTAGGTGTTGGACACCCGGACATTCTCAGACTCAAGTGTACGGAGAAAGTCATTGACCAGCGTAACGGCGGCTACCTCCGGCGACCGGAACGGCTGCCGTACCGGCGGAACGCCGCCTACGGGGAAAATCATTCTTGCTCCATGTTTACCCGTATGTACTCGTGTCCAATTCTGCCATGAACTTCCAGCCCTCCCCCGAAATCAAAGACCTGCTCGACCCGGACGAAATTCTTCAACAGGAGTTTGAGTATGCGCGCGAGACGGCGCTGCAAGCCAACAACGACCGCACACAGGTAGTGAACCTGTATGTCATCCTAGTCGGCGGCGTCGGCTCAATCGCATTGAGTGTCGGGGCCATCCCCGTCGAATTGATTGCTATCGTCTTCTTCGTCCTCGGCGTGCTCGGCCTGTTCAACGTCCTCAAGCTCATCCGGTTGCGCCAGGCATGGTATGACAGCGTCCGAGCGATGAATCAAAGCAAGGACTCCTACATCGCGCATTACCCGGAGATGGCCCCGGCCTTGCACTGGCGCACCACAACCATTCCTGCGTCCGGCAAGCCCGGCACGATCACGTTCGATCGGGTGATGCTGGTGGCGCTGATGGACAGCCTGGCCATGGGCGGCGGCGTGTACTTTCTGGCGCAACCGCTCTGGCTGGCGGGTCTGGTCGCAGCGGCATTCTTCGGCGTGCAGTGATGGCTGTATTTTCAACTCCTGCGCGTATAATGCCGCGTTATGCCTCAACACGCAGCACACACTCCGCTCAGCATCCGACTTTTCTTCGTTGCCAGCTGGCTGCTCGGTGGAATGTTGACGTTTGACGGTCTGCACCAGCGTCTGTGGAACGCTTACTGGTCACCCGGTGACCTGATGTGGTGGACGATGGTGGCTAAGGCTTGGGGTCTCAGCCCGCTGGATGTGGGCTTCCCCTTCGTCGTCGCCGGCCTCAGCCTGATCGGCGCGAGCTTTGGTCTCTATCTGCGTCGGAACTGGGGCTGGAATGTTGGCCTGTTAGTTTCGATGCTGGCGCTGGGCTATGTCGCGCTCGGCACGTCGCTGGCCGTCCTCTGCCTGGCACTGCTGGCACTGCCCGGCACGCGCGCCTACCTGCGGAGCGAGAGTTAGCCAGGCTAAACGTGAATCCGAGAGTTCGCGAATGAACATCGGAGAACACGAAACGGCGTAAACGGAACCGCGAAACCGCGAAGAGCGCGAAGCGATGCAAAACCTTCGCGGCCTTTGCGCCTTGGCGGTTCAACCCTATGACCCGACTCTCCCTTGCCGGAATCTTCCCGCCTGTAACCACGCCGTTCAAAGACAACGGCGACGTGGACTACGTTCATCTCCAGTTCAATCTGGAGAAGCTTAACCGGGAGCCGCTGCGCGGTTACGTGATAGGCGGCTCCAATGGCGAGTTCACTTCACTGACGAACGACGAGAAGCTGAAGGTGGTGCAGCTGGCGCGCGCCGTCGCCCCTGCCAACCGCCTCATCATCGCCGGCTCCGGCATGGAGAGCACGCGCGCCACAATCGAGCTGACGCAGCAGATGGCCAAGGCCGGCGCGGACGCGGCGCTGGTGGTGACGCCCGGCTACTTTAAGGCACGGATGACGACGGACGCGCTCGTTGCGCACTACCGGCAGGTAGCGGATGCCTCGCCCATTCCCATCATCCTTTACAGCGTACCGGCCAACACCGGCGTGGACCTGCCGGTCGCCGCCGTGGCCAAGCTGGCGGCGCATCCCAACATCATCGGCCTGAAGGACAGCGGCAGCGACATCACCAAGTTCGGGCAGATGGTGCATGAGACGCCGCCGGAGTTCCAGATTCTGGCCGGCTCGGCGGGCTTCTTTCTGGCGGCTCTGGCGGTGGGCGGCGTGGGCGGCGTGATGGCGACGGCCAACATCGCTGCCGCGCAGCTGCACGAGCTGTACACCAATTTCCGGGTCGGCAACTTAGAGGCCGCACGCGCCGTGCAATTGCCGCTCATCGAAGTCAACGCCGCCGTCACCGTGCGCTACGGCGTGGCCGGGCTGAAGGCAGCTATGGACATGCTAGGCTACTACGGCGGCCCGCCGCGTCCCCCGCTGCTGCCGTTGAACGAGGACGAGAAAGCAACGTTGCGGGGGATATTGGTAAAGGCGGGGCTGCTAGACTAGAGAGGTGAGCTACGTTCAACTCTGGATAATGCGGCGGCGCACGCACTGCTGGCGAGTTCAACCTGCCTGCGCTGTCTGAATCCCTAAGCATTCCTAAAGCAGGATGGAGTTCGATGCCAACCAGTAAAAATTGCCCGCGTCTATAAAGATTGCGGACTGCTCAGGTTCTACGCAGCGCAAGAAACGCTCGCGGAGATCAGAACGGAGCGTGGCCGGAAAAAGCTGCGCAGATGGCACTTTTGACGCTAGATATGACGGCTTGCCGCTCTGCTTGACCGCCATATCTTATGCCAAAACCGCGAGATGAAGGGTATAGTAACCGTGCGACCGGCAGATGGCACTCTTTCGTGAAGCCGAGATACACCGGTTTGAAGCGCACGGCACAGGACGAAAGGATTTCAAAATCAAAAGGTTGATACGATGAACAAGTTTGTGCTCTGTATCAATCAATTCAATAATGCTACTAATCCAGCCAGCCTAATCGTGGGCAAAGTTTACCGTCGGTTACCAGATCCTGGAGCAGAAGCCCACAACATGTTTCGTATTGTGGATGAAGATCAATCAGAAGCTGATGACTATCTTTATCCTGCTTCGATGTTTGTGCCGATTGAGTTACCAGAAATAGTGGAGCGTGCATTGACCCCAGCAAGTGTCTGAAGGCTGCGATTCCGCCCAACACGCTTTTGGGGCGGGGGTATAGGGCATGGGAATTTAGCGCTGGCAAAAAAATTGGGTCTTGCCAATTTTGAAATCGGTCTCATACTGTGGAGGAACTGCTCAGGGAGACGGATAAGACCCTGTAGTCGGTATTACCGGCGCGATTATACTGCAAAAATTCCCGATAAGACCCCGTAAAAGGGGATTATCTGGACTGGAGTAGAGACATAGGGAGTTAG
>JAVQXV010000255.1:0-4283 GCA_033577755.1 Anaerolineales bacterium
TGGCGGCTGAATCCAGCCTGGCTGCTGAGCCGGAGGCCGCGCCGTTCATTCCGCTCTTCATCGCCATCAACCACGAAGGCGATGGCTACCCGTATTCTGAGATTCGTTCCGGCCTGACCGAGCTGCCCAGCCCAATGGCCATCGGCGCGACGTTCGACGAAACGCAGGCGCAGGCCGTAGGCGAGATTGCCGGAGCTGAGCTGGCTGCGCTGGGCGTGAACCTGTTGCTTGGGCCATCGCTGGATGTAGTGGAGGAGCCGCGCCCACGCGCCGCCGGTGACCCGGGCGTGCGCGCCTTCGGCGGAGACCCGTACTGGGTCGGACAGATGGGCCAGGCCTACATTCGCGGTGTACATCAGGGGTCGCGCGGCCGTGTCGGCGTCGTCGCCAAGTTCTTTCCGGGCTATGGCAGCAGCGACCGCGACCCGACGGAGGAAATCCCCACCGCACGCAAGACGCTCGATCAGCTACGACTGGTGCACCTGCGACCGTTCCTGGCGGTCACCGCGAATGCGCCCGAAGCCGCTGCTAGGGCCGACGGGCTGATGTCCGCTCACATCCGCTATCAGGGCCTGCAGGGCAACATCGGCCAGACGACGCGACCGGTCAGCCTCGACCCGCGCGCGCTGGGTGAGCTGCTGGCCGAGACCAAAGCCTGGCGCGAGGGCGGCGGCATCGTCGTCAGCGACTCGCTCGGCGTGCGTGCCATCAAGCGTTTCTTCGAAGCTGCCGGCCAGACCTTCAACGGCCCACAGGTCGCGCTGGAGGCGTTCAACGCCGGCAACGACCTGCTCTATCTGTCCGATTTCGGCCTGAACCCACCCCAAGACCAGACCGCCGTCATCGAGGCGACAATTAACCGCTTTGTGCAGGCCTATGAGGCCGACCGCGACTTCCGGCTGCGCGTGGATAGCGCCGTCAAACGTCTGCTTGCCTTGAAGCTCCGGCTGTACGGCGGCGTGTTCTCGCCGGAGAATGTCCTTCGGCCCGAAGCCGGCCTGGCGACCCTCCATCAGGGCGGCGAGCGCGTGCGGGAGGTGGCGCAGCGCGCGGCCACACTCATCAGCGGGCCGATAAACGCGGAGCCGCCCGGCCCGCGCGAGCGTATCGTCTTTATCACCGACTCCCAGCTAGGTCGGCAGTGCTCCACCTGCCCGGTCACGGTGCTGCTGCCGCGCACCCGGCTTCAGGAAACCGTGTTGCGCCTCTACGGTCCGCAGGGTCGCGGGCTGACGAGCATCGCCAACCTGCAAAGCTTTGGTTTCGAAGACCTGGCCGCGTACCTCACGCCCTTGCCGGCAGTCGGTTCGGAAACGCCTACCCCGGAGCCGGCGCCGCTCGCTATTGCCCTGGCTCAGGCCAATTGGGTGGTGATTGCCATGCTCGATGACTCTCCCCGCTCGCCCTATACCGGCCTGGTCTCTCGCTTTCTGAGCGAGCGCACCGATGTCCTGCGCAACAAGAAAATCGTGGTCTTCGCCTTCGGTGCGCCCTACTATCTGGACACTACAGACCTGAGCAAGATCACCGGCCTGTATGCCCTGTACAGCAAGGCGCCTGAGTTCGTGGATGTGGCGGCGCGACTGCTGTTCCGCGACCTGAATCCATCCGGTCATCCGCCGATCTCGGTTGAGAGCATCGGCTATGATTTATTGAAGGTGCTTGCACCTGATCCGGGGCAACTGGTGGATGTGCAATATGCCTGCGAGCCACCGGGAGGTGCGGCGCCCGAAGCCACGCCCGCGCCGGCGACCGGGACGCCGCCTGCCGAAGCCACGCCTGCGCTGGCCTGCCGTCTGGCCGATACGCTGGTGCTGCGCGCCGGCCCGATCCGGGACTACAACGGCAATCGCGTCCCCGACGGTACGCCGATTCAGCTGCGTGTGGATTATCAGGCGAACAACCTAACCTCCAACTGGTTCATCAGCGCCCAGACGCAGAACGGCTTTGCACGGGCAACCCTCCCGCTGCGGCAGGTCGGCTTCTATGACATCTCGCTGAGCGATCCGCCGGCGAACGCGCCGCGCATCCAGCTCAACGTTCAGCCGGGTGGCGTGGATGTGACGCAGATTCAGCCGCCGACGCCCACGCCGACGGTCACCCCGACGCCGACCTCTGCGCCGCCTACCCCTACCTTGACGGTCACGCCCACGCCGACGCCGACGCCCTGGGGCAGTCGGACATCCGGCGCGTTGCGTGTGACCGGCGTGGATTTTTTCTTCATGCTGTTGCTGTTGGCGGGCGCGTTCTTCGTCGGCTATCGTCTTGGCAATGACCGGCCCCAGCGCGGCCTGCGGCTGGCGTTGCTGGGCGCGTTCGGCGTGCTGGCCGGTTACAACTTCTGGGCGTTCGGCTTGCCGGGGGCAGATGTGTTGGCAGCCTCGGGGTTCTTTGCGCCGCTCTTTGCCGCCCTGTTGGGCGCGCTCATCAGCCTGAGCGCCGGCTGGTACTGGCAGGTGCACCGGCGCGGCTAACGCATCGTCGGCGCGATGACGAAGGTGACCAGAAAGGCCAGCCCCAGCATCCCGGCTACGACGAGGGCCAGCACGCGGTCAAAGTGGCTGGTGAGCGCCGGCAATCGAATGGTCGGCTGGACGATGATAGTTTCGCCCTCGTGTAACGCGTTGAGCGTGCCGGTGTCGGAGCGAAGTGCCTCGCGCAACGTGGCGATGTCCGGCGGTCGCTCGTCCGGGTGCAGCGCCATAGCCCAGAGGATGGCCTTCTCGACGCGCGGGGAGATGGCCGGGTTCAGCGCGCGCGGAGGTTTGAGGGTCTCCGGCCGGAGGAAGCGCTGTTTGGCCTCCGCCGGCGGCTCGTTAGTCAACAGGTGATAGAGCGTTGCACCGAAGGAATACAGGTCGGTGCGGACGTCGGTGACGCCGGTGTCGGCGCCGTATTGCTCCAGCGGCGTGTAGTACACGGTGCCCAGACCTTGTACTATGGTGACGGTGCGCTCGTCGGGCGCAAGCAGCTTTACCAGGCCGAAGTCCACCAGCTTGAGCAGGCCGTTGGGCGTCAGCTTCAGGTTCGAGGGCTTGAGGTCGCGGTGAACGATGGGTGGGTTCTGCCGATGCAGGTATTCCAGTGCGGCCATCAGTTGTTTTGCCCAGCCGAGCACTTCGGCTTCTGGGAGGAAGCGACCGTTCTGTCGCGCCTCGTTCACAATCTCTCGTAAGTCCCGGCCCGGAACGAAGTCCATCACCAGGTAATCGCGGTCGCCCTCGGAGAAGTAGTCGGAGACTTTTGGGAGGTTGGGGTGATCGAGCCGCGCCAGGATGGAAGCCTCGCGGTAGAACTGCTCGCGTGCTTGCTGATGCAAGCGTGGCGGCAGGCTCGGGTCGAGCTGGACTTCCTTAATGGCGCACAGACGACCTTCGAGGCGCAGGTCGTGGGCCTGATAGACAGACCCCATACCGCCCTGACCGATAGGATGGATGATTTGATAACGTTGACGAAGTATCTCCCCGGCCTGCAACGGCGGGAGCATTTCTCTTTCTCCTGGTTGAAGTAGCAAGGCTGGCGGGCAGCAGGCATTTCCGCGACGTCGGCGCTCCGACGCAGGGACTCCGGCGTGAACAGGCCTTGCTCTGTCTGAGCCGCCTGCCGCAGTTTGACCGTTGAACTGCAAAATATTATAACTCGCATCAGATTGAGGTTACGATGACTCGCGAAGATGCCGTCCCGATGTTGATTGCTCAATCCGGCCCCGCTGCCGGCCAGCGCTGGTCATTGACTAAAGATGAGATACTAATTGGTCGGGAGCCGAGTTGCGATATCATCATCCCCGATCGGCAGGTCAGTCGGCTACATGCCCGGCTCCATCGCGTTGAGGGCGGCTTTGAGCTGGAGGATTTAGGAAGCAAGAACGGTACACACGTCAACGGCCTGCCGGTGACGGGCCGTATCCGTCTACAGGATGGCGACCTGATTCAGGTGGCGCTGGTGGCGCAACTCGCTTACATCGGCTCGGATGCGACGGTGCCGCTGCAGGCCGGCAGTGCACTGGCGGCGGCCATTGGTCTGGCACGCCCCGAGCGGGGCATGGGCCGGCTGCGCGTGGATAGCGCCGCGCGCCGCGTCTGGGTGGGCGATAAGGAAGTTGACCCGCCGCTCTCCGCGCCGCAGTTCCGATTGCTGGAGCTGTTGCACGAAAACGCCGGCCGTGTCGTCACGCGTGAGGCCATCGTCGAGGCCGTCTGGCCGGACTCGGGCGGCGAGGGCGTTACCGAGCAGGCGATTGATGCGCTGGTGCGCCGCGTGCGCGACCGTTTGGAGGAGCTAGA
>JAVQXV010000256.1:0-4224 GCA_033577755.1 Anaerolineales bacterium
CGCTCAACCAGCCGGGGTTGAGCAAACTGTAACCGGCAAAAACGCCGGCCAGCACTAGCACCCCCAGGAGCGCGCCCAGCAACAGACTGAAACTTGTCCTGTTCATCTTCTACATCACGGCAAAAGAACTCGGTGCTATAACGAAGAGAAAACGCCTCGCTTCGTTGGAAAGTTCCGCAGAGGAGTTGAACATTACGAGACCGCGCTTAACAACAGGAGCGCCGGCGCAAGGCCGATTGCTTGTGCCGGCACTCCCAACGCGAAATATGGAGGTGTGAGTTAACCGACAACTCGGCCGACGTCGCTCATCGGTGGGGCCGGCATGCTCGGCAACGCACCGAGATAGGGTTGCGTGCCGAAGCGGGTGAGCGTTACGGCGCCTAGGCCGACGGACGCCGCCAGCAAGCCCACCAGTGCGCCGAGGAACCCACCGCCGGGCAGTAATCCCAGGCCGCCGGTAAGCAGCGTGAGCAGGAACGTGCCTAATGCCGCTGTGAACGCGGGGCCGACGTTCTGCCAGCGCGCCGAGGCGGCCAGACGCTCGCCCAGCAACGCGCCTACGGCAATCCAGCCAAAGAGCACAGCGATACCGTACACAATCAAGGCCAACAGGCTGAACGGGCTGAAGCAGAGCAAGGTCGCCAGCGCCAGCACGATGGCCAGGAACGGCACAGCGAAGAGGGTTAACAGGCCGATCCCACCGGAAAGCACCGGAACGGTCGAGATTGCCGCACTCACCCGCCGGGTCTGTTCCGGCAGCAGCAATACTACCAGCAACGCCAGCAGGCCTACTGCAATGGCGGTGGTTAGCGCTATTAGTGAGTTCCAGACGAAGCCGAACAGCTGGCGCACAAGCCCCCAGAGTGGGTCCGTCGCAGACGAAGGGGTCGGCGTCGGCGGCATAGTAGTGAGCGGCGGTGCAGCGAATCCCCCTATCTCACTTCCTTGCACTTCATAACCTTCTTCGCCGCGCACCGAGCCGCCGGAGCGCACCAGGTTGCCTTTGACCACAGCGGTCTCACTTAATTCCAGGTTTCCGCCAAACACCACCACGTCCCGATGGACGGTGCCGCTCAGCATGACATCCCCACCGAAGATGACCACCTGCCCGGTCACGACCGCCTCTTTCTCCACCACGACATTGCCGCCGACAACAATCAGATTCCCCTCCAGAGTCTCGCCGGATCTAAGGATGAAGTCGCCACCGGTAACCACTTCATCCGAGTGGAAAGGGGCGGCCTGCGCAATCGAGCTTCCGTTAAACAGCGGTGCAAGAGTTAGTCCAAACGCGAGGACAAGAATGACAAAGAGCTTCCTCATAGCAACACTCCTCGTAAAGCGAGCCGGCGAAGCGTAAAAATCCAGAGCACGGTTGCTGACAAAACGGTGACGATCAGTAACCAGAACAGTGGCGTGCCGACAGCGAACGCACCCAACGCCCACGCCGAGGCCCAGAGCGCCGCGCCGACGGTAAGGAGGGTTTGCGAGATGGCCGAGGCGTTGTCGAACAGCGTTGTCAGAGTGGCCGGCCGGCCAAGGAGCTGCACGAACGGCCAGAGCATGCCCAGGATCAATGGCAGGAGGATAAGCGCCGCGCCGACCACGCTGAAGCCGAGCACGAAGACGCCCAGCCAGGCGCGCAGCTGCGAGCGTTGCTGCCTCAAGCGGGCATTGAAGCGATTGGTAAAACCGGGCCGCGCTGAGACGAGCGGCGCCGCAGTAAGCATTGCCTCTACTTCTTCTAACACGCGCCAGAGCGCAGCGCACCGAGCGCAGACCTGCAGATGAGCCTCCAGCTGCGAGCGCTGTTCAGGCTCCAGCTCTCCATCCAGCGCCAGATGCATCCAGTCGGAGTAAGGTTGATGGCTCATCGTTTCATCCTTCGGTGGCCAGCACCGGGCGCGTAGCGGGTCGCGGCACGTTTGACGTTGCCGATGTCAGCCTCTCGGCCAGGTGGCCGCGTGCGCGGTGGAGGCGGCTCTTTACGGCGCTCACCGTCGTCCCGGTGGCCTGAGCTATCTCTTCATAAGAGAGGTCGTACCAATAACGCATGACAATCACTTGCCGGTCGGGCGGCGCAAGGCAGGCCAGATGCTTCTGAATGGCGGCGCTCTGCTCACGCCGCACGATCAGCTCCTCCGGGCCGGGGTTTGGCTCACGCAGGTTGGGGTGAGGCGGTAGCTCATCGTCTTCGATGGAGAGCCAGGTCTGGCGGCGCTTGCGCAACCGGTCAATGCAGTGGTGGCCGGCGATGGAGAGCAGCCAGGTCTTGAACGAACGCGCGGGGTCATAGCGCCGAAGCTGGGCATAGGCGCGTAGAAAGGTCTCCTGGGCGGCATCCTCCGCCTCGTGGGGCTCGCCCAGCATGCGGTAGCACAAGTTGTAAACGGCCGCCTGGTACCTCTCCACCAGTGGCGAGAAAGCAGTCTCATCGCCCGCACGGGCTCGGGTGATCCAGTCTTGTTCAGTCACGGTTCGCACCTGTCCCGGCCTTCCGGACGTTGGCAAACGGTAATACGGATTATAACGAGACGGGTTGCGCGCGCCGGTTTGCGCCGCGGGGTTGCGGTAGAATATGCTGGGGAGCGATGCAGGAAAAGTCTGATGAAGCCTTACGCACTTGTGATTGACGACAGCCGCGAAACCGCCGACAGCCTGGCAGAGATGCTCAATTTGCTCGGCTATCAAACGCGCGTAGCGTACGGGCCGCGCACGGCTATGAACGCCGTCACCCATCAGTTTCCCGACCTGATTTTGCTTGATATCCACATGCCCGGCGTGGATGGGCCGGAAGTCTGCCGCTATCTGCGCCGCGACCCGCGTACCGCGCAGGTGCCGGTGATCGCTATTTCGAGCGATCAGCAGCCCGAAGTCATTGCCGAGGCCATGGCAGCCGGCGCCAACCATTTCCTGCTCAAACCGATTACCTTCGAGGCCCTCGAAGAGGCAGTCAAACTGGTAACAAAAGGCGCATCGTCGGCATGACTGATCCCCTGGCGCTGGTGATTGACGACAATCGCATGATTGCACAAAGCCTGGTACAGATGCTGACCAACCTGGGCTACGAAGCAGGTGCCGTGTACGGCTCTCTGCCGGCCATGCAGGTTCTCTCCCGCACCGTTCCCGATCTTATCCTGCTAGACATCCACTTACAGGGCGTCAACGGTGTGGAGGTCTGTCGTTACCTGCGGCACAGCGAACGCCTGGCAACGGTGCCCGTGATCGCCATGTCTTCCGATACACAATCCGAGCTGGTTGCGGCCATGCACGCTGCCGGCGCAAACGCCTTTCTCGCCAAACCGATTCAGATCGAGGCACTAGAGCAGGCGATTGTTGAAGCGCGTCAGGACGCCTTACGGCGCCGTTCCCACGTTTAGCCCTCTGACCCGGTTCCGCCCAACGAAGGCCAACGCTTTGCTTCGCTTGTGTGCATGCAAAGGTTGTCAGGGAACGTGGCGCCCCTTCGACTACCGCTTCGCTTCGCTCAGCGTCCGCTCAGGGTGCGGCTGACATGTTTTGCGTGCACACCTTCGCTTGGTCTGGTCGGATTGCCGATGCCCATTTATCCGTGTTAAACTGCCAGCCTATGAAGCCGGGAGAGGACGTCTGCTGTGCGAATTAAGTTTTGGGGGGTGCGCGGCTCGATTCCAACTCCCCTAACCACCGAGCAACTTCAAGACAAACTCTTCCGGGCGCTGAGCGGGGCACAACACGTGAACCTGGGAGACGCGGCAGCGATCCGCGCTTACATTGCCGGTTTGCCCAACAGCATTAACAGCGTTGTGGGCGGCAACACCACCTGCGTCGAAGTCACGTGGGACGACGAGATACTGATTATTGATGCGGGGTCAGGAATACGCGCGCTCGGTTATAGCCTGATGGCCGGCCCATTCGGCAGAGGGCAAGGCGTTGGCCACATCTTCCTAACCCACGCTCACTGGGACCATCTGCAAGGCTATCCCTTCTTCCTGCCGGCCTATGTCCCGGGCAACCACTTCACCATCTATGCCGTCAATTATGACCCTCGGTTGTATCTTGAACACCAACAGCTTGCGCCCATATATTTTCCGGTGCCGACCGGCGTCATGGGCGCGCAGAAGAAGTTCGTACAGCTGCGGGAGGGCGAGACGGTTCAAATCGGGCGGATGAAGATAACCAGCCTGGCGTTGTATCATCCCGGAACCGCCTATGCCTATCGCTTCGATGATGGGGAGGGCGTCTTCG
>JAVQXV010000257.1:0-4150 GCA_033577755.1 Anaerolineales bacterium
AGGTCACGGCGAATGAGGGTGATGGCCGTCAGGCCGTCCATCACCGGCATGAGCAAGTCCATCAGCACCACATCGGGCTGCAACCGCCGGGCTAGCTCCACGGCCTCCTGACCGTTGCCGGCCTCGCCCACTACCTCGATGTCCGGGTCGAGCGTCAACAACATACGCACTCCCTGACGCATCACCGTGTGGTCATCGGCGATAATTACGCGCACCGGCATAGGACATTCCTTGGGGCGAGATCATAACGCGCCGCTGAGTATAACATCGGCCTGAGTCCTCAGAAAGTTTATGCACGATGCGCTCCGCTAAAAGTCCCACTTGGCATATTTCCGGGCGAATCGTTGCCGGCGCCGAGGTATGATAGTGGCGATAGAACAGGAGCTTTGAGATGAAAATCAGGCAGCGTTTTCTATTCGGGCTGTTGGCTTGGGCACTGGTCACGTCGCCGGTGATGCGCCGCGCCTTCGCCGTAGAAGAAGCCGCCGGAGGCACGATTTTCCTGCCGCTGGTGGCGCGTAACTATGACGCCGTGGCCAACCTGCGGCGAATCCATGCTCCCTTCTTCAACGTAGCCGACATCACCGGCCAGAAGTTCTCGGAGATGGCCATCTTCTGGTTCGGGCGTGTCAGCTCGACCGATAACTATACCGATGTGCGTGTAGCTTACAACGCAACTGAACTGGTAATTTACACCGCTACGTTCGATCGCTGGTTATGGTACGACACGACCCCATCAGTGTCTGACCTAACCCGGTGGGACTCAGTCAGTCTCTATCTCGACCTTGCCGGCGCCGTCGGCAGCGCGCCGTCCACCTCCAGCTATCGCTTCATCGCCCAGCTCAGCAACGGTGGCACGCTTCCGGCTGCTTCCAAGGCCACCTATCGTGGCAACGGCTCCGGCTGGAGCGCGCAAACCATCGCGTTCACGGCCGTTGCCGGCTGGCGAGGCGACTCCCTCAACAACAACAATGACTCGGGTGACCGCGGCTGGGCGATGACCTTCCGCATCCCCTTCAGCAGCTTGGGCGTGAGCGCGCCGTCTCAGGGCGCTGCACCGTGGGGCCTGGCCCTCGTCGTCCACGACCGAGATGACCCCGGCGGCACACCTATTCCCGATCAGGCCTGGCCCGGGAACAGCATGGACGCGAACAGCCCGTCCACCTGGGGTCAGCTGCGCTGGGGCCTGCCTACCTACACAGCGCCACCCTCGATGGGCGGCGGCACCACCACCATCCGCCACAAGCTGAACGGCGCCGTCGTGCCGGACGCCGCGGTAGGCGGCACTCTGGAGAACCAGTGCCCCGGTGACGAGAACCATATCTGGAACCAGTGGGGCAACCTCAACTATGGTCGCGGCACGGGGATCAACATCCAGAATCAATCCGACATTGCAGATTGGCCCTGCTTTTCTAAATACTATGTGACCTTTCCATTAAGCGGCCTGCCTGCAGGCAAGGTCATTCGCTCGGCGACCCTGACTCTTTACCACTGGGGAAACTCCGGCCCGGGGACGACTTCCTACATCCACGTTTCAACGGTTGCCGAAGACTGGGGTGAGACCACGCTGACCTGGAACAACGCCCCTCTGGCACTGGAGAACGTGGCCGTCGCCGCCGTGCCGATGGTGGGAGCGTGCCATTGGCCATGCGTGCCGCGCACCTGGGATGTGAGCTACGCGGTAGCGCGGGCTTACGCCGCCGGCCAGCCCCTGCGCCTGGTGCTGTACTCTTCGGATAGCGAATATCACAGCGGCAAATACTTCACCACTTCGGATGCCGAGGATTGGAACGCCGTCGGCCGTCCGACGCTGACGGTGAATTGGGGCAATCCATAGCCCCAATCATCACGACCCATGCGAACCGGCAGGCACGCCCTGCTCAATGCCCTACTCTTGACCAGCCTGCTGGTCTGCGCCCAACCGGTCGCCTGGCCGGCCTGCGCCCAACCGGTCGCCGGCCCAACGCCGGCGGCGGCGCTTGCACCGACCCAACCGCGCCGCTAGCTCAATCCCTCACTGAGGAACCGACGGCCGCACCAGACGTATTACAGCCGGCTGCCGAGGTTGAGGCCGCCTCAACGCGAGTCTTTCTGCTTTCTGGTGTGCACGCAAAGGTTGTCAGGGAACAGGCCGCCCCTTCGACTGCCGCTTCGCTTCGCTCAGCGTCCGCTCAGGGTGCGGCTGACATGTTTTGCGTGCACACTGCTTTCTGCCGCTCATCACGCGGGCGCCACCATTCGTGCTACAATCAGCGCGTCTCGTCCAAACCGACAGAGCCGCATATTGCAACAAGGGAGGTTGCTATGCTGCATGCACGCCGAAGGGCTTTTGTTTTCACCGTTAGCCTGCTGTTCGGCACTTTGCTGCTCAGCAGCTGGCTTGCCGGGCCACTTAGCGTTGCTGCCCAAATTTATCCTGCTTCTGAAGAGGCGACCACGCCCACCACAACCGAAGCCCTTCCGCCCGGCGAGGCGCCGACTGTTACTGTTGAAGCAACGCTCTCACCCACTCCTGAAGACACAGCCGCTCCCGTTGCAAGCGAGACAACCACCCCTGAGCCAACGCCCTCGGCCACGCCGGCACCGCCGACCGCAACCCCGACCGCATGGCTGCCAACCGAGACTCCCACCTCGACACCCGCGCCGCCAACCGAAACGCCGCTACCGACTGCGACGCCCACATTCACCGAGCCGATCACTGATACCCCTTCGCCGACGCCAACCATTTGGTTCCATACCCCGTCACCCACACCTACCCTTTCTCCAACACCCACCCCGCCGGGAGTGTCCATCTACCACTTCGGCGTGCTGGCCTCAAATACGCTGGTCATTCATCAAGTGTATGGCGGCGGCGGCAACGCCGGTGCACCCTATCTCAATGACTTCATCGAAGTCCGCAACCTGGGCACGCTGCCGGTGAATGTAGCCGGCTGGTCGGTGCAGTATGCCTCGGCGACGGGCAGCACGTGGCAGGTCATACCGCTTAGCGGCATAGTCGCACCCGGTGAGATATTGCTGATCCAACTGGCCAGTGGCGGCGCGAACGGCATCCCCCTGCCCACGCCCGATCTCATCGGCACAGTCAATCTGGCGGCGACCGCCGGCAAAGTGGCACTGGTCAATAACACCACGCCTCTCGCCGGAACCTGCCCGCTCGCCTTCACGGTGGACTTTCTCGGCTACGGCACGGCGGCCAACTGCGCCGAAACTGCGCCCGTCGCCAACTTGAGCAACACGCTGGCCGCGCTGCGCATCGGGCCGGCCGACACCGACAACAACGCCGTTGACTTCACACGCACTGCACCCAGCCCACGCAGCCAAGCCACGCCAACGCCCACACCCACACCTACTCAGCCGTTTACACCCGGCTTGCAGATCATTATCAACGAAGTTGCCTGGGGCGGCACGGCAGCTAGTGCCTCCGACGAGTGGATCGAGCTATACAACCCTAATGCCCTTGGCGTGAACGTGACGGGTTGGACTTTGACCGGCAGCGACGGCTCACCGGCCATCACGCTCAGCGGCGTCATTGCGGCCGGCGGCTACTTCCTGCTCGAACGCACCGACGATTCCACCGTCTCCGACATCGCCGCCGACCTGATTTACACCGGCGACTTGAACAACAACGGCGAGACGCTCATCCTGCGCGACGGCCTGGGCAACGTGATTGACACCGCCAACGCCGATGGTGGCAGCTGGCCGGCAGGCAGTGGCGCGCCCGGTTACTTCAGCATGGAGCGCACTGCGCCGACCGCCGACACGGACGCGAACTGGCACAGCAACAACGGCCTGCAACGCAACGGGCTGGACGCAAATGGCCAGCCGCTCAACGGCACACCGCGCCGGCCCAACTCGGCACCGCTCCCCACAGCCACGCCCACGCCCACCCTCGCGCCTTTCCCGCCGTTCGCCATCGTCATCAACGAAGTCGCCTGGGCCGGCACCGTTGCCTCGTCCAGTGATGAATGGATCGAACTACACAATCCCGGAACGGTTGCCGTCAACCTAAGCGCTTGGACGTTGAGCGACGGCGGCGACATCAACATCGTCTTTCCCCACGGCTTTGTCATTGCGGCCGGCGGCTATGCCCTGCTTGAACGCACCGACGATTCCACCGTCTCCGACATCGCCGCCGACCTGATTTACACCG
>JAVQXV010000017.1:0-32422 GCA_033577755.1 Anaerolineales bacterium
TGGAGGTCAGCCCGGCAGGCTGGTGCAGATCAATCGCTTCGGCAATCTGGTCGCCGATGGTATAGACGGGGTTGAGCGAGGTCATCGGGTCCTGGAAAATCATGGCAATCTTGCCGCCGCGGATGGCACGCATTTCGTCGGGCGATTTTTTCAGAAGGTCTTCGCCGTCGAAGAGAATCTCACCCGCCGTAATTTTGCCGGGCGGTTCCGGAATCAGGCGCAGGATACTTAAACCCGTCACGCTCTTGCCGCAGCCCGATTCACCTACCAGACCGAGCGTTTCGCCGCGTTCTACCCGCAGGTTGATTCCATCCAGAACGCGTGCCAGCCCTTCGTCGGATTGGAAGTGGACGTGGAGGTTTTTGATTTCGAGAAGAGGGGGTGCCATAGGGTTTTTGAAAGGGTTCACCACAGAGAACACAGAGTTCACGGAGATTTTTCCGATTTGTCGGGATAGCGAGGTGGTTTTCCCCTCACCCCTGCCCCTCTCCCTGAGGGAGAGGGGTTGGAGTGAGGGCGGCGAGTTGGCATATCAGACGGTCTGCTTCGGGTCAAGGACATCCCGCAAACCATCGCCCAAAAAATTGAAGGCAAGCGCGGTGAGCAGGATGGCAAGTCCGGGGAAGGTAGAAATCCACCAGGCATCGCGCAGAAATTCGCGCCCTTCGTTAAGGATGGCGCCCCAATCGGGCGAGGGCGGCTGGGCGCCCAAGCCGAGAAAACTCAGGGCAGAAGTGGTGAGGATGGCAGCGGGGATGGTGAGGGTGGCAAGCACCAGGTTGGGCGCAATGACAGTTGGCAGGAGATAGTGTGTCAGAATGCTCCAGTCGCTTTCGCCGATGGCGATGCCCGCTTCCACGAATTCGCGTTCTTTCATCGAGAGGACTTTGGCGCGGGTGACGCGCGCAAAAGGCGCCCAACTGGTGAGAGCAATGGCAATCATCACGTTCACCAGCCCCGAACCGATGGCGGCAATGATGCCCAAAGCCAGAATCAGGGGCGGAAATGCCCAAACCAGGTCAATCAGCCCGGAGATGAGCGAATCCACCCAGCCGCGGAAGTAGCCTGCCAACATGCCGAGCGTGACGCCCACCAGCAGTTCGATGCCGACGACGACGAAGGCAACCTGCAAGGCAATGCGCGCGCCATACACCACGCGGCTGAACACGTCGCGCCCGTATTTGTCGGTGCCGAAGGGATGCGCGACGCTGGGCGGCTGGCGGATTTTCGTCAGGTCCTGGGCATCGTATTCGTAGGGAGCAATCACGGGCGCCAGGAGCGCTGTCAGCGCCAGAAGCAGGATGAGGGTAAGCCCGAACAGGGCAGGGGTGTGGCGGAGGAATTTCTTCCAGGCGCGGCTGGAAGTCAGCCGCGAGGCGGTCG
The DNA here is from genome assembly GCA_033577755.1 of Anaerolineales bacterium. Lineage (GTDB taxonomy): Bacteria > Chloroflexota > Anaerolineae > Anaerolineales > UBA6663 > JANWXR01. The sequence goes on from JAVQXV010000017.1 coordinate 1,384, forward strand.
TTCGGGAGGAGGAAGCAGCGGAGGTATGGGGCATAGCGTCAAGTCACGCGGATGCGCGGGTCGAGCAATCCCGCAAAAATATCGCCGAGCAGATTGAACAGGACGGTCAGGCTGGCGATGATAAGCAGCAGCGCCTGAACGACAGGGAAATCTTTGCGCAGGATGGCCTGGAACATCAACTGCCCCATGCCGGGCCAGGCGTGTAGGGCAGGCGCAAAGCGATGGATGCGCTGACGGGCTGTTTGGTGATGATGGAAGTGCCAAACTCGCCGCGCAGAACGTTGAACAGCCAGCGCGCATATTGCACGGGGATGGGCTGGTCTAGCCCCAGTTGAGCGCGCATTTCCGCCTGCGCTTCGGGCGTGGAGCGCGCGCCCAGCATGAGCGTAACCGGGTCACCGGGCGTGAGGTGGAGGATCAGGAAGGCAATCAGGGTCACGCCTAAGATGACCGGCAGCGAGAAGAGCAGACGTTTGAGGAGGTAGCGCAACATAACAAATTTTTCTTCGTTCTGCCCCTGTCTGTAGAGAGGGGGCTTCTTTCTCCCGTCAGGGGAATCTATGGCTGCTCAATCCTGACATCGTTCAAGATGAGGTTGTAGGGTGAGACGATGTAAATGCCCTTGACCCACGAGCGTGCGCCGATGTACAGGTTTTCACTCATTAGTGGAATCATCGGTACGTTATCAAGCAGGTATTTCTGGATTCCCAGGTAGGCGGCAGAGCGTTCTTTCGAGTTAGGGATGGCGCGGGCAGCATCGAGCATTGCCGTCAGTTCGGGGGTGACAAACTGCGAGGGCGAAGCGCCTTCGGTGAAACGGTAGGTCAGGATGTCGGGGTCTACCCAGATGTAACCGCTAAAGCCCATCTGGTAGTTGCCTGCAATCATTGCGTCATAATTGTAAGCAAGGTCGTGCAGGGCAATTTGAATGTCAATGCCGATGGCCTTGAGTTGCGCCTGCACTACAGGGGCGGCGTCCACTTCCATCACCGCACCAGAATCCACGAGAAATTCCACGCGGAAGGGCTTGCCATTTTTCTCCACGATGCCATCTCCATCGGCATCCACCCAACCCGAAGCAGCAAGCAGTTTCCTGGCGGCTTCCACATTGAAGGGATACAGGGATTTGGCATACTCCTGCGCGGCAGGGTCGTAGGCAATCATGCTGGCGTTGATGAAGGCATATTCGGCGGTCATGTTGCCGCTGAGCGCGGCTTCAAGTTGTTCGCGATTGAGCGCCATCGCTATCGCCTTGCGGACGTTAAGGTCATCGAAGGGTGCGGCAGCGGTGTTCATGGAAATTGCCGTCTGTCCCGGCAGGACGCGCTTGAAAATCTGGTAAGCCGGGTCGCTTTCCATCTTCTTGGCAGTGGAGGCAGGCAGACCAAAGACGATGTCCACGCTGCCTGCTTCGAGTTCGTTGGCGCGGGTTTGCCCATCGGCGATGAAGCGCACCAGTACTTTTTCCAGGTAAGGCGCGCTTTTGTTTTGCACGAATGGCATGTTGGTTTTGTAGTAGTCGTTGCGGACCAGTTCCAAATCCTGCCCGGGCGTCCAGGGTGTTTTTATTTTGAACGGTCCGCTGGCCACAGGGTTGGCGGCAAAGGCTTCATCGCCGACCGACCGGGCAACCGAGACGTTCCATGGCGCGCCGAAACTGCTCATCAGCGTTGGGAACATGACGTTGAGGCCGATTTCATTCACCACCTGCACCGTCGTGGCATCCAGCGCAGTGACAGACTGCATGCCATCGTAATCGAATTTGTACGGGCTGATGGCGGCGTAGCGGTTGATGGCATCCACCAACGCCTGGGCATCGAGCGCATCGCCGTTGGCATATTTGTAACCGGCGGGCAGTTTCATCGTCAGAGTCTTGCCATCCGGCGAGAGGGTAAAACTTTCCAGCAGGTCGGGGACGAAGGTTCCCGTTTGGGCGTCGTAGCGAATCAACGGCTGGCTGATGAGTTCATGCGAGAGCGGGTAACCGCCCTGGCTCTGCTGACCGTCTAAAATATCGGGGATGAACTGGTCGGCGATAATCAGGCGGGTGCGGGTGGGCGCGCTAATCGAGTCGGGCTGCGGGGCGCAGGCGGCAACGAACAGGGCAATGAGCAAAACCAGGGGAAGGATGGACAGGCGTTTCATTTCTTTTCTCCTTGGGGATGTTCGGGCAAGCCGAGGGTTTGTCGAACGAAACGGCCAATGCGCTCAATCGCTTGTTGCGCTTCAGGAACGTAAGGAGCAAACTCATGGAAGACATGCCACATCCCTTCCCAAACTTCGAGTTGCACCGTGACGCCAGCCTGTTTCATCCGCTCTTCGAGACGAGCCGAATCATCGAACAAAATCTCTTCGCTGCCCACCTGAATCAAAGTGGGAGGCAAACCCGTTTGGTCGGCAAAAAGCGGCGAGAGGTAAGGGTGCGTGCGCGGCGTGTGAGCGGCGTATGCTTCTGCCAGCGATTCACCAATCTCCGGTGAGAGAAAGGGGTCGCGCCAGGCGCAAGTGTGAAGGGATTCACCCGATAGGGTCAAATCCGTCCAGGGAGAAAGTAAGAACAGCGCAGCGGGAAGCGGCTGATTCTGGTCGCGTAGAGACACTGCGGTTGCAAGGCTCAGGCCGCCACCCGCCGAATCGCCGCCAATCACAATCTTTTGGGGTGCATAGCCTTGCTGAAGCAGGAAGTGATACGCCGTAAGCGCATCTTCGAGCGCAGCAGGGAAGGGATGCTCCGGCGCCAGGCGATAGTCCACCACCAGGGCACGGCAGCCGGCAGACAGGGCAATTCGCGTGACCAGGCCACGATGGGTTTCTGGCGACCCCGTCACATATCCACCTCCGTGCAGATACAACACGACACAGTCGGCAACAGCCTCCCTCGGTTCTACCCACTCACAAGGCACACCGTCGGCGCCGACGGGTCGAATCGAAACGCCGCGCGGGGCGCGAATGGGACGTTCGGCGCTTCCTTGGGCGTGTTGGCGTTGCGCTTGTGAAGGCATGTTCAGTAATCCTGCATTTTTAACCCAGCGCATGATGAAGGTAATGAGATGCGCAGACAACGAAGGCATAGATAACACTACTTCCTCATCGCAAATTGGAAATGAAAAGCGGCAGGACGATTCTGGCCCTGCCGCAGGGGAAGTTCAAGCAACCAGGAAGGGGCAACCAGGTAATACGACATCTATCCAGCGCCCTATGGCGTCGAGATGACAACCAAACCGGCATATGTGGCGGCCAAGCGTTTCAATCATGACCTTTTTTCAGTGCATTCACTTATCAATATAACGGTTTTTGTCTGACAGGGAGGGATGGAAAAAGGATGGAATGCGCGGGGGCAATCCAATAAAGCGTTACACCCATTCCCACTCTTTTGCTTTGGTCAGCGCTTCGCGCCGGTTCTTTGCTCCCAGCGCCGCGTAAATGCGCCGTGCATACCATTTGACCGTGTTCACCGAAAGATGCAACGCATCGGCAATTTGCTGGTTGGAATAGCCTGCATCCAGCAGGCGTAAAATCTCCCGTTCGTGCAGGTTAAGCCACGGCGTAGCGGCTTTGCGCTTCTGCGCGCCTGGAAGCGTGGGGAATGCCGCCAGGATTTTACGCGCATAGGGCAAATGGATTTTCTCCAGCGCGGCGCGAACGCGCTCACCGCCATCTATAAAGACGCGCAAGAATCCCTGCGGTTCGGCCATTTCGAGGGCGCGGCGCAGGGCACCTTCATCGGCTGCCAGCGTCAGATATTCCAGCAAATCGCCAAGTCGTCGTTCGGCTCCCGCTGTGTGAATGAGGGGATGCAGGACGGATTCTGCCTCGGCAACTTTTCCCTGCAAAATCAGATAGCGCGCCCAAAGGGCGGATTCAGCTTCGCCCCCTTTCTCGCCCCGGGCTTGATTCTTGTTCCGCCACTCCTCCACTCGGCTGTAAAGGGTTTCGTCAAACGGCGCCAGGGCGAGGAGTAGCCGCATTTTCTGACAGAGGGCGTCACGGCGGGTGCGCGTGTGAAGGGACGGATACCCTGCCAACAGATTTTCTATTTGGCGGATTTTTTCCAGCGTATCGAAAGCGAAGGCCACCTCGTTCGACGCCAAATACGCCAGCCCAAGCGTGGCATACACTTCCGCCACCCGCCAGCCCCACTGGTAGCCGCCGCTTTGAGAGGACTCGATCGCCTTTTGCGCCATCGCTATCGAATCCGCCAAGCGATTCTGCTCATAATACAGGCGGCTCAACGGACCATAAATGCGCACGGCTATCGGATGGGATGGCATGCCGCTTCCAGTCCCTGAACGGCGCAGCAGCAACAACGCCTGCTCCAAAATGTCCTCGGCCTGACGAAGATTCCCCAGACGCATCTTGTTGCTGGCGCGCACACCCAGCGCATCCAGGGCATAGCCTGCCAGCCCTGCCTGCAAAAAGACAGGGATGGCAGCGGCGGCAGCCTGCTCGGCGGCGAGAACGTTGTCTGCCTGGTAATATATGCCCATCCGCACGAAGAGATGCAGGCTGTACGCGAAGAATTCATCCACCGTCTGAGGTGGGTTGACCTGGAAGGTGGGAATGCTCTGGTTGGTCAGCGTCAGCGCCGTTTGGTCATCGCCACGAACAAGGGCAGCAACAGCGCGCATAGCCTGGATGAGATGCTGAACTTCGGGCAGGGTTTCCAGTTGCGCTTGCAGAGCGGCGAAGGCTTCGAACCGCTCGAGGTTTCGGCTGTCCAGCAACCCGCACAGGTAAAAGGCCGAGAGGCGCGGATAGGCAGTCAGCTGTTCGCGCGGAAGTTGCTCGAACCAGTGCGTGAAGGTCTGGTATTCGCCCTGGTCAATCCACAAGATAGCGTGAGCCTCCATGATGCGCGCGGCGCGGTCGAAATCCTTTGCTTCGAAGGCGTGGTTGAGCGCAGCGTCTGCGTTTCCATCGGCGGCGTGCCAGTCGCTGGCGCGGCGGTGCAGATCGGCGATATCAATGTCGGTTTGCTCGCGCAGGCGCTGCTGGAGGCACTTCGCAAAGAGCGGATGGAAGCGATACCAGCGCGAATCATGGTCGAGGCGGGAGATGAAGAGGTTGTGACGTTCCAAATCGCGCAGGATGCTCTCGCTGTGGGGGTTTCCTGTCAGCGCCTGGCACAGGTCTCCAGAAAACTGGGGCAGGATCGAAGTCCGATAAAGAAACGCTTGAGTTTCAGCGGGCAATTGCTTCAGAACTTCGTCTACCAGAAAGTCCATGGTCCGGTTCCGGCTGTCCTCCAACGCCTTGAAGAAGTGTTGTTTGTTGGGCGCGGTTTCCAGCGAACGGGTCAGCAGGCGCAGGCTGGCAGCCCGGCCTTGTGTGCGCTGGTCGAGGGCGTTGAGTTCCTCGTCCGTCAGTGCCTGGCGCGTGGTTTCGGCAATCAGGTCGCGGATTTCATCACGACTGAAACGAAGGTCAGCGGCGCGAAGTTCGAGCAGTTGCCCGCGCGCGCGCCAGCGTGAAAACGGCAGGGGCGGGTCGGCGCGGGTCAGCAGCAGCGTGTGGAAATTGTCGGGCGCATACTCGATGAGATATTCCAGCGCCCCATGGCAGAGACCGTTCGTGATGGCTTCACCGTTGTTGAGAACGAGCGTGAGGTGTTCCTGCGATTCGGCAACTTTGTTGATGAGCGCCGCAAGATAGGCTTCGACGGCCGCGCGCCTGGCGACGGGCAGCGGCGCGGCGAATCGCTCGGCGCTTTTCGGCAGTGCGTTTCCAATGGCAGCGGCGAGGTAGGAAAGGAAACGATGGGATTCATTGTCCCCTTCATCGAGCGTGAGCCAGGCAAAAGAAGTGTTTGCCTGAGCCAGCCAGTCGCAAACCAGGGTGGTCTTTCCGTATCCCGCCGGCGCGGAAAGCAGGCAGACGGCGAAATCCATTGCTGCGTTCAACGCTTCCAGCAATCGCGGGCGATGCAGCAGACGCCGGGGCAGCGCAGGCGGGCGGAGTTTGGTGGAGAGCAGTCTCACTGCATTTGGATTATAGCGGCACAACTGGATGGGCCGTTTTGAAAATAGGGCGCTTCGCTCGCTTCGATTTCGACCCGAATTCGACCGCTATGGCGCGCAGCAACGCCCACTATCTGTTGTGTGCACGCAAAGGTTGTCAGGGAACGTGCCGCCCCTTCGACTGCCGCTTCGCTTCGCTCCGCGTCCGCTCAGGGTGCGGCTGACAGGTTTTGCGTGCACACGATTATCTGTTCTCCGGCTACAGCGGTGCCAGCACGGTGGTGCTGCGGTTGGGTTGCTATTCTATGTCAGCGGAGTTGCTTACAGACTAGGAGCGGCTGTCCGTCGGGTAACGAAAACACCGTAGCCCAATGAGCTACGGTGTTCTGGAAGTAGAAGTAGCGGGGGTTGGATTCGAACCAACGACCTCCGGGTTATGAGCCCGACGAGCTGCCTCTGCTCTACCCCGCAATGCGCCTGCCGCACGCGGCAGGGATAGAAACGCGCCGTTGCCCGGCGCACCGGAAATATATCACACGCAACAGGCCGGCGTCAAGGCGCGCGCGGGCCGAAAAATAGCGCCAACCACAGTTGCCAGTTCGGCGGCGGGGTAGGCGGAACGATCGGCGGAGGCACGGGCGTGGCCGCACCAGTCGGGATCATCGGGACGACCAGCACTTCGCCCGGCTGAACCATCTTGCCGTGTTCATGCGCCCAGGCAATCACCGCTGCGTCCGTCGTCGCATAGGCCACCTGGGTCAGCAAAATCGCCCGTTCACGCTCTAGCGCCGCCACCTCGGTTTGAGCACGACGGGCTGCTTCCACCTGCCGCTGTGACTCGGCCAGGCGCTGACCAAAATCTACAACCACGACCAAAATCAGGATAAAGAGGATCAATCCGCCGGCTTGTAACCAGGACAGGGGCGGTTGACCTTTCTCATCCTCATCACGTCCCAAGGGCTATACCTCCAAAAAAAATCCCGGCCAGGCCGGGATGATACTCGCGCTTTTGTGCGAGAATGCCGAAGCTGGGAGTTGAACCCAGACGGCCTTTCGGCCACTACGCCCTGAACGTAGCGCGTCTGCCAGTTCCGCCACTTCGGCTTAACCTGCAACTTTTACACCGCAGGCGATGGTATTGTACTTGCAACGTGAGGATTGTCAACCATAACGCCCAAACGGCTGATGCGCTTGCTCAAAACCACCGCTGCCGAGTACGTGTGCACGCAAAGGTTGTCAGGGAACGTGCCGCTCCTTCGTCCTTCGGCGGGCTTCGCGAAGCGAAGCCACGCTCAGGCTGTCCTGCACGGCGGGCATCCTGAGCGGACACCGAGCGAAGCCGAAGCGGCAATCGCCGGACGCCCGCCGCTCCCCTGAGCGCGCTCAGGAGAGCGAAGCCGAAGGGTCAGGGTGCGGCCTGACAGGTTTTGCGTGCACACGCCAAGTACAAATCTTAACGACTACAGCAAGCCTTATGTTATAATCGCGTCGCTCTTTGCCCAAGCGTGTATGCTTTTGTATTACCTAGCACAGGCCGCCGAATTCGTCAGCGAACCACCGGGTAGCCTGGCCTATCATCTGACGTTGCTGGCGATCTTTCAACTGACGGTCGCCATCACGCTGAACGAATGGCGCCGCGACCGTGGCCGGCATAACGCACGCCCCTTCCTCGCCGCCCTCGGCCTGCTCAGCCTCACTGTGATAAATTTCGCCGCTGAGCTGCTGGTCACTGCCGGCCTCCTCAATGGCCAGACGCTCCTCCCGCCCCTCTCCCGCGTCAGCAGTTCACTGGAGCTGCTTTGGATTTTCTGGATTTTGATAGCGCCTCAACCGAGCCGGCCTGCGGATGGTCTCGTCCTTATACTCAGTTTTATCTTTGTAGTGGCCGGCAGCTTCAGCTGGGCGTTGTGGTCACAGACCGTTGCCCTGGGCGCCGGCCGTCCGTTCAACGGCAGCGTGCATGAGCTTATCTGGACGATTGCCCAAAGCGCCGTCCTGGCCGGCGCGCTGTTGCTGCTCCTCGTCCGTCAACCATCCGACTGGGAAATAAGCGCCCTGCTCGCCCTCGTCCTGCTCGGCGCATATACCGCACATGCCTTCGCGCCCTTTGGCAACAGCGTGCCCGGCGGGGTACGACTCTGTGAGCTGGTCGTCATGCCGATGTTCGCAGCGCTGCTCTATCGGCGTTCCCCCGAACCGTCGCGCACCGCGCCGCCAAAGGCTGCCCCGGCCCCTACGGTTAGCCGCAGCCCCGATCCACAGACCGCCGCCGCCCTGGCCGCGCTCGGCTCTGCTGCCACGCCTGACGAACTGGCACAACTGATCACCGTCGCCGGCGCGCAAGTCGCCCAGGCCGAGCTGTGTTTGCTCATCTCTCCGCCTGACGAGCTGGGAACGAGCAAGCTGCTTGCTGCTTACGACTCGGCGCACAGCCGGTTCCTGCCGGCCACCGTCTTTTCCACCGCCGACCTGCCGGACTATCAACAGCTGTTGGATCGGTCTGAAATCGTCGTTTTGCGGCCGCAACAGCAGGCCGATGTCTTGCGTCGGCTGATGAGTGCCGCCGGCCGCTCTCAGATCGGCCCGGCATTGCTGCTGCCGTTGCGCGCCGGTCAACAACTTGTCGGTGTGTTGGCAATGGCCAATCCGGCCTCACGCCGGGAGCCGCCTCTGGAGACCGTGGCGCTGCTGACGACTCTCGGACCAATCCTGGCAGAGTATCTCAGCCCGGAGAGCAAAGTCAACCGCCTCTGGCGCAGCCTTGAGAAAGCTCAAACGCAGGCCGCAGCCGCCGAGGAGGCCCGTCGTGCCGCACGGCTGGAGGCCGATCAGTTGCACATCGCCCTTGAGTCGGCGCGCGCCGAAGCCGAACGCCTCAACAGCGACATTCTGCAATTGCGTCAGGAAATGGAAGAAGCGCGCTCCATCGAGGCGGTGGAGGCGATCCGTGCCGCTGTGCTGGCCGAACAATCCGCCCAATTTGCCGCGAAGGAAGCCGAGTGGCAGGAGAAGCTCACCGTCCTGGAACAGGGTCGCGACCGGTGGCGCGCCGAAGCCGAAGCGCTACAAGCACAGCTTCAAGCGTTGCAGGAACAAATTGAAGAGAGTGAACGACAGCGCCTGACTCTCCTGAGCGAACTGGAGCCGTTGCGCGCCAGCGTTCAGGCATTCAGCGCGCAAGTTATAGAGCTTCAGCGGTTGCAAGCCGAAGTGGAACAACAGGCCGAGGCTAAGACAGAACTGGACATCGTACGAAAGGAACTAGAGGCGACGAAACAAAGCCTGGCCGAGTTACAAACACAACTGGAGCAAACCCGTTCCGAACGAGAAACGGCGCAAGTCGCCGCGCACGAAGCCCAAGCTCAGCTGGAGCAAAGTCGTGAAGAACTGGCGGCCGTGTGCCGTGAGGTGGACTCTCACCAACGCGCGCTGGCCGAACTCCAGACCCGTCTGGCCGAAGCACATCGTGAGCTTGAAGCGCTGCAACAACACCAGGCCGAACATCTTGCCGCCGCCCAACAACGGCAGACCGACATGGCCGAGCGCGAAGCGGAGCTGCACGCTACCATTGCACGCCTGACCGCCGAAGCCGAAAACGAGCGCCGGCGCTTCGAGGCCGAGCTGCGCCAATTCCGCGAACGGGTGGCCACTCAGGAAGAACTGCTCGCCACCTGGCAGCTGGATTACGGCGTTGCGCTGGAACAGGAAAAGCATCTACGCGAATCGCTCGAGGCCGCGCTGGCCAAGGTTGAGCGGCAAAACACCGAGCTGGCTCAGGCGCAAGCCGAGTTGAACGAAGCGCGCGCGGCGGTGGCAACGCTTTCGGAGCAAGCTGCCCGCCTGGCCGAGACTCGGGCAGAAGTGGAGCAATTGCGCCGGCAGGCCGCCGCTGCCGAGCTGGCCTTGGAGGAAACCCGGAGCGCGTTGCGCCTCCGCGAGAAAGAGTTGGAAGTTGCTCGGCATAACCTAACGGTGGCGGAAGCGGAAGCGAGCCGCTTTGCTGCCCTCCAGTCCGAACTGGAACAGCTTCGCCGGCAGCTGCGCCAGGTTCACGCCGAACTTGAGGCCGCGCAGAAGCAGCTGGCCATTCGCGAACAGGAACTGCAGGAAGCTACCGGCGCGCTGGCCGAGCTATCTAAACAGACGCAGCAACTGACGGAACTTCAGAAGCAGCTGGCCGAGACGGAGCGCAAGCTGGCCGAGACTCGAGCACTTCTTCCCACCTTGACCGACGACACAACTCGGCCCTTCCTGCCTGCCGCTTCGCTGGAGATCATCGCCTCGCTCAGCCAGGAGCTGCGTCAGCCGATGGCGGCCATTGTCGGCTACACCGAATTGCTGCTGGGTGAGTCGGTCGGCATCCTGGGCGCGCTGCAACGCAAGTTCCTCGAACGCATCAAGGCTTCCTGCGAACGCATGCAGACCCTGCTGAGTGACCTCATCCACATTGCAGATATTGACTCCGGTGTGCTGCAGCTTACGCCTGAGAGCGTGGATGTGCTCAGCGTGATCGAGGATGCCATCATGAGTTGCAGCGCGCAGTTCCGCGAAAAGGGCATCAACCTCCGACTGGATGTAGCCGACTCGCTGCCCAGCCTGAGCGCCGACCGCGACGCGCTGCGCCAGATCGTGCTACATCTGTTGAGCAACGCAGGCAACGCCTCCGGCGTCGAGGGCGAAGTGCTGCTCAAGGTGCGCGAGGAAGTCAGCCCGGCCTACAACGGTCAGCCGGCCAGCGCCGTGCTCATCTCCGTCCGCGACTCCGGCGGCGGCATCGCCCCGGCCGACCAGCCGCGCGTCTTTAACCGGTTCTGGCGCGCCGATGCACCCCTCATCGCCGGCCTAGGCGAAACCGGCGTCGGCCTCTCGATCGCTAAAGCGCTGGTCGAGGCGCACGGCGGGCGCATCTGGTTCACCACCGAGCTGGGCAAGGGCAGCACCTTCACCGTCCTCCTTCCTACCGACCGCGCTCCGACAGCCGGTGATTGACCCTTCTCTAGCGCCTTCGCGCCGGTCCGTATTTGACTTCATCATAATCACTGCGCGAAGCTGCGAAGAGCGCAAAGGATTCCCTCTATTTTCTTCCTTAGCGTGTGTGCACGCAAAACATGTCCGCCGCACCCTGACCCTTCGGCTTCGCTCCGCTGAGCGCGCTCAGGGGAGCGGCGGGCGTCCGGCGATTGCCGCTTCGGCTTCGCTCGGCGTCCGCTCAGGATGCCCGCTGCGCAGGACATCCTGAGCGTGGCTTCTCTTTGCGAAGCCCGCCGAAGGACGAAGGGGCGGCACGTTCCCTGATAACCTTTGCGTGCACACCCTTAGCGTCTTCACAGTTCAGATGGATTTTTTCGGCAGAGCCTATATTTGCTTTCTCCGCAACTTCGAATAGGATAGTTGGCCGGTACGTTATGGCCGACCAGCTTCCCCTGTTCTCCACGCTGCCTTCGGAGGCCGTTGTCCGCTCCGCCGAACCAACAAACAGGCTGAAGGCCGGCGTCTCGCTCAAAACCGGCATCGTCGCCTGGTGCGAGCACTTGCGCAAACAGGGCGCGCGCGAGAATACCGTCAAATCCTTCGGCAGCGACCTAAACCTTTTCGCGGCGTTCATCGGCGCCGGCAAAAGCCTGAACGCCATTACCACCCGCGACCTGGAGCGCTGGCTGGAGGCACAACGCGCCAGCGGGCGCAGCCCTAAGACCTACTCACGTCGCGTCACGTCGCTCAAGGCCTTCTTTCGCTGGCTGGAGAGCGAGGGCGTCCTGATGAATGACCCGGCAGCGCCCCTCATCCAGCATACGGTGCTTAGCCCCCTGCCCCTCATCCTCACCGATGCCGAAGTGGAGCGGGCCTGTGAAGCCGCACGCCAGCTTTGGCATAACGCCGAGAAGCCGGACATCCGCCCTTACCTGTTGTTCACCTTGCTGATTCAGACCGGCATCAAAAAGAGCGAGTGCCTGGGGCTGGAGCTAAATCACGTGGATGCTTCCGACCCCGCTGCGCCGGTGCTGTGGATTCGCTACAACGAGGCGCGCAATCGCTACAAGGAGCGCAAGCTGCGCCTCGACCCCGACTGGCTGAGAGTCTATCAGGCCTATCTGGCCGAGTATCGGCCGCAGCAAAAAGTCTTCCCTTACTCGCCACGCCGGCTGGAGTATCTGTTAGAGGATGTAACGATCGCCGCGGCGCTTGACAAACACATCTCCTTTGAGATGTGCCGCTGGACGTGCGCCGTACGCGACGCCCGCGCCGGCATGGACTTCGATAAGATACGGCAGAAGCTGGGGCTGTCGAAGATTCAGTGGCGCGAAATCGGCATGAAGCTGAAGAAGCTTATCCAGCCCGGATTGTAGTCAAAGGCGTTTACGCCCAAAAGTCTGGCGATAGCGGCGTTCGACCTCGGCATCTAGCCCGTCGGCGAAGGCGTGGAATTGAGCGATGGCGCGCCGTCCGGCTTCGGTGAGGCGCGCCCCGCCACCATGTAGGCCGCCGATGGCCGTCTCCACCACCTTCTCGCCCAGACCGGCCTCGATCTCCTGCACCTTCTCCCAGGCGCGGCGGTAAGGCACGCCCAGCTTCTCGGCGGCAGCACTGATCGAGCCGGTTTCGGCAATCGCTTCCAATAACCTGATGCGCCACGAACTCAGCACCACATCGCCATCCTTCTCCAGCCAAACATTCAATTTAGGAAGCATGGTGCGACCTCCGGTCACAACCAAAGGAATCCACGCAGGGCACGAAGTTTCACGAAGGGTGCGCAAGTTTTTCTCTGCGCAACTTCGGTAATTCAGACATCGGTCATCAATCTCCAATCTCTAATCTCTAATCACTAATCCTCTTCCTCCCGACGAACAAACTCCAACCTCATCACCCGCCGTGTGTTCTCGGTGACTTTGAAGCGCTCATCCAGGCGCAAGCCGGCGACCCAGACAATGGCCTCGCCGCTAACAACAAGCGGCCAGCGCGAGCGCAAGGCGACGGGCACTTTCCGATTGGTAAAAAAGTCGGAGAGCTTGGTGCTGTGTCCGGCCAGGCCGAGCGGCTGAAATCGGTCACCGGGCCGGGGCGCGCGCAGGTGTAGAGGCCCTGTCAACGTCTGTGCGTCCACGAACTGGCGCCAGGCTGTAGCTTCAGCTTCAAAATTCGGCAGCCCCGAGGACAACTCGGCGCTCAAAAACCGCCAGCCGGCGGTGAGCGCAGCGTTCTCATCGAGCAGTGGCAAGTCGTCGGGCATGGCCTGCTCATAATCCCAGGCGCGCAAGACCAGGCGCCCCGGCTCCACCGCCAGGCACAGGCCCGCCACAACATCACAGACGCGGCCCGGCAACGCCGAGCGGCTAAAACGCACGGCGGTCTCGATCGGCACGAAGTCCACGTCGCGCAGGTGGGCGCGCAGGTGAGATACGGCTCGCCGCAACAGCGCACGCTGAAGAGGGGGATCAAGCGACCGCCACCTTTGCAGATCGAAGGCAATGTGTTCACGTTCGACGCGGGCCAATGCCTGCCAGGCTTGCTCCACAGCCTGTCGGACGATCTCAAACTCACCGGCCAGCACCTCACTCGTTCGGCCTAGCACGGCACGGATATTGGGATTGTAAGTTTGGAGCAACGGCAGCAGCTCGTGGCGCAGGCGATTGCGAAAGAACGTCGTATCGGCGTTGCTGGGGTCGTACACGGGCTTCAAGCGGCGCGCGGCGCAGTAGGCTTCCACCGAGGCGCGGCTGGTGGAGAGAAGGGGGCGGACGAGATAGAGATCCGCGATTGGAGATTGATGGCTCATCTCCAATCTCCAATCCCCCAGCTTTGTCTTCGGCAACATCCCCCTCAGCCCCGCCAGGCCGCTGCCGCGCAGGAAGTGCATCAGCACGGTCTCGGCCTGATCGTCGGCGGTGTGTGCCACAGCGATGATGCTGGCCCCGACGTGTTGCGCCGTCCGCGCCAGGAAATCATAGCGGAGCACGCGCGCGGCCTCCTCACGGGAGAGCTTGTGACCGGCGGCGTATGTGCCGGCATCCACCTCCTCCAGAAAAAAGCGCCAGCCGCGAGCTTCAGCCTCGGCCCGGACACGTTCCGCCTCGGCAGCCGCCTCGGCGCGCAGACCGTGATTCAGGTGGGCGACGTAAAGGGTAAGACTCCAGTCGCCGCTCAGCTCCGTCAGTACGTCAAGCAGACATAGGCTGTCCGGCCCGCCGGAAACGCCCAGCACCAGATGGTCTCCCGGCCGGAACAGCCGATGCGTCTCGATGTAACGACGCACATCCTGATCCAGACTCACAGCCCGATTGTACACGGCATGAATTGACATAGAATACACAAGTCCGAGCATTCTTAGCAAATTTTCGGATGGTATATAATCGCCCGGCGCACAACACCGGGAGGCCAATTTGGCAATAGACGTTTTTCGCCCACTGCGGTGGCTGTTGGGCTTGTTTTCACTGGATATCGGCATAGACCTGGGCACGGCGAACACACTGGTCAATGTTCGGAACAAAGGCATCGTGCTGAACGAGCCGTCCTGGGTCGCCATTCAGAAAAAAACCAAGGAAGTGGTGGCGGTGGGGCAGCAGGCGAAGGAGATTGCCGGCCGCACGCCTTCCAATATCGTCGCCATCCGTCCGCTGCGCGATGGTGTGATTTCCGAATTTGAAATCACGGAGGCGATGCTGGAATACTTCATCGGCAAGGCGCACGAGCACAGCCTGGTGCCCATCCCCAGCCCGCGCGTAGTGATAGGCATCCCTTCCGGCGTCACCGAGGTGGAGAAGCGCGCGGTGTACGATGCAGCCCTGGCTGCCGGCGCGCGCGAGGTGTACCTGATTGAGGAGCCGACGGCGGCGGCACTCGGCGCGGGCCTGCCCATCGGTGAACCGCGCGGCTCGATGGTGGTGGACATCGGCGGCGGCACCACCGAAGTGGCCGTGTTTTCCATGGGCGGCATCGTGCTCTCGCGCTCCCTGCGTGTGGCCGGCGACGAGATGGACCAGGACATCGTGGCCTACGTCCGCAACAAGTACAACCTGCTTATCGGCGAGCGCATGGCGGAAAAAGCCAAAATCGCTATCGGCTCCGCCTATCCTTTGTGGGAAGAAAAGACCTTCACCTTGCGCGGGCGCAACCTGGTCACCGGCCTGCCGGAGAGCGTGGAAATTTCCTCCATTGAAATCCGTGAAGCGCTGTCTAACTCGGTCAATACCGTCGTGGCCGCAATTAAAGACGCCATTGATGAGACGCCGCCAGAGATTATCGCCGACCTGATTGAGATCGGCATCTGCATGACGGGCGGTGGCTCGCTGCTGCAGGGACTCACCGAGCGCCTAACCGAGGAGCTTAAGATTCCAGTCTGGCTGGCCGACGATCCGATGACGTGCGTAGCACGTGGTGCCGGCCGCATCCTCGAAGACTATGACACCCTCAAGTCGCTGCTGGTCGGCCTGGAACGCGGCAGCACGGTACACTAGAAACAGGGAAACGTAATGGCAGAAAACGAGGGAAAGGCGAGAAACAGAGACGTTTCTTCGGTTTTCCTTCCATGACCAAATTCCAGACCCGTTCGATCTTGGTGGTTGCCCTGGCGCTGGTAAGCGTTGGGTTGCTGGTCTTTGGGCAAATGTCGTGGTTCGAGCCGGTGCGCAGTGTCCTGCTCTGGCCGCTATCCGCACTTCAACGCCCCCTGGCCGCTGCTTGGAACGGCGCGTCGCGCCTCCTAAAGAATGATCCGGACACAGCAGCGCTGCAACAGCGCGTGGCCGAACTGGAAGCCGAGATTGACCGCCTAAACGCCGAAATCATACGTCTGCGTCAGAAAGAGAACGAGTGGCGCATCGCCACAGGCCTGCTGGAGTACGCCGGCTCACAGCCGGAAAACACCTATTTGCCCGCCAACCTGGTCGGCCGTTCCACTTCACCCTTCCTTAACTTCCTGATTTTCGACAAAGGCTCGGATAGCGGCATCCAGCGCGGCATGCCTGTTGTCACCGATAAGGGCCTGGTAGGCCGAGTGGTTGAGGTGACCAGCACGGCCTGCAAGGTGCTGCCAATCACCGACCCTGAGTCCGCCGTCGCCGCCCGCCTGCTCGAATCCCGCGAACAGGGCGTGGTGGTGGGCCGACTGGGCGGCGGCCTGGAAATGCAATTCATCACTCAGCAAACGCGCATCCGGCCCGGCGAAGTGGTGGTGACTTCCGGCCTGGGCGGCGTTTACCCGCCCGGCATTGTGATCGGCACGGTGACCGCCGTTCAGCAGCTCACCTACGAAGTGCAGCAGCGCGCCGAGATCGCCCCGGCCGTGGACTACAACCTCCTGGAGAAGGCGCTCATCATCACCAACTTCCAGCCGGCAGACTTCAGCCCTTTCTTCCGAAGCACACCTGCGCCATGAGGACGATGCTTGTCGGCCTGCCGGTGTTGATGGTAGCAGCAGCGCTCGAGTCATCCGTGCTGCCGGACTTGCGCACGCCGGGCGGCGGCGGGCTGAACCTGGTGTTGCTGCTAACGCTGAGCTGGACGCTGTCCGGCGATTGGAACGGCGGACTGGTGTGGGGCCTGCTCGGCGGTCTGTTCTTGGATTTGCTCTCCGGCGGCCCGCTCGGTATCCACTCGCTCGCCCTGGTGGCGACCGCCTACGTTGCCAGCCTGACCGAAGGCCAATTGTGGCGCTCGCACATTCTGCTGCCGCTGGCAGCGGCCCTGTTCGGCAGCTTGGTTTTTCAACTCCTCGCGCTGACCGGTCTGGCGGTGAGCGGTGTCGCCATTGATGTAGCTATCGCGTTGACGGGCGTTGTGCTGCCCTCTACGTTGCTGAATACCCTGTTCATCCTGCCCGTTTACGCAATTATGCGCCGTGTACATGCCCTGGTGTACCCGGCCCC
The DNA here is from genome assembly GCA_033577755.1 of Anaerolineales bacterium. Taxonomy (GTDB): domain Bacteria; phylum Chloroflexota; class Anaerolineae; order Anaerolineales; family UBA6663; genus JANWXR01. The sequence continues at coordinate 18,203 of JAVQXV010000017.1, forward strand.
GGTCAAGTCAGCCTGATGCGCACCCGCCTCGCCGACCCACCCGCACGGATGGGTGTCTTCTACGTTTTGCTGGTGCTGGCCACGCTGGGGGTGATTGGGCGCCTGTTCGAGCTGCAAGTGCTTCAGCACCAACGCTTTGCCGATGAAGCGCTGGAGAACGTCCGCACCAACGTCAACATTCCGGCGCCGCGCGGCGTGATTTACGACCGCAACGGCGTTATCCTCGCGCGCAATCTACCCTCCTACAACGTCGCCATCACCCCCGCCGACTTGCCTGACGACCCCGACCCGTTCGATAACGTTGACCCCGCCCAAACGCAGGCTATCTACCGCCGGCTCTCCGAGCTGCTCGATATGCCCATCGTCGTCCCCGGCTCCACGCCACGCCAAGCCTGCGTGGAAGGGCGCGGCATCAAGGATTGGGTGGACGAGGGCCGCAGCATCGCCCCGTTCACACCGGTCTTGATCAAATGCGACATCTCCGAAACCACTGCCTTCATCATCCGGCAGGAGATTGCGAACATGCCGATGCCGGGCGTCAGCGTCATCGTCGAGCCGGTGCGTGACTACCCTACCGGCCCGCTGACCGCCAACATCGTCGGCTATATGGCCCGCATCCCCTCCCCGGCCGACGCACCGCTCACCTACGATTACTACGTCAACGTACGCAACCTGCGCCCGGAGCGCGACCGCATCGGTGTGGCGGGCATTGAAGCCTCGTTGCAGGACACGTTGGCCGGACAGAACGGGCTGGAGGTTCATGAGCGCGACGTGGGCGGGCGCTTCCTGCGCGTGGCCGAAGTGATCTCCGAAACCATCCCCGGCCTGAACGTGCAACTGACCATTGACGTGCGCCTGCAGGCAGCCGTGGAAGCGGCCTTCCACCGCCGCCTCAACCATCTGCGCGAATATACGCGCGGCGGACGCAACCTCGACTTCACCAGCGGCGTCGTCATCGTAATGAACCCCAACACCGGCGAGGTGCTGGCGATGGTGACCTGGCCGACCTACGACAACAACCGCTTTGCGCGCAATATTGACTACGAATACTATGTGTCGCTGGCCGGCGACCCGGCGAGGGGCATCGAACCCAACCCCGACTACCCGCTACTCAACCATGCCGTCAGCATCCTCTACCCGCCCGGCTCGGTGTTCAAAGTGGTCACGGCGGTAGGCGCGCTGGAAGAGGGCATCATTGACCCGAACCGCGAACTGGAAGACCCAGGGAAAATCGAGATCCGCAACGCCTACTTCCCCGCCGACCCCGGCAAGGCCAAGGAGTTCATCTGCTGGATCAGCCGCACGCGGGAAGGCAAACATGGTCTGGTGGATTTCACTCGCGGCATTGCCGAGTCCTGCAACGTTTACTTCTATAAAATCGGCGGCGGCTACGAACCGGACCGGCTGCCGGGCCTCGGCATTGGCAAGCCCGGCGAAAGCGGCCTGGGCAAGTGGATGTGGCTGTTCGGCTTTGGCCAGCGCACCGGCATCGAGCTGCCTGCCGAGCAGGCCGGCTTCATCCCCAGCCCCGACTGGAAGCGCATCAATCAGGGAGAGAGCTGGTCCACCGGCGACACATACAACGCCGTCATCGGCCAGGGCTTTGTGCAGGTCACGCCGCTGCAAATGCTCAATGCCTACAACGCCGTCATCAACGGCGGCCTGCTGCTCAAGCCGCAGATTGTGGACAAAATCCTGGACGGCGAAGGCAACGTGGTCAGCGACACGGTTCCTACCCTAATCCGCCGATTGCCGGTCTCGGAGCGAACATTGCAACTGACGCGCGAAGGCCTGCGGCGCACGGTGGTCTCCGGCACGCTCTCCGGCCTGCGGCTGTATGGCGAGAAAGTCCCGATCGTTGACCTGGAGCTGGCCGGCATCCAGGCTGCGGGCAAAACCGGCACCGCCGAGTATTGCGACCGCCAGGCCTGGCTCAAAGATTTGTGCATTCCCGGGCGTTGGCCGGCCCACGCCTGGACGTTCATGTACGCGCCCTACGACAACCCGGAAGTCTCGGTCATCGTCTTCGTGTACAACGGCAGCGAGGGATCGCTCGTGGCCGGCCCGATCGCCAATGACGTGCTGCGCGCCTACTACCAAGTGTTTAAGGGCGTAGACCTGGAGGAAGTGGTACCGCCGCCGGCCACCGAGCAGGCCGGCCCTCTGCCCGCGCCCGATGTTCCGCCGGTGGTTGCGCCGTAGCCTCCACCTCCCCATGCAGTTCCCTCGAGCCGGCGTGGCACTTGCCGGATTGTGCGGCGGGGTCTTTGGCCTTGCTCTGGCGCGCGCCCTGTTCGAGACTCTGCCCCTGACGTTCAATCTGTTCAACACCTGGCCCGGCGCGCTCGCTACCGCCCTGCTCGCCGCGCTGGCCGGCGCCGGCCTGCTTCGATGGCGCGCCGCTTCGGCATTTGCCGCCCTGCCGCTGGCGCTCCCGCTCATCAGCCTGCTCTCTTCAGAAGTTAACTTCGTTCGCTCCTGGACTCTGCTCACCGGCAGCGCTGCTTTGTTCAGTGTGTTTCTGCTAACCACAGAAAACTCAGAGTCGCAACAGCCGCGTTTCCACTTTTTTCCCTCTTTCCTTCGTTTCCCTCTCCTCCTTCACGTTTTACTTTTCGCCGGCCTCTCCACTTTCTACTTTCTGACCCTCTCCCCTTTCGTTGGCGAGGCAGACACGTTCGAGTTCCAGGTCAACGTGGCGCAGCTCGGCGTCGCACATGGCAACGGCTATCCGCTGCTGATTCTGGTGGGAAAAGTCTTTGAGTTGCTGCCCATCGGCGGGACGCAGGCCTGGCGCGTGAACGCCTCGGCGGCGGTTGCGGCGGCGCTGGCCGCGGTGGGCGTGTTCGGGCTGGCACGGCGATTGGGTGCGGCCTCTCTGCCCGCGTGGCTGGCCGCGTTCGCGTTTGGCGTCGCGCCGAGTGTCTGGGCGCGCGCCGTCGAGATCGAAGCCTATGCCCTCAACGCTGCGCTCATGACGCTATCTCTTTATCTCGGCCTGCATCTGATCCACGACTCGCCCGCCTCGCGCAAGACGCTTTACGCTCTGGCCTTCGTCTTCGGCCTCTCCCTCACCAACCACCTGACGTCCGCGCTGCTTGCCCCTGCCCTGGCCTGGGCTGTCGGCCTGTGGCTTCGGCGCTCCTTCCACACGATACGCAATACGCCATACGCAATACGTTCCCTATTCCTCTCCCTTCTTCCTTCCCCCCTCTTCTTCCTCCTCGGCCTCTCCATCTATCTCTATATCCCTCTACGTTGGCCGGCCCTCCACAACGGCGAGGCGCTCTCGGTCGAGCAGTTCGTGTATTTTCTGCGCGGCGGTGAAGCAGCGGGACAGTTCAACGCCCGGCTGCCGTTGCAGGAGCCGCAGCGCTTCGTCTACGTCGCACGCAAAATCATCGGCGAGTTTGGCCAGACCGGAGCGGCGCTGGCGCTGCTGGGGGTGGGAAGTCTGATTTTTGGGAAAGGCACGGAAAGGAGGGAAAGCAGGGAAAGACGGGAAACGGCTTCCATCGTTTCCCGCTCTCGTTGGCCCGCAGCCGTTTTCCTCCTGCTGGCTTACGCCGGCCACGCCTACTTCGTGCTGGCGTACGACCCGCCTGAGCCGGACTTCAGCGACTTCTTCATCGCCACCTACGTCATCGCTGCCGTCTTCATCGCCCTCGGCCTGCACGCCCTTACGTGCTACGCTTCACGCATTCTCACCGCACATCTCAACTTGCGCGTATTGCCCCTCTTCCTTCTTCCTTCTTCTTTTCTCCTCATTCCTCTCACTTCCATCTGGAACACCCTGCCGCGCTTCGATTTTGAGCCGGCGCAGCGAAGGCTCGACCTGGGCCGATACACGCTGAGCCAGCCGCTGGCGCACAACGCCGCCCTGCTGGCCGACCCCAAGCGCTTCGCCGCGCCCTACTACCTGCAAAAGGCCGAAGGCGTGCGGCCCGACCTCGACATCATCGTTCTGCCCGACGAGGCCGGCTACCGCGCCGCGCTAGAGGAAAGGCTGGCTGCCGGGCAGGTGGTGTACCTGGCACGATACCTTCCGGGGCTGGGCAGCGGCTATTCGCTGCGCTCCGTCGGGCCGCTGGCCGAAGTCTCGCCGCAGCCGTTCACCACGCCGCCGGCAAACGTTCAACCGCTCGACGTTGCCTTGGCCGCAGGGATTCGGCTTGTGGGTTACACACTGAACGAGTCCGAGGACATCTCTCGCCTCATGCTTTACTGGCACGCGCCGCAGACCCCGCAGGCCAACCTGGCCGTCTATCTGCGCCTGCGCTCCGAGACCGGCACGCTTTGGCAAAGCGCCGGGCAAATTCCGGTGAGCGGCCTGTACCCGACCAACGCCTGGAAGCCGGGCGAGTACGTGAGCGACTTTTACGAGATCACCCACCAACCGCACTGGGCGCCGGGGCGCTACACACTCGAAGCCGGACTCTTCCCGCCGTTCCGGCCGCACGCTGTGGAAGGCTGGGCGACGGTGACCACGCTTGAAATCGGTCTGCCGGCCACGTCGCCCAGGCCGTCGCATCTGATGCGAGCGCAGTTCCTGCCCACGCAGTTCGGCGAGCAGTGGCTGCTCGGCTACGACCGGCCCGAGTCTGCTCTGCCCGGCGCACCTGTGCCCGTTACACTCTACTGGCTGCGCGGCACAGCCGAGGCGGTCACGGCATTCGGAGAGACTCGCTCGCTGGCCGCCTGGCCACCTGGCTCCATCGTGCCCGTGCTGTACTCCCTCCAATCTCCGATCTCCGATCTCGACTTCACACTTTGGGTTGAAACCGGACATCCCGCGCGCTGCGGCTGGCTGGCAGCGGAAAGCGAGGGCTGCGCGCTACCACCGATCCGGCTCGTCGGCGCGGCGCTCCCGCCGGGCGCCATCAACTTCAACGGCCAGCTCGTATTGCGCCGGGCCGTGCTGGAGACGACGGAGGCCGAACGCGGCGGCCTCGTCCGGGTTTATCTGGAATGGCAGGCGTTGCAAACGATGCAGGAGAGTTACACCGTGTTTGTGCACCTCGTGGGGCCGGATGGAAGACTCTACGGCCAGCGCGATTACTGGCCGGTGGAGGGCACGCGGCTGACGACCTCCTGGCATCCCGGTGAAATCATCCGTGATCCGTACGAGGTGCGCCTCGTGCCGGATGCGCCACCCGGCGCATACACCATCCATGTCGGCCTGTACCTACTGGAGACCCTCCAGCGCCTCCCCGTTCTCAACGCGGATAGCCTTCCTCTGGACGACAAGGTCGTTCTAGTCGGCCTGACCGTCCGCTAAAACGCCTTGCCGGGGAAGTTTGGCTATGCGATTCCGATTCGCATTTGAATCGGGCTTTGCTATAATCGCGCGCCACTTATGGCGGATTTGATCAGCATCAAGGGCATCAAAGACGGCCTGTTGGTGACGGTGGGCGGCGGGGGCGATTGGCAGGAGGCCGCCCCTAGGCTGATGGCGCGCATAGACCAGAGCGCCGATTTCTTCCGCGGCGCAAAGCTAACGCTGGACGTGGGCGGGCGGGCTATCCCGGCGGCGGAGCTGGGGCGCCTGCGCGATGCGCTCTCTGAGCGCGAGATCAACCTTACGGCGGTGCTCAGCGAAAGCGTGGTGACAACTAACGCCGCTCAAGCGCTCGGCCTGAAGATTGCGCTGGCCCATACGCTGCCGGCCACGGCCCAGGCCCGGATTGACGCCGAGACCGACCCAGAGGAGCCGCGTGAGGACGCGGTGCTGGTGCGCCGCACCCTGCGTTCGGGCCGGAGCGTGCGACACGCCGGCCACGTGGTAGTGCTGGGCGATGTGAACGCCGGCGCGGAGATTGTGGCCGGCGGCGACATCATTGTCTGGGGCCGGCTGCGCGGCGTGGTGCATGCCGGCGCCGACGGCGACGAACACGCGGTGATTTGCGCGCTCGACCTGGCGCCGACCCAACTGCGCATCGCGCGGCACATCGCCACTTCGCCGCCGCAGAAAGGGCCACCGCAGCCGGAGATGGCACGCGTCAGGAACGGCCAGATCGTGGCCGAACGGTGGAGGGCGAAAGAGAGATAGCCATGCATTGGCAGGAAATCCGGCAACCTCAGGACAAGCCGCTTGACGCGCATCCGAGCCGTGATTGACCTGAACCGGAAGGAGCTTTGCGCTCTGCATTCGGACAGGTTCAAAGGATAACGACCATGACTCAACTAATCGAAGGTGTCAGCACGAACGGCGCAAACGGCGCCGCACATCCCACCCCCGTCAACGCGGAGAGAGGGCGTACTATGACCGGCAAAGTCATCACCGTTACCTCCGGCAAGGGCGGCGTCGGCAAGACCACCACCACGGCGAATTTGGCCGTGGCGCTGGCGGCCACCGGCGATAGAGTCGTCTGCCTGGATGCCGACATCGGCCTGCGCAACCTGGATGTAGTCATGGGCCTGGAGAACCGCATCGTCTATGACCTGGTGGACGTGGTGGAGGGCCGCGCCCGCCTGCGCCAGGCCATGATCAAGGACAAGCGCCTGCCTGAACTGTATCTCATCCCGGCAGCGCAGACGCGCGACAAGTCCGCCGTCAGCCCGGCGGATATGGTCCGCCTATGCAATGAGCTGCGCCGCGAAGTGGATTGGATTCTGGTAGACTCGCCCGCCGGCATCGAGCGCGGCTTCCGCAACGCCATCGCGCCCGCCGATCAGGTGCTCATCGTCACCAATCCGGAGGTCTCCGCCGTGCGCGACGCCGACCGCATCATCGGCCTGCTGGAAGCCGAGGAGAAGGGACCGGGTCACCTGATTATCAATCGCATCAAGCCCGAAATGGTAAAACGCGGCGACATGTTGAGCACCGAAGACGTGCTTGACATTCTGGCCATCCCTCTCATCGGCATTGTGCCGGAAGATGAAAGCATCCTGATTTCATCGAACCGAGGCGCGCCCGCCGCGCTGGACGAGCGTAGCCGCGCCGGTCAGGCCTTCCGGGACATTGCGCGGCGGCTCAAAGGCGAGGAAGTCCCCTTCATGCCGCTGGACGGCCAGCCGGGCTTCCTGCAGAAGCTGATGGCGCGCTTGGGGCGGTTCTAATTGAGCCGAGATGAAGAGCGGAGGATGAACATGAAAACCTGGTTCGACCGGCTCATCGGGCACACGCCGAGCAGCGCCCAAGCCGCCAAAGAGCGTTTGCAACTGGTGCTGATCCATGACCGCACCGACCTCTCGCCCGGCGTGCTGGAAACGCTCAAGGACGAGATCATTGCCGTCATCTCCAAACACGTGGATATTGATGCTCAGGCCGTGACCATCAACCTCTCGCAGAACCAGCGCGAGAGCCGGCTAATTGCCGACATCCCACTGGCGAGCGCCAACGGCTCGGGCCGAAGACGAAAGCATTAGGCCGGGGCTGGCGAAGACGACGTTGCTTCGCCGGTTTACCCTGCGCTTTCTCTCCCGCCCGACCGGCGTCCTTCCCTGCTCGCTTCATCCCCGTTCAATTTCCCTGCGGTACAATCGAGCCGTATGCTCAACGCTAAGCTCTGGCGTCACTTTGACTTCTGGCTGCTCGGTGCAGTGCTGCTGCTCTGCCTCTTCGGCATCGCCATGATTCGCTCGGCGACGCTGACCAACGAAGTGCTGGCCGATACCGCCAACCGGCAGGCGCTGTTCCTGGGGCTGGGGCTGGCTGCGCTCATCGTCGTGAGCATGGTGGACTATCGCTTGTATGGCGCAGCCGCCACATCCCTCTACACCATCCTGCTCATCTTGCTGGCGATTGTATGGCTGATAGCCCCGACGGTGTTCGGCGCGAGCCGCTGGATTCCTATCGGCGCGTACAACCTCCAGCCTTCTGAATTGGGCAAGTTCATCATCATCCTGACGCTTGGCCATTATCTCATCACGCATGCAGAGGAAGCAGGCCGCTTCAGCCTGTTGGTCAAGACGCTGGTGCACGTCGGCGTGCCGGTGCTGCTCATCCTCTTCCAGCCCGATCTCAGCTCGTGCATCCTGTACGGCGTCATCTGGCTCTCCCTGTTGTGGAGCATGGGCATGCGCTTTAGCCATCTGCTGGTGCTGACCGGCGTTGGCGCAGTCGTTGCCGTCATCGGTGTGCTGGCCGCGCTGGCCTCGGACGAGTTCCGCTACATCGGCCTGCGCGTGCTCAACTTCCTGTATCCCGACCCGAACTCGCAGCAGTATCGCGAGTCGTTCTACAACATCAATCAGGCACTCATCGCGGTCGGCTCCGGCGGCTGGACAGGAGAAGGCTACGGTCAGGGCAGCCAGGTGCAGCTACGCTTTCTCAAGGTGCGCCACACAGACTTCATCTTCGCTTCTATCGCCCACGAGTTCGGCTTCGTCGGCGCGGTGCTGGTGATCCTGACCTTTGTCTTCATCATCTTCCGCATTTACCGCGCTGCGCAGTTAGCCCGCGACCCGTACGGACGGCTGATCTGTCTGGGGGTAGGCACGGTGATTTTCTTCGAGGTCTTCACCAACATCGCCTCCAACCTGAACCTGCTGCCGGTGACCGGCGCGCCGCTGCCCTTCATCAGCTACGGCGGCAGCTCGTTGGTGACTTTCCTTGTCGGCATCGGCCTCGTCCAATCCGTCATCCTACGCCACAAGGAAATCGAGTTTTAGTCCAGTGGTCGAGTAGTCCGGTAGTCAACATGCCGACAAGCAACCCGACTATCCGATTGCCCGACCACCCGACCACTCGACTATCTGACTGCCCGACTATCCGATCAACATGACCGTTCGCGTCCGTTTTGCTCCTTCCCCCACCGGCCGCTTTCACATCGGCGGCGCACGCACCGCCCTGTACAACGTGCTGTTTGCGCGCCAGACCGGTGGTCGTTTCATCTTGCGCATTGAAGACACGGACACCAAACGCAGCACGCCCGAGGCGCTGGAAGAATTGAAAGAGGCCCTGCGCTGGCTTGGCCTGCACTGGGATGAAGGGCCGGACGTAGGCGGGCCTTACGGGCCGTACCGACAGAGCGAGCGCAAAGCGATATACCAGCGTTACGCCCAACAACTCCTGGAGGCCGGACACGCTTATCGCTGTTTCTGCTCGCCGGAACGACTTGCTCGACTGCGCGAAGCCCAACAAAAGGCCAAGCAGACGCCGCGCTATGACGGCTTGTGCCGCAGCCTGACCAGAGAGGAGAGCGACCGGCGCGCCGCCACAGGCGAGCCGTTCGTTATCCGCTTCAAAGCGCCCAAAGACGGCACGACCACCGTTCACGATTACCTGCGCGGCGACATCACCGTCGAGAACAGCACACTCGACGATTTCGTGCTGGTCAAATCGGACGGGATGCCCGTCTACCATCTGGCCGCCATCGTGGACGACCACGAAATGGCCATCACGCATGTTTTTCGGGGACAAGAGTGGCTGAGCACTTTCCCGCTACACGCCCTCATCATTCGCGCCTTCGGCTGGCAAGAGCCGGTCTGGTGCCACCTCTCCGTCTTTCTCAATCCGACGGGCAAGGGCAAGCTGAGCAAGCGCCACCTTAAGTCCGAGCAAGAAGTGTTTGTGCTCGGCCTGCGCGACCTGGGCTACCTGCCCGAAGCCATCAACAGCTGGATCGCGCTGATGGGCGCGAGCTTTGGCGCCGAAGAAGAACTGCTCTCGCTGGACGAGATGGCTGCGCGCTTCAGCCTCGACCGGCTAACGCCCTCGGCGGCGCGCGTCAACTTCGAGAAGCTCGATGATTTCAACGGAAAGTGGATCAGGCGGCTGGCAGTGGACGACCTATGCACCCGCATCAAGCCTTTCTTTGAAAGGGCCGGCCTGAAGGTGGACGACCCGACTCTCCGCCGCATCACGCCGCTGGTGCGGGAGCGCATCGTCACACTGGATGACGCCGTGGAGATGGCCGGCTTTTTCTTCCGCGCGGACGTTCAGCCGCAGCCGGCCGACCTCACGCCGAAGGGCCTGACGGCAGAGCAGAGCACCCAGGCACTGGAGCGGGCGCGCGCCGCGCTCGAAGCCCTGCCCGAGTTCACGCACGCCGCCATGGAGCTACGCCTGCGTGAACTGGCTGCCGAACTCCAGTTGAAGACCGGCCAGCTCTTCGGGCTGTTGCGCGCCGCCATCACCGGCCAGACCGTCAGCCCACCGCTCTTCGAGTGTTTGGAGATCGTAGGCCGTGAGACCACGTTGCGGCGGCTCGATCAGGCACTGCAACTGCTGAAGTCCCCCGCCGGCCTTTAGTCTTCAGTCTTCAGTCTTCAGTCATTGACTTGCCGGCCTGACCACCAGCATAGCAAAGCCGTGGCTGTTGCGCAGCACTTTCTCGGTGACGCTGCCATAGAGCCACTTCTGCATACCGGTGCGGCCATGCGTCGCCATGGCCACCATATCTATGCTGTTGGCCTCGGCGTACTCCAGGATGGCAGTGGCTGCCGGCTCATAGCGTACCACGACCTGAATGGGGCGATTCGCCGTAGAATACTTCTCCGCCACTCCTTGCAGATAGGCTCTGGCTTGCTCCATCATCTCGTCAGAGGCGCGCAGGCCGAGGCCATGCTCCACACTTTCCAGCTCTTCCATATGCCAGCTGGGAATCCGTTTTACGCATTGGAGCAACGTTACCTGCGCATCAAAGGCGGTCGCCACCTCCAGCGCGGGTTCCAGGGCTTTCTCCGAGAGGTCAGAGCCATCCAGCGGGATCAACATGCGCTTCGGCATATTTTCGGAACGGATGACCAGCACCGGGCACGGCGCGCCGGACAGCACCCGCTCGGTGACGCTGCCCATGATCCAGCGGGTGACGCCGGAGTAACCATGCGTGGACATCACAATCAGGTCTGACTTTCTGGCGGTAGCCGTGCTGAGGATCGCTCCCGCCGGGTCGCCTTCGGCGACGACGGTTTCCAGCTCAAGGTTGGGCCGGGCATGTGCCTTCTGCATTGCGCTCAGGTACTCGTGCGCTTCTCTACGTGCACGCTCGACGGCATGTTCCATGCCGCGCAAGCTATAGTTGCCGTATAGCTCCACCGTCGGCACCAGCATCAGGTCCACTACCGGCGCGCGCACCAGGGTCACCCGGCTACCCTCCAACTCGCCGATTTTGAGCGCCGGCGCCAGAGCGCGTTCGGATAAGGCCGAACCGTCAAGGGGCACCAAAATGCGTTTGAACATCATCTTGTCCTCCTGCCCGGAGTGGGTTGGGTCGCTCCTGAGCCACCAACGCGGGCAAGCTTAGTTTCCGCCTCTCACTTTGCACAGAGTAGTGACAAATGTCATGCACTTGGGCGAAATCTAAAACCGCTAAGCGGGTATAATGACGACGCCTGTCATCGGAGAGTCATGACACAGCAGCTATTCGTCCCCGAACCATTCCGGTTGCGCGATGGCACAACCGGCAGTCTGCGCCTCCTGCGCCCGGACGACACGGAGCGCCTCAAGGCGTTTTTCTACCGCCTTTCGCCGGAAAGCATTTTTTATCGCATCCTGGAATATCGCACGATCCTTACCGACGAGGAGGCCCGGCGCCTGTGCGATGTGGACGGTATCCAGCGGGTGGCGATCGCCGCAACCTATCTGGATAACGACTCAGAGCAGATCATCGGCGTGGCACGCTATGGTCTGATTGACCCCAACAAGCCGGACACTGCCGAAGCCGCCGTCATCGTCGAGGACGCCTTTCAGGGACGTGGGCTGGGAAAGCTGCTGGTCAAACGCCTGGTTGAGTACGCGCTGACGCATGGCGTCCGTCGCTTTATCGCCACCATTCACGTCAACAACGCCAAGATTCTTCAGTTCATCCAGCACAGCGGACTGAAATATCAGCGCACTTTGAGCGGCGGCACCTGGGAAGTCGTTGTACACCTTGACAGCCCGGCGGGGCCCAACGGCGTCAAGAACGGCGCAGAGTGAGTTGAATAGAATCCGCAGATGTCACAGATGACCACAGATTTTCTCTGCGATAAGCTGTGTAACCTGCGGATAAATCAGGACGGCTGAGCGGTTACCAAATGGACACGATGTTCATTCGTGTTCCCCCACTCGTGTCCCCGCATTCGTGCCCATTCGCATCCATTCGTGCCCCCAATTCGTGTTCGTTCGTTTTTATTCGTGTTCATTCGTGTCCCTGCATTCGTGTTCATTCGCTTCTATTCGTGTTCATTCGTGTCCCTGCATTCGTGTTCATTCGCTTCTATTCGTGTTCATTCGTGTTCCCGACATTCGTGCCCATTCGCACCTATTCGTATTCATTCGTGTTCCCCTTGTTTGCACCTGTGCGCCGTGTGCAACTCGCCCTCTCGCTAAGCGCTGGGGCGCAAGTCCTTCACGTTCATTTGTAGGCGTTGCTCGCCGTTCCACTCATTGATCTCTAGCGAATAGGCCACATCCACGAAAGTCGGAAGGCAGTCGTACCAATAGCCCTGCTGAAAGGCGATGGCGTCGCAGGTCAGGCGTCCATCGGTGAGGGTGAGCTTGAGGTGTTGATTTTCCGCGCCGACCGGGCGTGCAGATGTCACCTTCAGGCCGCGCGTCACCAGCACCGGCGTCGGGTTGCCGTAGCCGCACGGCTCGAAGTCCTGCAGGGCGCGCGCCAACTCGCCGGTCACCTCGGAAAGGGGCGTCTCCGCATCTATGCGTAAGGTGGGGCGCAGGTCTGTTCCGGCCAGTTCGCGCTCCGCAATCGCGTTCAGGCGCTCGGCCAGTTCGTTTGTGTGTGCGCTGCGAGCAGTAAAGCCTGCCGCCGCTGCGTGGCCGCCGTGCTTCACCAGCAAATCGCGGCATTGGTCAAACGCCTGTGTGATATGAAAGTCCCGGATGCTGCGCGCCGAGCCGCGCGTGAGGTCCGGTTCGCGCTGCGCCACAACGGCGGGGCGATAGAACTCCTCGGTCAGGCGGGCGGCAGCCAGGCCGACGATGCCGGGCCGAAAATCGGGATCGGCAGCGAAGAGCAGGTAGGCCTCAGGCCGGGCGGCCAGGGCGATTTCGCGGGCGCGGGCCTGCGTCTCGCGCGTCAAGCTCTGGCGCTCACGGTTCTGTGCCTCCAACTGCTGAGCAAGCTGCGTAGCGCGGAACAGGTCGGGGGTGATCAGTAGTTCGTAGGCAGCCAGCGCCGAATCCAGACGTCCCGCCGCATTGAGCCGCGGCGCCAGCACAAAGCCCAGGTTGCCGGCGTCAATGTTGCCGGGTTTGAGGTGCGCCGCTTCGATCAGGGATTTGAGTCCCTCGCGGCGCGGCTTGTTGATGATTTTGAGGCCGTTGCGCACCAGCCAGCGGTTCTCACCGATGAGCGGCACCAGGTCGGCCACCGTGCCCAGCGCCACCAGGTCGAGCACGTCGGAGGCCGAGAGTGGCGGATTGGGCTGGCCACGCAACAGGCCCTGCGCCAGCTTGAAGGCCAGGCCGACGCCGCACAGGTTCTTGTCCGGGTAAAAGTCGCCGACCTGTTTTTGGTTGATGACGGCCAACGCGCGCGGCGTCTCTTCGCCCGGCGTGTGATGGTCGGTGATAATCAGGTCGAGGCCAATGGCGCGCGCCGTCTCAGCCTCTTCCAACGAGCGAATGCCGCAGTCCACGGTGATGACCAGCCCCACGCCACCGGCTTTGAGGAACTTGAGTGCTTCGTGGTTCAGGCCGTAGCCTTCGTCCTCGCGGTGCGGGATGTACGGGCGCACGTCCGCGCCGAGCGCGCTCAGCGTCTGCACCAGCAGCGCCGTCGCCGTGACGCCGTCGGCGTCATAGTCGCCGTAGATGGCAATGGTCTCGCGCCGGGCCAGCGCGCGGCGGATGCGCTCGACAGTCTCTCGCAACCCGCTCAGCTGAAACGGGTCATCGGGCTGAGAACGCTCGGCGGCGAGGAAGATGCGCGCGGCCTCTGCCGTAGCATAGCCGCGATTGAACAACAGCTGCGCGATGACGGGATGATAGCCGGCCAGCTCTTTCTGCGCTTCGACGGTCAGCGGCGTGACGGGCATCCAGCGTTTTTGTTGGCGGGAGTTCATGCGACGAATGCTATATGGCGTGAGAGAATGAAGTTAGGTTTCGGGGGAACACGAATGAGCACGAATAGGAAAACGAATGGGCACGAACGTCGGGAACGCGAATGAGCACGAATAGGTGCGAATAGGCACGAATAAAGAACACGAATGGGCACTAGGCGCTCAGGGAAATTTGTGTCCTTTCGAGATCGAGACGATAAGCATAATTCGAGGCAATCGGCAGTATAGCGCAGGTTGTAAGCCAGGCCAAACCGTGCCACAATGAAGCGGCTG
>JAVQXV010000258.1:0-4009 GCA_033577755.1 Anaerolineales bacterium
TGCTCGCCGCGATACACGTCGAAGAGGGTGACCGACGCCAACAGCTCGCCGCCCGCAGCACGGATGGCGGCTGGGCGGTGTGGAACAGATGAATTAGTGCAGTGCATTATTGCAGACCGGCCTTACAAATCTCTATAATGATGACATGTCGTTTGACGGCACATGGAGGTCTGGAGACGATTCCGATGTCAAGGTCTCTTGCCAGATTCGCCCTAATAACGGCTGCCGTAGCCCTGATCGGGTTCGTTTCAGGCTGGCTGTACCAAACTTGGGTGCAGCCTGCTCACGAAGTCGCTCAGGCCGAGACGGTGCTTAAGAATGCCTCCAAACGGATTGTGTATTTGCACGGCGCGGATTACCCGGACTTAGTCGCCCAGGCAGCTTCGGAGAGCGTGGCGGCCGTAACTTCTTCCGAGGCGCTGAAACGCCTTGACGCCGTGCAACCCCTGGATGCGATTATTTTTGATGCAGGCTTGCGCGGACAACTTGATCCCGAATGGCTTCAAGCCAAATATCGTGCAGGCGTTGTGATCGGCGCAGTCGGCATGACCGTTGGTCAGCTTACACAGTTCATTTATGTTCCCACACCTTCGGTGTACCAAGATAGTGTGACTCTGAAAGAGCCTATTCCAAACGTGGCGGTTATTCAACTACAGATCACTGCCAGTAATGACAGGGATGTTGAGCAGTTTTGGGCGCAATACGCCACAGGCATTGATAACGAGGGGACGGGTGAGACGATTATTCCCGGCATCGAATCAACCCTGCAAATTGTTGCCGCACAAGTGAATTACGATCTGTCGGACACATCCTCTCGAAGCAAATTGTTCAGTTTGATGCGAAGTAATGTTATACCGGCGCACATCAACCGATGAACGCCGGGCTCACACAATTAGACTCTGAAGGAAAGAGCAGATGATACAGAAATCCCAAGAATGCCAATTAACGAGGCGCGCTTTACGCTATCTCTTTGCTATCTGGCTGATTTTGGTGAGCACCTTCGCCTTTCGGGTGGGAGAAGTATACGCCGCCAGTCGAACCAAGAGCAATATACCGGTTCCGGGGGCAAGCGGTGCACCCGGTGCAGGTTGGACACAATGGAATGCAGACAATAGAAGCGGTTACACATACACTTTGCCACCGACAAGCATGTATTATGCTTTTGTCAACATTAGGATGTGGCATCCACCACATTACACGCCCTCGGGCGCAGGGCCCAATTTCAACGTCAGTTCCACCCGCTATCATTCAAATAATTCCGGCACCGCATCAGTGGCCACAAGGGTCGCGGACGTAACTGTGACACGCCATGTTCTTCAGTACACACAGGGCGCCTCTGTGGCAGCCTTCTACACATCGGATGCACTGTACAATCCGGCCCCGTATGAGTGTTACTCTTACTTCTATCAGATGATTACTTGTTGATGGCCACGCGGAAGCAGGTCATGCCTGGCAACCATCAGGCTCTAGAGCGATTTCCAGCTTGATTTACGGCAAGGCGTGCAAAATTCGAGCTATTTTCAGTGAGTTTCTACTGTGGAGCCGTAAATCAATTAGGAATTCGCTCTAAAGCTGAGACCACTCAGTATAGCCCTATTCTTGCTTTCGCAGTTCTATCGTCGCAGCGTGTGTGCACGCAAAGGTTGTCAGGGAACGTGCCGCCCCTTCGACTACCGCTTCGCTTCGCTCAGCGTCCGCTCAGGGTGCGGCTGACATGTTTTGCGTGCACACCGCAGCGTTGCCCCCAGCGACTCTTGCAAACGCTTGACGAGCTTCGCCCGCACGTATGCGCAGCGCATTTTGCAGAAGCGGTTTGTGTAGTGGAGGGTGTTACTTCGGTTGCCAGAGCTATTGCTAGAGCCAGAAGAGGCTCTTGCCAGAATCCGGAGGCGTTATGCGAAACGGGAAGTGGAGACGAACTCTTCTATTGCTCCTACCGCCAGCCGTTGCCCTGCCGGGCGCGTTGATGTTCTTCACAACATGGCTGGCGTCGGCGGTATGGCTAGGGAAACGGGAGATTGCTGACATGATCTGGCCGGCGCTTGCCGAGGCACTTGGTTTTGGCCTGGTCGCCAGTCTGGGTGTTATTATTTTGATCGTTCTGTTCACCTCGAAATTCACAAGGTCTTAGCTGAATTCTATCCGGCTCAAGTAGTCAGGATAGGTAACACAAGGCGCTGCTGCCTCGGCCAGTCGCCGTCATCATGGCCAACGTCTTCCCATGGCTGGAGGTGCTGGCAGGCGGACTGCTCCTTGTGGGGTTGTGGACCCACATCGCCGTCCTGCTGGGCTTGGGTCTCCTGCCGATGTTCTCCGGCGCAGTTGCGGCCAGCCTGTGGCGTGGCAAGCGCCAGGAGTGCGGCTGCTTTAGTTCACTGACGCCGGTGCAGTGGCGGCTGGTCTATCGCAACCTGGGGTTGATGGGGTTTCTGTTGCCGGTCTGCGCCTTCAGGGGCGGCAGTTGGGCAATGGATAGCTGGCTGATGGGGCAGGCCGGCTGCCCTCTCTGGTTTTCAACCGGCTCAAGGGCGCTGATCGGAGTGTGGCTGATCTCGCTGAGCGCGACTCTGTGTGATCTCGGCGGTGAAACATCCTTTTTGAAGTGGACTCTTTAGTGATGGCATGGTGAGTGACGCGGAGCTGTTCGAGCCGCAGGCCTGAGGTCGTGTCGGAGACTCTCTTGTTCTACGCTTTGACGTTCTCTCGCCTGGCGCTGGCGCTCGCCTTCGCCGCGTCGAGCCTGGGCAAGCTTCGGGATCATGCGGCCTTCGAGCAGGCGGTGCGGGACTTTCGCGTTCTTCCCGAGCGGCTGGTCAGGCCGGGCGCCTATCTTTTCTTGGCGAGCGAAAGTGCGGTTGTGGTGCTGATGCGCGTGCTGGTGCAGCGCCCGGCCATCTTCATCCTGGACGAGGCCACCGCCAGCGTGGACCCGTTCACCGAGGAGCAGATTCAGCAGGCGCTCGACCTGCTCCTGCACCGCAGCACGGCTACCTCGACTTCGCTCGGCACAGGCATCATCATCGCCCACCGGCTCTCGACGGTGAAGAGCGCCGACCGCATCGTGGTGCTGCGAAAGGGGCAGATCATCGAAGAGGGCAACCACAACGCGCTGCTGGCGCAGGGCGGCCACTACGCCGAGCTGTACAACACCTACTTCCGCCACCAGTCGCTGGAAGCGATCAATGCCTTTGGGGAATATCGCAGGATGGCGCTGGCGGCGGATTAGCTACGCCGTCCGGCGCGGGCGATAGCGCCGGTCCGCCAAGAAGAGCAGGCCGATGTGTTGATGCCCGGCGCACCGGTGTTAGAATGCCGGCATCACTCTGAGGATATTCGCGATGGTTGAGATCAAAGTGCAACTGCCTGACAACCTGGCGCAGCGTGTTCGAACCATGTCGGTCTGGTTGCCGGCGGTTTTGGAGCTAAGCCTGCTCAGCCTCAGAACACCGGCAGCTCAGACGGCGTCCGAGATCATTGATTTCCTGGCAGCAGGGCCGACGCCGGAGGAGGTGCTGGCTTATCATGTCTCGGAAAGAGCACAGGAGCGCGTGCGCCGGCTGTTAGCGATTAATGAAGCCGGCCTGGCCTCGTCGGACGAACAGGCGGAACTGGACGAAATTGAACGCATTGAACACATCGTGACCCTGCTCAAGGCCCAGGCTCAGCAGCAACTTCTGCGAGACAACTGATGCCCGAGGCGATCCCCGCGGCTCTACGCCGATTGGTTTTTGAGCGGGCGCAGGGCCGATGCGAATACCGCAGAGTTCTTCGTTGATATATCTCCGCGTACTCTGTGGTCTCGGCGGTGAAACATCTTTGTAGTGCTCTCTTGCTTGGAAAGGCGGCGGATGTGAAGGGCGCCGTCACACCTCAGGCGCTGCGCCGCCGAATTCCGCCAGAAGCGCCTTGAATTCGGGCAAATCACGGACAGGGGCGAAGTCCTCGTGGGTGAGCGTCTCCGCGATAATCTCCGGGTCCTTATCGCGCTCCAGGGCGCGGCGTAGCCAAA
>JAVQXV010000018.1:0-31668 GCA_033577755.1 Anaerolineales bacterium
GTTAGGTTAGATTTTGATATTTCGCAACACCGAGCATTTCGCCATCAAAACTCATTACGATTGCACATGAACCGACCAATGGTGAACTTGCCCAAATTACAATATCTTGCCTAACAAGGCACTAGTGTGCGCGCAGAGGTTGTCAGGGAACTTGCCGCCCCTTCGACTGCCGCTTCGGCTTCGCTCAGCGTCCGCTCAGGGTGCGGCTGACATGTTTTGCGTGCACACCTCAACTAAAACGCATTTCCCATCGCCAGCTTGCCATGCCGCAAACGCTTTTTGAAAAAATCTGGAATCAACACGTCGTTGCGCAGGAGCCGGACTCGCCGGCCATCCTGTATATTGACCTGCACCTCGTCCACGAAGTGACCTCGCCGCAAGCTTTTGCCGGATTGCGCCGGCGCGGTCTGCGCGTGCGCCGCCCGGATAAAACTGTGGCCACCTTAGACCACAGCATCCCAACTCATAGCCCCGACCTGCCCATCCTCGATGAGATGGCGGCCAAGCAAATTCAGGTCATGGAGGACAACTGCCGCGAGTTCGGTATCCGCTTGTACGGCTTGCACTCACCACAGCGCGGCATCGTCCACGTCATCGGGCCGGAGCTGGGGCTGACGCAGCCGGGCATGACCATCGTCTGCGGCGACAGCCACACTTCTACGCACGGCGCGTTCGGCGCGCTGGCATTCGGCATCGGCACCAGCGAAGTGGAGATGGTGCTGGCCACCCAGTGTCTGTTGCAGCGCAAGCCGAAGACGTATCAGGTGCACGTCGAAGGCCGGCTGAACCCCGGCGTATCGGCCAAGGACATCATCCTCGCTTTGATCGCGAAGATTGGGGTGGGAGGGGGCACCGGCCACGTCTTCGAGTACACCGGGCCGGCCATCCGCGCGCTGACGATGGAGCAGCGCATGACCATCTGCAACATGAGCATTGAAGGTGGCGCACGTGCCGGCATGGTGGCTCCCGATGACACGACCTTCGAGTATCTGGCCGGGCGCGAGTATGCGCCGAAGGGCGCGGCCTGGGACGAAGCCGTAGCACGCTGGCGCCGGTTGCCCACCGATGAAGGCGCAACATACGACAAGTCCGTCACCCTCAACGCTTCCGAACTGGAGCCGATGATTACCTACGGCACCAACCCCGGTATGGGTATGCCCATCACCGGGCGCGTGCCTGACCCGGACACGGTGGCTGATGCCAATCAAAAACTAGCTCTGGAGAAGGCGCTCAAGTACATGGACCTGCGCCCCGGCCAGCCACTGCTTGGCCATCCGATCAACGTCGTCTTCATCGGAAGTTGCACCAACTCCCGCATCTCCGACCTGCGCCAGGCCGCCGAACTGCTGCGTGGCCGTAAAGTCGCGCCGGGCGTGCGGATGCTCGTCGTCCCCGGCTCACAGGCGGTGAAGCGACAGGCCGAGGCGGAGGGGCTGGACAAGGTCTTTCTGGAGGCCGGGGCGGACTGGCGCCATGCGGGCTGCTCAATGTGCATCGCTATGAACGGCGATCAGTTGCAGCCGGGCGAGTACGCCGTGAGCACCAGCAACCGCAACTTCGAGGGCCGGCAAGGCAAGGGCGGGCGCACCTTCCTCGCCTCGCCGCTCACCGCCGCTGCCGCCGCGATCACCGGCAAGATCACGGATGTGAGAACACTCCTTTGATTTCAGCTTGCCGATTTCTGATTGTTGATTTGAACTGACAATCAGCAATCAGCAATCAGTCAGCAATCAGCAATCAGAAATCAGAAATCAGAAATCAGAAATGCCCCAATTTACTACTCTGACCTCTCGCTTGGTTGCGCTGCCGATCAACGACATTGACACCGACCAGATTATCCCGGCGCAATTCCTGAAGGTGACCGACAAAGCCGGGCTGGGCAATGCACTCTTCTTCAACTGGCGCTACAACGCCGACGGCTCGCTCAACCCTGACTTTGTACTGAACCGGCCTGAAGCGCAGGGCGCGCAGATCCTGCTGGCCGGCGACAACTTTGGCTGTGGCTCGTCGCGCGAGCACGCGCCCTGGGCGCTTACAGCCTACGGCTTCCGTGCCGTCATCAGCACCTCCTTCGCCGACATCTTCCGCGGTAACGCCCTGAAGAACGGCTTGCTGCCCATCATTGTGGACAAGGCCACGTATGCCGAGTTGCTCGAGCTTGCCGCCAAAGCACCGCAGGCCGAACTGACCGTAGACCTCGAAGCGCAAACCCTAACGCTGCCCGACGGCCGTGCGGTCACTTTCCCGATAGACGCCTTCTCGAAAGCGTGTCTGCTCAAAGGCACGGACGAGCTGGGCTATATCCTGTCGTTTGAAGACCGCATCGCCGCCTACGAAGCGACCCATTGACGGTTTGATGTTCAGGTGATTGCAAGCCCTCAACTCCCAATGTTTCAATCCCCAAATGACACAATGATCCAAATCTACGACACCACCCTCCGTGACGGCACACAACGCGAAGGCATCTCGCTCTCCTGCGCCGATAAGATTCGCATCGCGCAGAAGCTCGACGAGCTGGGCGTGCACTTCATCGAGGGCGGCTGGCCGGGGAGCAACCCCAAAGATGCCGAATTTTTCGAGCGAGCGCGTGACCTGAACTGGCAGCACGCGCTGATTGCGGCCTTCGGCTCGACCTGCCGCGTGGGCGGGGGGCCGGATGATGACGCCAACATCCGAGCACTGCTGGAGGCGCGCACGCCGGTTTGCACTCTCGTCGGTAAGTCGTGGACGCTGCACGTGACCGAGGTGTTGCGCACCACGCTGGACGACAACTTGCGCATCATCGAGCAGAGCGTGGCCTATCTGCGCGCACATGGGCGGCGCGTCATCTATGATGCCGAACACTTCTTCGACGGCTACAAGGCCGATCCGGTGTATGCGCTCGAGACGTTGCGTGCGGCGCTGCGCGGTGGCGCGGAGATCGTGGTGCTGTGCGACACGAACGGTGGCTCGCTGCCGTGGGAGGTTGGCGAAATTTGCCGGGCGGTGCGCGAGCAAATCGCCTTCCCGTTCGGCATTCACACGCATAACGACGGTGAGTGTGCGGTGGCCAACACTCTGGCCGCCGTGCGCGAGGGCGCCATTCAGGTGCAGGGCACCATCAACGGCTATGGCGAGCGCTGCGGCAACGCCAACCTGTGTTCTGTCATCCCCGATCTCGAATTGAAACTCAATCTGCGCTGCCTGCCCGAAGGCCGCCTCAGCCTCTTGTACGACGTATCCCACTTCGTCGCCGAGGTCGCCAACCTGGCGCCGGACGAGCATTTGCCCTACGTCGGCAAATCGGCGTTCGCGCACAAGGGCGGCATTCACGTGGCGGCCATGCGCCGCAATCCACGGTCATATCAGCACGTCGAGCCGGAGAAGGTCGGCAACCGGATGCGCGTGGTGGTCAGCGAGCTTTCCGGGCGCGGTAACCTACTCAGCAAGGCGGAAGAATACGGTCTGGAGTTCGAGCACGGCGATGAGGTGGCCAGCGTCCTCAATGAGATCAAACAATTGGAAGCGCAGGGCTTCGCCTTCGAGGCCGCCGAGGCGTCGGTGGCGCTGATGATGAAGCGACAGGAGCCGACGTACGTCGCGCCGTTCGAGCTGATTGACTTCTCGGTGAACGTCGAGCACCGGCGCGGGCGGGGCATCTTTGCCGAGGCGACGGTGAAGGTGCGCGTGCCCGGCCACGATGAAGTGCTTCATACCGCCGCCGAGGGCAACGGCCCGGTCAACGCGCTCGACAAGGCACTGCGCAAGGCGCTGACGCCGCACTACCCGGTGCTGAGCAAGTTCCAGCTCGCCGATTACAAGGTCCGCATCCTCGACGGCAATAACGGCACCGCAGCAATGACGCGCGTGCTGATTGATACACAGAACGGGACCAAACGCTGGACGACGGTGGGCGCCAGCACTAACATCATCGAGGCCAGCTGGCGCGCGCTGGCGGACGCGCTGGAGTATGGGTTGACGATGGCGTAGAGGGTGATTGGAGATTGAAGATTGAAGACTGAAGACTGAAGACCGCACGGCCATTAGTCTTCAGTCATTAGTCATTCAGAGAGGAGCAGCATTGAAGGCGCGTATTGCATTGACACCCGGCGATGGCATCGGCCCGGAAGTGGTGACGGAGGCCGTGCGCGTGCTCGAGGCCGTCGCGCACAAGCGCGGCCATAGCTTTGAATTTCATGAACACCTCATTGGCGGCTGTTCGATAGACCGCTACGGCACGGCGCTGACCGACGAGACGCTGGCCGATTGCCGGGCGGCGGACGCCGTGCTGCTGGGCGCAGTGGGCGGGCCGAAGTGGGACGACCCGACGGCGAAGGTGCGGCCTGAGCAGGGCATCCTGGCGCTGCGTAAGGGGTTGCAGGTGTTTGCCAATCTGCGCCCGGCCAAAGCGCACCCGGCGCTGCTGGATGCGTCGCCGCTCAAGCCCGAACGGCTCAGCGGCGTGGACGTGCTCGTCGTCCGCGAACTTACCGGTGGGCTGTACTTCGGCGAGAAGCGGCGCGAGCAGGTGAACGGCCACATTCGTGCGATTGACGTGCTCGAATATCACGACTACGAGATCGAGCGTGTGCTGCGGCTGGCGTTCCGGCTGGCGCAGGGCCGGCGCCGCAAGGTGACCTCGGTGGACAAGGCCAACATCCTCGAATCCTCGCGCCTGTGGCGGCAGGTCGCCGCGCGCGTTGCGGCGGAGTTCCCGGAGACGGCTTTTGAGAACATGCTGGTGGATACGGCGGCGATGCAGCTCGTCGCCAACCCGGCGCGCTTCGACGTGCTGGTAACCGAGAACATGTTCGGCGACATCCTCACCGACGAGGCCGCCGTGCTGGCCGGCTCGATGGGGATGCTGCCTTCTGCCTCGCTGGGCGAGGGCGGGCCGGGCCTGTACGAACCCATCCACGGCTCCGCGCCCGATATCGCCGGCAAGGGCATCGCCAACCCGGTCGGTACCATCTTGTCTGCGGCAATGATGCTTCGCTACTCGCTCAACCTCCCCGATGAAGCCACGCTCATTGAAACTGCTGTCGAGCAGGCGATCACGGATGGCTGCCGCACCAAAGACCTGGGCGGGGCGCTCACCACGCGCGAGATGACGGACGCCATCCTCGCGCGCTTGAACTGACTTGCCTGACGCAAAAGGCGCAAACCGGGATGCGAGTTGCTTTTCAGGGTGAACGAGGGGCGTACTCGGAGGCGGCGGCGCTGGCGCACTTCGGGCCGGGGGTGGAGACCGTACCGCACGAGTCATTTGAGGCGGTCTTCGCCGCCGTTCAGTCCGGCGCGTGCGAGGCCGGTCTCGTACCCATTGAGAACTCGGTCGCCGGCAGCATCCATCGTAATTACGACCTGCTCCTTCAGCACTCGCTCTCGATCGTCGGCGAATATCTGCTGCGCGTGCATCACTGTCTCATCGCATTGCCCGGCGTCCCGCTCGAAAACATCCGCAAGGTCATCAGCCATCCGCAGGCGTTGGCGCAGTGCGAGCGTTATCTCAAGTCGCTGCCCGGCGTTAGAACCGAGGTCGCCTATGACACTGCCGGCAGCGTCAAAATCGTCCTGGAGCAGGGCGATCCGACGGTGGCAGCCATCGCCTCGCGGCGCGCGGCGGAGGTCTACGGCCTATCCGTTCTAGCCGAAGGCATTGAGGACGACCCGGCCAATTACACGCGCTTCCTCGCCATCGCTCCGCAGCCGGTGCAGCCGGTGGGAGATGCCAAAACATCCATCGTGTTCACGCTGCACAACCGGCCCGGCGCGCTCTTCAGAGCGCTGAGCGTGTTTGCGCTGCGCGACATTGATCTCACCAAGATTGAGTCGCGCCCGCTGGTCGGCAGGGTGTGGGAGTACCTCTTCTACGTGGATTTTGCCGGTGCTGCCTCCGACCCGGTGGTGCAGCGTGCGCTCGACAATCTGGCCGAGTACGCGCCGATGCTGCGGGTGCTCGGCTCCTATCCGCGCCATCGGCTATAGCCTCCAAGCGCCGGGGAACTGCGCAGCGTTGGGGGACGTCAGGAGAACGCAGGCATACTCTGCTGCAACTTACAAGTGCGGGAGATGTTCCATGAAGAAATTTGCTCTGCCGATGCTTGCGCTGCTGCTGGCGGCCTGTGCGCCGCTGAGTCTTCCCGAACCCACCATGTCCCCCGGCCAGCCTGATCCCACAACTTCCTTACCTGAAATCGTAATGTTACCTCCTGACAATTTGCCCCAACCGACGGCGACTCCCTTGCCTCCAGCCGACGCGCTCACTCTACCCTTGCCGCAACTCATGCACCGTCCGCCGGAGCCGGCCACTGTGCCGCCCACACCGGCGCCTGTCGTTGGCGAACTGCCGGCGACGCTGCGGGAGAGCATCGAGGCGGATCTGGAACAGCGCACCGGCGTGTCGCGTTCGGCCTTCACTTACCTTCGCGCCGAGGCTATTGTGTGGAACGATGGCTCTTTAGGTTGTCCGCAGCCCGGCATGATGTACACGCAGGCCCTTGTCCCCGGTTACTGGGTTGTGATTCGCGCAGGCGACGCGGAGTTTGATTATCGCGCTGCCGAAAGCGGCTACTTCATCCTCTGCGAGCCGAAGCGGCCCAGGCCGTGACCCGTTTAGGGAACAATGTGAATCACCCACGCCTCGCGCGCAGGGTCTGCCGCACCGGATCGCGTCGGGCGGCCGTTTTCTAGACGCGGCGCATCGGTAAGCAGCAGCAGGCCGAACTCAGAGGGGCTGGTTCCCGCCGCGCCGCGGTCGGTGATTATCCAGCGCACCGAGCTGTTCGGCGCAATATCGCCTCCCCCGGACAGAAAACGATCACCACCAACGACAATTGCAATCCCGTCTGCCGTGTCCGTGATCTGGCCGGAGTTAGCCCAGTCGCGGGCATCTACGCGCACGCCGATGGCCCGGCCGTAATCGGCGAGAGTCAGGCCGAGCTGTTCGGCACAGGCCACCAGCGTGAAGTTGCCGCTCTCCAGCGCATGCCCGACGTAGAAGCGTGCTGTAGCCACGCCGGTCATCAAGTTACGTACCCAGACCACGTTGCGCCCGGCGCTTACGTTGGGCTGATTCATATCGGCATTGAACATTTGATAATCGGCGACGCCGTCCCGGTTGAGATCAAGATTGATCTCGAGGCGACCGGGCGCGTTGGCATGGCTTTGCCGGTAGTGGGTGCTGATGGCGAAGGCGAGCAGGAAGGACGGCGCAGGCGAACAGAAGCCGGCAGGAACGGGGAAGGTGCGCACGCCCACAGCCTTCAGGTCAATTACCGTGCGGTCTAGGCCGGCAAAGCTGGCCGCCTGGTTCTCACTGACCGCCACCAGCGAATAGCCGTCCACGTAGGCCGGGCCGATGCCGTGATTGAACAACTCCAGCTGGCCACTCCTGTTTTCCAAGTAGAGCGTAGTTGTCGCCGGCTCGGTATCGCCGGCGCGGCGCGGCAACACATGCCAGGGCAGGCTCAGGTTGTTGCGTGGGTCGGCCTCATCTATCAAGTTCAGGTAGCCGTCAAATTCGAGCGCCGTTAGCGCTTGGCCGTTGTCGCCGTTTGCGCCCGAGTTCAACCACCAGCCGCTCAGCCGCGAGCCATCAATGTGGAGTCGGATTTCCAGCGGGCAGGTCTCGCCCGGCGGAACCTCCAGCCCTTCCTGAACCTCCATGCTTACCGCGCCGCTCAGCGCATCGGCTTCGTCGCGGAACGAAGGCACGATGCGATAATGGATTGGGTGGTGACTCAGATTTCGGATGAAGATGCGGCGGGTCAACGTGACGTGATGCGTCGCGACATCTACGAAGCCGAAGGCTAACGCGCCGCCGCGGTTATGTTCCTCCCAGGCTACAGCCTGCGCGTTTAGCGCGCGCTCCAGCCGTAGCTCGCCGCTGCCGATGCGGGTGACCGGTGCAGGCCGGCCGTCTTCCGCAAGCACGCGCGATTCCGCTGTGTTCATCAAGCGCGACTTGATTTCGGTCTGCCAGAGCCGGCGCTCGGTGGCATGGATGAGCACCGCTGCCGCCCCGCTGACGCGCGCCGCTGCGACATCGGTGCCGCTGAGCGCCCGCGTGCCTGAGCCGGAGCCGGCGCGCGCTGCTTCGGCGCTCCCCGGCGCGGCAATCTCCGGCTTGATAAGTTGGGCATACATGATGTCGTTGTTGTAAAACATCTGCCCACCGTTGGGGCCACGCGAGGAGTTGCTTAGCACCGTGCCGGTGTGCGAAGTTGCGGCGACGGACAACGCGCCATACGAAGCGCCCGGCGTGCTCACGGTGTAGGGTTTATTACCGTTGTCGCCGGCCACGCCAACGGTGAGTACACCGGCGCTGCCCGCGCTCAGGATGGCCATGGAAAGCGCTTCATCGTAAGCCAGGCCATACGGCTTGCTCAACGAGAGATTGACGATATCCACCCGGTCGCTCAGGTCGCCGTCGCCGTTCGGGTCGAGCGCGAATTCCAAACCCTGTAGCAGCGCCACGCCGCTGCACGCGTCGGCCACCGCCGAACAGACTTTGACTGCGTACAGGACGGCGCCCGGCGCGACGCCGGTTGTTGTGCCGGAGTCGTCCATGCTCCATTCCAAGACAAACGTCCGTGACCCTGTGCCGGAGGGGATGCCTGCCAGGTAACCTGTATAAGTACGCCCACCATTGAAAGTCAATGCCGTTGAGGTGGTGAGCCGGGCCGATGTTTCCGTATCCAGCACTTCGAATGCATGCCGACTTGCAGGCAGGGTCACATAATCGCTGGCTTGGGCGAAGGCAAGGTTGGAGACCAGAACCGGTCCGCCGTTGGCGAGGGCGATGTCTATGGCCCGGCCTTCGGAAGCAGTATTGATGAAGCGCACGTGCACGTATTCGGCTGCCGGGGCGCTGAGGTTATCGGCCAGCGTCAAGAGGAAGGGTGCGCCGGCAGCTTCCAACGAAGCCACAGTGTAATCCTGCCCCGGCTCAAGGGTCAGGGTCGTCTCGGCCAGCGCCGGCTGTGTCTGCCCGGCGGGAGTGATTTGGAGGCGATACGCGCCGGGTTGCAGCACGGCGTAGTCTGTAATGGTGCGGAAGGCGACGTTGACCAGCACAGGTTCGCCGTTCAAGAACACGTTGACGTTTGTCGCGCCGGCAGCGAAGTGAGCCAGTCGCAAGCGCGCCCGGTCGTTGCGGCGCAGCGGCAGGCCGGCGGCGATATCGGCCATCTGAGTGCCATGCCCAAAGAAGTCAATCGGGTTAGGATCGGGCGCCAGTGGGCCACGCGGCCAGCTCTCGCCCACGAAATCATAGCCGCCCACGACCTTTGCGTTGAACTGTGGCGCTTGCGTGTGGGCGTTGCAGGTTGGGTCGGTTGGGTCGGGCCGCGCGTCAGGGCGGCCACAGTAGGCAGCCGCATAGGCGGTGGGGGTGCCCGGCCCGCCGAGTTTGGCGTGCGTAAAGTCAATCCCCGAATCCAGGATGGCAATCCTGATGCCGCTGCCGGCGTCGCTTGTCGTTGAGTCTGGCTGCGCCTGGCCGAGTATGACCGAGCCTTCCGGTCCGGCGCTGTTGCCGGCGTCGCTTGTCGTCGCGTTAATCAGGTTCACAAGATCGGCTGTGGATAGCACCTGGCTGTTCTCCAGCCGATAATCGGCGATAGGGAAGATGTTGAGGACGCCGGGCTGGCGGGCGAGCCAGGCGTGGCCGGCAGCGTCGGTCTCTAGCACAATGGCGTTGAGGCTTCGGCTCAGGCGGGCCAACACACGGCTCGTTGGATGTGCTGCGCTGAGGGTTTCGATGAAGCGGTCTTGTGCGTCCTCGATGAGCGAGGCTTGTGCCATCTGGCGCTCACGTCCGGCCTGAACCGAGGCCAGGTCGGCGAGGGAAGGCTCGGCAAGTTGAACCAGAACCCGTTGCCGTTCGCTTACGGTTTGTGGGGCGACATTGGCCACGGCAAAGTCTGCGCCGGCCGTGAGCGGCGTCTCGAGGCGGGAGGCTTCGATCCAGGCCGGCAGAGGCGCAAGTGAAGCCGGGCCGTGTCTTAGGGAGATGAGTTGGTTCGACTTCAGGTCTTCAAGCCACCGGGGTGGGCGGAGCGGGATCTGGGCCAGAGCCGGGAGAAGGGGCTGTGCAACGAAGGCGATTACGATACAGAGTGAGATGAAGAGACAAAAGCGTGGCGAAATAGATTTCATAAGGTGAGGCAGTCGCTATAGTAAAAAGCCGGTATGGCAGGCAAACGTGCAAAAAAACAGCCCTGCGCCTGGCCGGTCTAGCAACGAACTGTCCGGCAGGGCGTTCCTCCGACGGATGGCCCGCCGGACGAGCGCTCTGGCTGCCTGAGACGTGCTCGGTATGTTGTTTTCAGCCGTACTTCGCGTTCGAACTGCGTTGCCCGAAATGTTATGCAGGCTTAAGCTGAGAGTCAAGAAACCACAAGGGCTATTCAATCCTACCGGTACAGAATCCCTAATCTCGGCGCTCTCGTTCTCCAATCTCACCCTTTATCCCATCCCACCTCACCACCGCACAAGCGGCACGAACCTCCGATCTGCGCCAGAAGGCGCTGAAGCGCACAGCTTCGCTCCGTGCGGTCTCGTAGCTGCTCGCCAGTTGATGATAGAGCAACGATCGGCGCGTCGCCCCGGCCGGGACGGTCAGGTTGAAGGTGACGCCGACGCCGTTCAGCCCGGTGGAGCCAGGGTCGAGTAGAAATCATTGTTCACGGACTGGGTGTGTGCACGCAAAGGTTGTCAGGGAACGTGCCGCCCCTTCGTCCTTCGGCGGGCATCCTGAGCTGAGCGAAGCGTAGTCGAAGGACGCCCGCCGCTCCCCTGAGCGCGCTCATCGGAGCGAAGCCGAAGGGTCAAGGTGCGGCTGACATGTTTTGGGTGCACACGACCGGGTGACGTTCTTGAAAAGGATCATCAAAATGCCACAGACTAGTGCCTTGTTAGGCAAGATATTGTAATTTGGGCGGGTTCGCCACTGGTCGGTTCATGTGCAATCGTAATGAGTTTTGATGGCGAAATGCTCGGTGTTGCGAAATATCAAAATTCAACCTAACAAGGCACTAGAGCGAATTCCTGATTGATTTACGGTTCCGTGACTGAAAACAGGTCGAATTTCGCATGCCTTGCCGTGATTCAAGCTGGAAACCGCTCTAGTACCAATCTCCTAAACGAGCCTGAGCAAGGTTTGAACCAGCACGGTGATGGCGCGTTGGTATTCGGAGAGCAAAATGTGCTCATCGGGCGTGTGGTCGAGCGCCGAGTCGCCCGGACCGTAGGCAACGATGGGTGTGCCCCAGGCCGGCCCGACAATGTTCATATCCGAAGTGCCGCTCTTCACCGAGAACGACGGGTTACCGCCCGCCTGTCGGATGGCGGCCAGCAGCGCGCGAACCAGCGGTGTGTTCTTCTCGCCGCGATACGCCGGCACGCCTTCGATCAGGTTGAGCGATGCTCCTGAAGCCAGCGCCGCCAGCGCGTTGTGTAGCTCGTCCACCGCCACGCCCGGCGGCAGTCGCACGCCGAACTTCAACCGCGCGTGCTCTATGAAACCATCGGAGCCGGAGCTCATCTCGCGTAGGGTGGGGAGCACCTGCTCGAACATCCTTGTGTGAGCGCTGTTGCGCTCTGCCGCCCACGCCGTCACACGATTCCAGAAAGCCACCGCCGCCTCGCAGGCACTCTCGTCGCGCGCCGCAGTGTGGGCCAGCGCCCGCCGCACCTCGTAATCGAACCAGGCGCTGCCCTTGTAGCCGAGCGTCACCTTGTCCCAGCCGCTCGGCTCGCCGATGATGGTGAAGTCCGGGCGATACCGGTCTTTGATGAAGTGTGCGCCTCGACTGTTGCCTTCCTCGCCCACCGCGCCGATGACGATGACGCGCAGGCCCGACAGTTGCTCCTTCGCTCGAATCGCGGCAGCGGTGAACGCGGCCAGCGGGCCTTTGGCATCCACCGCGCCGCGCCCGTTGAGCCGGTCACCGTCACGCGTCACCGGGATGAAGCCGGGCACGGTGTCAATGTGGCCGAGCAGCATCACCGTCCGCGTTGCCTCGGCGGGGCCGGCCTCCCCGACCGCGTTGCCAACCTCATCCACGCGCGCCTCCAGCCCGCCGGCACGCATCTGCATGACGAGGTAATTCACGGCCTCGGCCTCCTGGCCGGTGGGGCTGTAGATTTTCAGGAGGTCTTCGAGGAGCTGGAGTTCGTCCATGAGGAGATTGAAGATTGGAGATTGGAGATTGAAGATTGGAGATTAGAGGTTGGAGAGGATGGCGCGGGTGATGTCTCGCAGGCTGGCGTTCCCGCCGAGGTCGCGCGTGCGGACGCCGGCGCGCAGCGTCTCGCAGACGGCGGTGCGCACGCGCTGTGCCGCTGCCGGCTGTCCGATATGGTCGAGCAGCATCGCCGCCGAGAGGATTGCGCCGACGGGGTTGGCCAGGCCCTGCCCGGCGATGTCGGGGGCGGCGCCGTGCACCGGCTCGAACACGGCAACGCTCTCGCCGAGGTTGGCCGAAGGCGCAACACCCAGCCCGCCCATCAGCGCGCCGGCTTCGTCGGAGAGGATGTCGCCGAATAGGTTGGTGGTCACAATGACGTCGAAGTTCTCCGGGTCACGCACCAATCGCAGCGCCATCGCGTCCACCAGCATCTCGTTCGTCCGAATGTCCGGGTATTCGGCGGCGACCTCGAGGCAGGTTTCGCGGAACAGGCCATCGGTAAGTTTGAAGACGTTGGCTTTGTGGACGATGGTAACGGTGGGAGGGAGATTAGAGACTGGAGATTGAGATGAAGCTCTAATCTCCGATCTCCTTCTGGCCTGTTCAAACGCCACCCGCGTAATGCGCTCCGAGCCGCGCTTTGTAATCACGCGCTCGGCGATGGCGGTGTCGCCCTCGCGCCGTTCGCGGCCCACGTACAGGTCTTCGGTGTTTTCGCGCACGATGAGCAGGTCAACATTGGGGCGCGAGAACGGGCCGGGCAGGGAGAAGGTCGGTCGCAGGTTCGCGTACAGGTCGAACGTCCGGCGCAGGGCAAGGATCGGGCTGCGGTAGCCGGCGACGAGCGTGGAGGGGGAGGCCGTCGCCCCGAACAGGGCCACGCCCGCTGCGGCGACGTCCGCCAGCGTCTCGTCCGGGATGGCCTCCCCCGTTTTCTCGAAATGCGCAAAGCCGGCCTGCGCTTCGATGAACTTCAACCCGAGGCCGAGCGCGGCCAGCACCTCGGCGGCGGCAGGGATGACTTCCCGGCCGATGCCGTCGCCGGGGATGAGGACGATTTCTGATTTGTGATTGTGGATTGCTGATTGTGAGGCCATCCAGTCATCGGTCTTCAGTCATCAGTCAGAAACCCTCACCTCTTCGGTGCTCTCAATCCCCAGCCTGCGGCGCACGTGGGCGATCAGTCCGCCGGCTGCGATGATGCCGAGCGCGGTAGGCGAGAGCGGGGGAAAGGAATAGCGCCTGTTGCTCAGCTCGATAACGCTCTCTGCCAGATGGATAGTCAGCATGTCGCCGGTCTGCGCTGCGTCCACGACCTCCGGGCAGGTGATGAGCAGCAGGCCGTTGTTGAGGCCGTTGCGGAAGTAGATACGGGCGAACGACTTGGCGATGATGGCGGCGATGCCGCGATATTTCAGGCAGGTGACGGCCTGCTCGCGCGAGCTGCCGTTGCCGAAGTTGCGCCCGGCCACGATGATGTCGCCCGGCTGCGCGCTGCGCGTGAACTCCGGGTCGAGGTCTTCGAGCGCATGGGCGGCAATCTCCGCCGGCTCACGTAGTGTGTAGGTGTACTTGCCGGGGAAGAGCACGTCGGTATTGATGCCGTCGCCGTACTTCCAGACTTTGCCGACAATGGGCATTGAGATATTGAGCGATTGAGTCATTGAGGATTGGTCTGGGCCGGCGGTTCGGCGGGTGGCGTTTCCTTGAACAGGCGGGCGACGCGCGCCAGCACTTGCTCGATGTTTTGGCCGGAGAGCGCCTCTGTCTTGGCGTTGATGACGGTCGCCAGCTCAGGGATGTCGCGCAGGATGTTGGCCAGCGCGTTGCTGTGCGTTGCGTCGTTGCCGCCGAACTGGACGATGCGCACGTTCTGCCCGACGTTGCCCAGCGCCTGAGCAATTGCGCGCGCCTTCTCTACCTCCGCCTGAATGAGTAGCTGCGCAATGGTCTGGCGCAGGTTGATCTCGCCCTGGGCGGCTGTGGCCTGCGCCAACTTTTCCTTGCCTTCGGCCTCGGCCAGCAGGTTGGCGCGTGTGCCTTCCGCCTGTGCCAGCAGGGTCGCGCGCACGCCGTCGGCTTCCGCCGCCTTGAGCGCCCGCAGCTTTTCGGCCTCGGCAAGGCCGGTGCGCTCCAGCGCCTCGGCCTGGGCCGTGGACTCTTTCTTGAGCGCCTGAGCTTTTGCCTCTGCAATGATGGTGATGCGGCGGCTCTCGGCGTCGGCCTCGATCTGGGTGGCCTCACGCCGGGCGCGGGCCGGCGTCAGCACCTCGACCTCCTGCTGCTGCTGGACGAGCGCGGCGCGATTGCGCAGCACTTCTTCCTCAGCCTTGGTCTGAGCCAGGCTCACGGTCTTCGTTTTCTCGACCTCGCGCAGCTCCAGCGCCTGGCGCTGCTCAAGGATGGAGCGGGCGACGTCCAGCTCGGTCTGCTCGGCCTGTTGCCGGGCCTGTGCGGCTCTGATGCGCGCCTCGCGCTCGGCCTCGGCTTCCGCGATGGCGGCATCGCGTTTGATGGCGGCGATGCGTGGCTTGGCCATCGCTTCAAAGTAGCCCTGATCGTCGGTGATCTCCTCGATGCCCATCGAGATGATCTTGACGCCCATCGCCGCCATGTCGTCGTCGGCCAGGTCTTGCACGCTGCGCACGAAGGCGTCGCGGTCGCGATGGACGTTCTCCACCGTCAGCTGCCCGACGATGGCGCGGAAGTTGGCGCTCAGTGTCTGTGAGACGACGTTGATGACCTGTTCGCGGCTCATGCCGAGGAAGGCGCGGGCGGCGGTGATCAGCGCAGTCTTGTCGGAACCGATTTGTACCTGTGCCACCCAGTCCAGCTTGATGGGCACGCCGTCCACGGTGTACACCTCGTCGCCGGTCTTGACAATGGTCATCACGGTCAGATCAAGAAATTGGTATTCCTCGAAGAACGGCAGAACGAACGTACCCCCGCCGGTGACCAGCCGGACCCCGGTCTGTTCGATGGAACCATCCTGTTTGAAGGTCGTCCGGCCACGCCCGTAGAGCACCATGGCTTTGTTCGGCGGTACGCGGCGATAGACGGGGATGAACGAACGAAGGAGAAACAGCGCCAGACCTAGCAGAGCAAGGATGATGACGGCGGTCAAGACGCTTTCGAAGAACATCGGACGCTCCTCAACTGAGAAGAAATGGAGACCGTTAGCTTTATATCATCCCGCTTCCGTTTCAGCCAGAGCTGAGCGTGACGGCATTCTGACAAATACGCGCTAATCCAGCTCGCGCGGGTCGGTGATCACGCCGGTGACCGCGCTGGCCGCCACCACCGCCGGGCTGGCAAGATAGATTTCTGCTTCGGGCTGACCCATGCGGCCCTTGAAGTTGCGATTGGCCGAGGAGATACAGACCTCGCCCGGCGCGAGCACACCCATGTGGTTGCCCATGCATGGCCCGCAGCCCGGCGTGCCGAACATCGCGCCGGCCTCCAGTAACGTCTGCACATAGCCGCGCCGCACCGCCTCGCGATAGACCTCCGCCGAGGCCGGGACGATCAGCAGCCGTGCACCTGCCGCGACCCGTTTGCCCCGAATCACCTCCGCCGCCAGCGCCAGGTCTTCCAGCCGCCCGTTCGTGCAGGTGCCGATGAAGGCCTGATGGATGCGCGTGCCGCGAACCGCCGATAGCGGCTGTGTGTTGTCCACCGTATGCGGGCAGGACACCGTCAGCTCTATGGTTGAGCAATCAATGACGTGCGTCGCCACATAGTTCGCGTCCGCGTCGGGATAAATTGCGTTGGCCTGGATTTCGGATTTCTGATTTTGGATTTCTGATTGCAGGTCAATGCTACGCAATGCGCTGTACGCCCTACGAACTCTTCTCTCGGCCAGATATTGAAAAACAGACTCGTCCGGCGGCAGATAGGCGTTCTTGGCGCCGAACTCGGCCATCATGTTGGGGATGACCATGCGGCTTTCAAGCGAGAAGGTAGCCAGCGCCGGCCCGTCGAACTCCACCGAGAGATACAGCCCGCCGTCTGCGCCGAACTTGCCGATGAGGTGCAGGCACAGGTCTTTGGTGGTGATGCCTTTGCCAAGTGTACCGGTCAGCGTGAACTTGATGGTCTCCGGCACGCGCAGCCATAACTCGCCGGTTGCCCACAGCACGGCCACCTCGGTGCGGCCCACACCCGCCCCGAAGGCGCCCAGCCAGCCGAAGTGCGGCGTGTGCGAGTCCGCGCCGAGGATCAGCTGCCCCGGCAGGACGAGGGCCTCCTCGCTCAACACCTGATGGCAGATGCCGCGCCCGGCCTCGAAGAAGTGGCGCACGCCGTAGCGCGCGACGAACTCGCGCACCTCGGCGTGGTTGCGCGCGTGCTGGGCAGTAGGCGCCGGCACGGCATGGTCGAGCGTGATGGCGAGCTTTTCCGGGATGGCCAGGTCCGCGACGCCGATGCTTTTGAAGATTCGGTAGATGGCGGCGGTGTTGTCGTGCGAGAGTACGAGGTCCGGGCGCGCATCCACCACTTGCCCGGCCACCGTCTCGCTTAACCCGGCGGCGCGGGCCAGCGCTTTTTCCGCGAAGGTTTTGCCCATAGAGGTTTCTCTCGCGAAGTGCGCAAAGGTCGCAAAGCGTTAGCGTGCTTGGCGAGAGCCTTAACTCCCTCTCCCATTCACCGTTATCCCCGGCGTGCCCTGCGCACGCGAGCGGGCCGGCCTGGAATCCAGCCGTTGCACCACCGGATGGCGCGTCTCCGGCAGCGCCAGTCGCGCCAGGCCGAATTCGCGCTCGGCCAGCTCGAGCAGCACCTGCTCCGGCGAGACGTCCGGCGCGAGTCGGTACACGCGCTCTTTGAAGGCTGCCGTAATCTCTTTTGCCTGCATCTCGGTGATTTGGAAGTAGCGAATCTCGCGCAGGAAGTAGTGGATGACGTTCCAGCCGGAGAGGGGGCCGAGCAGCAGTTCACTCTCGGTGACTCCGAACTGGTCGAGCGGGTGGGCCTCGTACGCCGAAGGGTCGTGCAACACAGCGTTTTGATGGACGCCGGCGGTGTGGGTTCGGTTGGTCAGGCTCACCGGCTCGGTGGGCGGCACCAGCATCTTGAGCTTATCGGCCAGCAGCACATTCAGCGGATAGGAGCCGCGTAGGTGATAGCCCTCCAGCCGGTCGTACTCGCGGTCCACGTGCAGGTTGAAGAGCAAGGCGGTGAGCGAGGTAATGCCCGACCGTTCGCCGATGCCGAGGATGGTGGTGTCGAGGTAGCGCACGCCTGCGCGGACGGCGGCCAGCGCGTTGATGAGCGCGAAGCCACGGTCGTTGTGGAAGTGCCCTTCCAGCTCCATGCCGGGATAGCGCGCGCGCAGCGCGGCAACGCGCTGGGCGATGGTCATCGGCGTGGCCACGCCCACCGTGTCCGGCATCCCCAGCCGGTCTACCAGCGGCGCAATCTCGTCGTACACCCGGAAGAGTTCGGCCTCGCGCGTGCGGAAGGCGTCCTCGCCCGAAAAGCGCAGGACGAGGTGCGGATAGTTGCGACGCACGTCCTCGATGAGGACACGTGCCTCGCGCACGATGGCGTCGAGGTCGCGCCCATGGTTGAAGGCCCGCGACTCTGCCGAGGTGCCGATGTAAAAATGCAGGCCGTCGGCCCCGGCCTCGATGGCGGCCTCCACGTCGCGCGGATGGCAGCGCACATGCGCGCACAGAAAGGTGTAGCCTTTTTGCGTGATGAGCGAATCGCGCACCGCCCGCAGCGCCGCCCAGTCCTCACACTCCTGCGGGCTGACCACAGGCGAGAACAGCTCGATGAACTTCACACCGTAGATGATGAGCGCGCGCAAAATCTCTTCTTTATCGGTCCGCGTGAAGAAATACTTGTGGTGGTCGTGGAGCAGCGAGGTCTGCTGACCTTCGCGCAGCGTGGTGTCCACGATTTCGAGGGCACGGGGTGTGTAGTTCGAGAAGTGGCTCATCATAGCAATTTGATGGGTTGATAGGGTGACGCGGTGACTCTCCTTTTCAGCCGGTCACCTCATCACTCCAACTCAGCAACGGCGGCTTTCACGGGCAGCGGCTGGGTCAGCACCGCCTCCACAGCTTCGGCGACGCGCGCCAGCTGGGCCTGCGAGATGACGAGCGGCGGCAGGAAGCGCATCACCGTCAGGCCGGCGGGCAAGGCGAGCACGCGATGTTCGAGCATCAACGCCTGTAGATGCGGCGTCACCTTTTGTTTCAGCTCAATCCCGACCATCAGGCCCCGCCCCCGTACCTCGCGGATGAGCGGCGATTGGATTTGCGATAGCCGTCCGATAAACCACGCGCCCAACTCGGCGGCGCGCTCGGCCAGCCGCTCGCTTTCGAGGTAGCCGATGGCGGCGAGCGCAGCGGCGCAGGCCAGCGGGTTGCCGCCGAACGTCGAGCCGTGCACCTGCGGCGCGAGCCGGCCTACGCGCTCGTTGAAGACCACCGCCCCCATCGGCAGCCCGCCGGCGATGGATTTGGCCAGGCAAAGCATATCCGGCTCCAGGCCATGGTGCGCGCTGGCGAACATCGCCCCGGTGCGCCCGAAGCCCGTCTGCACTTCGTCGAGGATGAGCAGCGCGCCGCGTTCGCGGCACAGCCGTTGCGCGCCGAGCAGGAACTCCGCCGTGCCGGGCCGCACGCCGCCCTCGCCCTGAATCACCTCCAACACCACTGCGGCGGTTTTCTCAGTAACGGCGGCCTCCAGCGCGGCGAGGTCGTTGTACGGGATGTGGGTGAAGTCGGGGACGAGCGGCTCGAACGGCTCGCGGTACTTCTTCTCCCATGTGGCCGAGAGGGCGCCCATGGTGCGGCCGTGAAAGCCGCGCATGGCGGCGATGATCTGGCGGCGGCCGGTCTGGGCGCGTGCGAACTTGAACGCCGCCTCGTTGGCCTCCGCGCCGGAGTTGCACAGGAAGACGTAGCGCATCTCGCCGGGCGCGATGCTCACCAGCTTCTCCATCAGCGCCGCACGCTTGTCGTTGTAAAACATCTCCGGCACCGAGATGATGGTGCGGGCCTGTTCGGCGATGGCCGCTGCGACGGCGGGGTTGGCGTGTCCGAGGTTGCCGGCGCCCTGCCCACCGACGCAGTCTATGTACTCATTGCCGTCGCTGTCCCACACCGTTGCGCCCTCGCCGCGCACGATGGCGAGGGGACGTTTGGTGTACAGGCCGGAGGTGAAGCGGGACTCAAGGTCTTGAATGCTCATGAATTTCTGATTTGTGATTTCTGATTGCGGATTGCGCGTTTGAGATTGCGTTTTGCGGTGCGCGACGTGGCGGTGAGGATCGCCACAATCTCATCACCCTCTTTCATCAGGCTGGCCAAACGTTTTTGCGGCATGAGGCCGGCATCCACAATCAGCTCCAGCCAATACAGGGACTCGTCCACTTCTTCAATGGCGACGTCCACTTTCGAAACGAAGTCTTTCCCTGATCTCCCTCGACAGGCTGACCGGTAATTTGCTCCGACCGATGTACCGGACCGTACAAGTTGTCGGGCTAACATATCGCCGGTGCGGGGCTTGGGTAACGCTTCGACGACTTTGATGCAGCGCAGGCCGAAAGCTTTGGTGCGCTGTTTGAGTTCCTCGGGCGTCATGTTGCCTCCGTCTGACGAAGTGGGTGAATGTGTAGAGCCTACAATCAGAAATCAGCAATCAAAAATCAGGAAATCACGGTGCCCTGTCCGGCCAGCGCATTCGCAATCGGCGTCGCCACGCGTCCATCGGCGAAGACGACCTTGGGCACGCCGAGCTGTATGGCCTCGCTCGCGCCGAGCACCTTTTTCTTCATGCGGCCCTCGGCAAAGTCAAGCGACTGCTCGATCTTGTCCTTGTCAATGTGCGTGATGAGTGTGCTCTCATCGGGGAAGTGGCGCAGCAGGCCCGGCACGTTGGTGAGGACGATGAGCTGCTCGGCGCGTATTGCACCCGCCACCATCGCCGCCGCCCGGTCGGCATCCACGTTCAGCGCCTCGCCCTCGGGCGAGATGGCCAGCGGCGCGATGACGGGCGTGTACCCCAGCTCCACCAGCCGGGTCAGCAGCGCGCCGTCTACGCTCTCGATTTTGCCCGTGTAATCGTCGCGCAGCATGCGCTGTTTGCCGGTCTGCGGGTCAATGATGCGGATGGCGTCCTTGCGCTTCGCCACCATCATGCGCCCATCCACGCCGGAGAGGCTGAAGGCGTTGACGCCCAGCTTTTGCAGCCGTTCGGTGATGAGGGTGCTGATTTTGCCTGTCGTCACCATGGCGAAGATTTCGAGCGTCTGCCGGTCGGTGTAGCGCGAGGTGAAGCCGCTCGGCGAAGTGACCATGCGAGGCGGGTGGCCGAGCCGCTCCGAAATCGTGTTCGTCTCATCCGAACCGCCATGCACGACGACGAACTTGTGCCCTGACTTGATGTGCGCCGCGATGTCCGCCGTCACCGCTTCGAAATTGAGTCCGCTCGCTCCGCCGATTTTGATGACAATCATTGGGTTATTTGGTGATGAGTCATTGAATCAATCGAACAATGACCCAATGAAACAATGAGTCAATGACTAGATCGGATGCAGCCCCGGAAACTCCAGCCCCGCCGTCTCCTCGAAGCCGCACATGATGTTCATGGCCTGCACCGCCGAGCCGGATGCTCCCTTCATCAGGTTGTCAATCGCCGCCAGCGCCACCACGCGGTTGCTTGCCGGGTCCAGCTCGAAGCCCACATCGGCGTAGTTGCTGCCGGCCAGAATCTTCGGGTCGGGGACGCGGTGAATGCCCGTCCGGTCTTTGACGATGCGCACAAACGGCTCCGCGTTGTAAGCTGCGCGGAAGGCTTTCCACAAATCCTTCTCGGTCGTCCCCGGCCTGACGAAGCAGTGCGCCGCAGCCAGCACGCCGCGCACCAAATCCACCGCCGTCATCGTCAGATGCACGTTGCTCAGGCCGAGTTCCTGAATCACCTCCGCCGTGTGGCGATGGCCGGTCGGTGCGTAGGTGCGCACGCTGTGGCTCTTTTCAGGGTGGTGCGATCCGGCGTTCACCGTCGCGCCGCCCTCCGACGAGCCGGTCTTGATATCCACAATGATGGGCTTTTCAGGGTCAAGCAGGCCGGCGCGCACCAGCGGCAGCAGCGCCAGGTTGGCGGCGGTCGCGTTGCAGCCCACACCGCTGATGTAGCGGGCGGTCTTCATCGCCTCGCGTTGCAGCTCGGGCAGGCCGTACACGAACTGACCAAGGTACTGCGGCGCGCTGTGGTCTTCGCCATACCACTGCCGGTAGAGCGCCGCGTCACGCAGCCGGAAGTCGGCGGAGAGGTCTACGATCTTCGGCGCCAGCTTCAGGTAGTGTTCGATGTTCTTCTGGCTTTCGCCGTGGGGCAGGGCGAGGAACAACACGTCGCACGGTTGCAGGGCCTGCCGGCTGACGAACTTTAACTGGGTGCGCTTGCGCAGGTTGGGATGATGCTGAAAGACGTACTCGCCCGCTTTGCTTTCCGAGGTGGCCTGAGCGACCTCGACGTGCGGGTGAAAGAGCAGCAGCCGCAACAGCTCGCCGCCGGTGTAGCCGGATGCGCCGACGATGGAGACCCTGAGCTTCGTCATCAATCGTTCTCTTGCAGAGCCTGCCGGGGACGCCCAAAAAGTTTTTGTGCACTTCGAGTACTTGGCGGGAGGATCATGCCGGGAACTCGCGCGGCACCGGCCGGTAACGCTCCTTGAACTCCGCTTTGCGCCGGCCCACTTCCAGCGTGTAGTCAATGATGATGCCGGGAATGTCCACGCCGGTGGCCGGCACGGTGGAATGAAATTCCATCGTATGATTGATTTCGTTCACCAGCAGGCCGCGGTCGCGGTCCTCCAGCAGGTCAATCGCCAGCACGCCGCCGCCCACTGCCTGCGCGGCCCGGATGCAGATGTCATTCAGCGCCGGCGTCACCGGGCACACCGTCGCTTTGCCGCCGCGCGCTGTGTTGGTGATCCAGTGAGACGAGTGACGGTAGATGGCGCAGATCGTTTGGTCGCCGACGACAAAGGCGCGAATGTCACGGCCCGGCTTCTTCACGTATTCCTGGATGTAGAAGATGTTCTGCTGGTAATTGCCGAGCGCTACCCGATGCTCGAGCACGGCCTCGGCGGCGTCGCGGTCATTGATCTTGGCAACCATCCGCCCCCACGAGCCGATAACGGGCTTGAGCACCACCGGGAAGCCCAGGTCTTCCATCGCCTCGATGGCGCTCTCCGGCGTGAAGGCCACGCGTAGGTGCGGCTGCGGCACGCCCGCCTTCTTCAACGCCGCCGAAGTCCACAGCTTGTCGCCGCAGGTATCGGCCACGTTGGCGGTATTGACGGTGGGGATGCCCCAGGCGTTGAGTATCTTGCAAGCATACAGTCCGCGCCCGTAGGAGATGCTACGCTCCAGCACAACGTCATACTTCTCCCACTCGCCGGGGTCTTCGACCGAAAATTTGACCTCGCGGTCATCCAGCCGGTCGTAGTCCACGCCGCGCTTTTCGAGCGCTTCGAACAGCCACTTCTCCTCCACGCGCAGCCGGGAGTACAGGACGCCGACCTTCATGTGTGTTTATCGAGTAGTCAAGTAGTCGAGTGGTCAAGTGGTCAAATCGTCGAATAGTCAAGTGGTCGAGTCTTCACGCGCCAGGCGACCAACGGTTCGCAAAATTGACAGACCACAAGACGACTGGACTACAAGACCACCAGACCAAATGACCCAATAACCAAATGATTATTCGCCCCAGTCTTCGGCTTCCTGCGGGGCCAGGGCGAGCTGCACCGGCGCGAGGGCGATTACTTCCAGGTCAATACCGCAGTCGGGGCAGACGACGATTTCGCCCTCCATGACGTTGTTCAACGAGAGCGAGCCTTCACACTCGGGGCAGGTGGCGGTGGCGGTTACAGTGGTCATCACAACGTTCTCCTTTATGGAAAAATGAAGAAGGCCTCTCGCAATCTGAGAGGCCTTCGGGCTAGCGTGGCTTGGGTCGCAGGTGCGCGGGCGTCTTCCCAAACTCAAAAACCGAAGACCTCTACAGGCTTCGGGAAACGACGCGCGCGCTTCAGACCGGCGATCCAGTTCATGTTGTTGACGATTATGGTGGCGATAGGTTAAGTCGTCATTGTGTGATTCGTAAGAAATTTTGACCTGTTGATTGGGCAAAGTCGTCGAACCGCCGTCGGCTTGCTCACCCATCCAAGCCGTCCCAAAGCTATTAGCCTGTCAGAAAGTGGTTAGGTTATTCTTGAAGCGGCAGGCGCTCCTGACCGTAGAGTCAGACAAAGCGACCGGCCGGCAAGATCAAATAACCTTAATGAATCGCGCTATACCATCGAGTAGAATGCTGTTCGACACAGTCTCCCGCTTCGCCGCTCTCTTGCATGCCTCGCATTAACTGGTTCATCTTCGGCTTCTACCTGGTGCTGACCATCGGTGTATTCATCGGCGTGCTGGTTTCCCCGCCGTTCCGCGCCAACGGCTGGCTTTCCTACGCGCCGCTGCGTGAACTGGTGTTGCCGCCGCCGCCGCCCATCGAAATCTTGCTGCTGTACTCAACGGAGAAGGAAGCCTGGCTGCAGGAAGTGATTGGCCGCATGGAAAGGGATGGCTTGCAGGTGGAGGGCCGCCCGCTCAAGGTCAGGCTGGAGAAGCTTGGCTCGCGCGAAATTGTGCTTGCCGTCCTCAGCGGCGAGGCGAAGCCTGATCTGATTAGCCCGGCCAGCTCGCTCCAACTCGCTATCCTCACCGACCTGTCCGCCGGCAAGTTCGGGAGTTCTGTCATCAATCAAGCCGATACCGCCCTGTGCCGGCCGGTGCTGCGCACGCCGCTTGTGATTGCCGCCTGGCGGGAACGCGCCGATGTGCTCTGGGGCGCAGACCCGGCTGGGAATTTGTGGTTGCGTCTGCATGATGCTCTGATCAACCCTCAGGGCTGGGCTGCCTTCGGTCATCCGGAATGGGGCTTTGTCAAATATGGGCAGACCGACCCGCTGCGCTCGAACAGTGGCTTTATGGCGACGCTACTTATGACATATGCCTACTTCGGCAAGACCGGCGGCCTGAGCGGGCAGGACCTGCTGGGAGACCCCGGCTTTCAACGCTGGTTTGAAGAGTTCCAGGACAGCGCCGTTACGCCGTTCGCCCAAAGCACCGGCCCGCTGATGCAAGACATGATTACTATTGGCCCCAGCCGATACGATTTCGTGGCCGTGTACGAATCCACCGCTATCGAACAGGCGGAGAACGCGGTGGGGCGGTACGGTGAGTTGCGCATCTACTATCCGCCGGCGACGATGGTCAGCGATCATCCCTTCTGCGCGCTGCGGCAGACGGTGGCCACGCCCTGGGTGACGCCGGAAAAGCTGCGCGCGGTACAAGTCTTTCTGGATTACCTGACTGCAGAGCCGGCGCAGGAGCTGGCCCTGCTGCGCTACGGCTATCGCCCGGTGAACCCGGCGGTCTCGCTGACCATGCCCGGCAGCCCGCTAAGCAAGTACGCTACCAACGGCTTGCGCGCCGACCTGCCTCCGGAGGTAGAGGTGCCGCCCGGCGAGGTGCTCAACACGTTATTGGATTTATGGTCGCGAGTGACCGGTCGCTAGTTGTGGTAAGGAGCTTTGACAATGAAACTAAGAACGTATCCCCTGTTGGCGCTGACGGTGATTGCATCACTGTTGCTTTCTGCCTGTAATGCCATTACTGAGTTGGCGCAGCCGACCGTTACTATCAGCATCGTCTATGGCTCGGAGAAACGCGAATGGCTTGAGCCGCTGGTAGAGCAGTTCAACGCTGCAAAGAACAAGATCGCCAGCGGCGAGGTCATTAAGGTCGAAGCGACGGCGCTTGGCTCGATCGAGGCGGTGGAAGGTATCATCGCCGGGCGGATACAGCCGACGGTATGGAGCCCGGCCTCCTCATTGTACGTACCGCTGGCCAACGCCGAGTGGCGGCAGAATAACGCCGAAGACCTGATCACCGGTAACCCGAAGAACTTGGTGCTCAGCCCGGTCGTAGTTGCGATGTGGCAGCCGATGGCGGAAGCGCTCGGCTGGCCGAACAAACCCATCGGCTGGGCCGACATCGCGCAGCTGGCCATCTCCGAAGAGGGCTGGTCGGCCTACGGCTACCCAGAGTGGGGCAGCTTCAAGTTCGGACACACCCACCCTGAATTTAGCAATAGCGGTTTTGCCGCCGTGATTGCGCAGGCCTATGCCGGCGCAGGCAAGCAGCGCGACCTGACCATCGCCGATCTGCAGAGCGAGCCGGTGAAGCAGCTGCTGCGCGAGGTGCAGGCCAGCATCATTCACTACGGCACCAGTACCGGCTTCTTCGCCGAGCGCATGTTCGAGCGCGGCCCTTCCTACCTGAGCGCAGCCGTGCTCTACGAAAACCTGATCGTGGCGCAGGAGGCCAAGCGCCTTGCCGGGACAAGCCGGCAATTGCCGGTGGTTGCCATCTATCCAAAAGAAGGCACGTTCACCACCAATCATCCGTACATCATCCTGAATGCGCCCTGGGTGACGACGGCACAGAAGGAAGCAGCGGAGGTCTTCGAGGCCTTCCTGCTGGACAAACCGCAGCAGCTGCGAGCGATGGAGCTTGGCTTCCGTCCCGCCGACCCGTCTATACCGTTTGCCGCCCCGCTCAACGCACAGCATGGCGTGGACATGTCTCAGCCGAAGACGGAACTGGCGACGCCCTCGCTGGAAGTGTTGCGCGGCATCGGCGAAGTGTGGCACGAGACCAAGAAGCCGGTGGATCTGGTGGCAGTGGTGGACATCTCCGGCAGCATGGCAGGCGAGAAGATTGCCGCCGCCCGAACGAGCCTGCAGCAGTTCATTGACCTGCTCGATGACCGCGACCGATTGCAGGTCATACTCTTCAACGATAAGGTGATGACGATGGTGCCCTTGTCACCTCTGGGAGAGAAGCGGGCTGATATCCGCCGTCGGGTGGGCGGTATTGTGGAGTCGGGCGGTACGGCGCTTTACGACTCCATCGCCCAAGCCTATGCGGAATTACAGGCCAGTGCCGATCCGAAGCATATCCGCGCCATCGTAGTCCTGAGCGACGGCCAGGACACCGCCTCTAGCCTGACGCTGGAAGCGTTGTTGCAGCAGATCGGGCAGCTTCAAGAGGGCGGCGCGTCCATCAAAATCTTCACCATTGCCTTCGGCGACGATGCCGACGAAAGCGTGCTCCGACAAATTGCAGAGGCCACAGGCGCGCGTAGCTACAAAAGCAGCCCGGAAAACATCATGCGCGTTTACGGCGAGATTGCAACGTTCTTCTGATAAGAGAAGACGATCGAGCGTCGGTCGCAATCGTCGGCTCCCACTATGCGTTCACCCTACGTCATTGCCTTTCTCAACCCCCTCAACCTGGCAATGCTGGCGCTCAGCGTTGCCGCCGGCTTGTGCTCGGCCTGGTGGCTCTTCCCGCTTGGCCTGCTGCTCTGGCTGGTGATGTTCCTGCTCGTGGCGCGCAATCCCGTCATGCGTGTGGCCCTCAAGCAGGAAGCCCGCAGC
This sequence comes from Anaerolineales bacterium, assembly GCA_033577755.1. Taxonomy (GTDB): domain Bacteria; phylum Chloroflexota; class Anaerolineae; order Anaerolineales; family UBA6663; genus JANWXR01. The sequence continues at coordinate 26,689 of JAVQXV010000018.1, forward strand.
GGCGCCCTCTCGCCGCGCTTCCAGGCCGTCTTCGACGACGTGACCCGCGCGCAAACGCGCCTGTTCACTACGCTACAAAGCGCCGATGACCGGACGCAGGCCGTCTTTGCGCCGGTGCAGGACGCCGTCGAGGCGCTGGTGGATGAAGTCTATATCGTCTGCCAGCGGATGACCGGGCCGGAGAACTTCCGCCGTGTCTCCACGTTGAACACCGACCTTGAAGGTGAGCGCGCGCTGGCCGTGCTGGCGATGGAGAGTGCCGCCGACCCGAAAGAGAAGGCCGAGAAGCAGGAGCAGGTTAGGGCAATCGAGGAGCGGATGAAGAGCATCAGGGCAGTGGAGACATTGCTCAATCGCGTCGAGACGCAGGTGAAGACGGTGGCGAACGAATTGCAGGCCACGCTGGCCGAGCTGGTACGTCTGCAGGCGCTGGGTGTGAAGGAGGCCGAGCAGCAAGTACCGACGCTGGCCCGGCGCATCCGCAGGCAGATCGAGGAACTGAAGGAGTTCGAGCGCGAGGCAGCGAAGTACTAGCGACTTTGGCCTGCCACTTGGCGCATGAACTGCTCGCTCGAGGGGTTGGCAGCGCAGCATGAAAAGACAACATTGTGTATGTGGCCAATCCAGAACTGGTGGGCGCGCCCTGTGGCCGTGTTTGGCCTGTTGACCGCGCTCGCCCTGAGCCTGACGCCGTTGCCCTCGCCCTGGGAGGGCTGGCTGCGCGATGGTTGCGAGCGCGTGAACTGCTACTGCGAAGCGCTGCGCGATGCCCTCGTCGTGCAGCCGGTCAGCACGCACTCCAACCTGGCCTTCGTCCTGGTTGGGCTGCTCATTGTCTTTGCGCCGCCGCGCGCCTCGGCCCGGCCCACCTATCAGACGGTGTTCGGGCTGGCAGTGATGGCGGTGGGCTTCGGCTCGTGGTTCTATCACGCTTCGCTCACGCGCCTGGGGGAGTGGTTCGATCTGGTCGGCGTTTATCTGCTGCTCAGTCTGATGTTGCTGGTGAACGCGCACCGCCTGCGGCCGCTGCGGCCCGTGACCCTGGCCGCGCTGTATTTCGGTATCAATATGCTGGGCGGTTTGCAGATGGTCTTTGCCAACGCGCTACAGCAGGTGGTGTTCGTGGGATTGTTCGGCGGCGCGCTGCTGCTTGAGATCGCGGTCTGGCTGAAGCACCGGCCCCGGATGCAGTTGGGCTGGCTCCTCGCCGCGCTGGCGACGTTTGCGCTGGCAGCGGCCACCTGGCTGGCGGACGCGCAGTTGCCCTGCGACCCGGCCAGCCCCTTCCAGTGGCATGGCCTATGGCATGCGCTGACCGCGACGGCGGCGGGGTTTGTGTTCCTGTATTACCGCTCCGAAGTTGAAGGGATTTGAAGCGTCAATGATGCTGCCTCTGTAGCGCGCCTTGCATCGTCGCGGGCGCAAGCTGTTCTTCGACTCACTCTTTGCAGACGGACTCCGGTGGCGCGCCGGCGCTCTTCCGGGCGCGGGCCGAAGGTCGGGTGATTGAGCGCGGCAAAGGTCGCAGCGTCTTCCCCCGGCCTCTAGGCCCGGTTATGCAGCAGGCGGTAATGGTAATGAGGGAAGTTGAGCTAATGCTGCGCCACCGGAAGGCGCTCTCAGACCAGATTTCTGGGCACGGTCTCCAGCCAGCTTTTCCGAAAGAACACGTTTCCGTTCAGCTTCACCGTTAACTCGAGGTCGAGGTGAAAGTCCGTCTCGGTGCTGCGGACTGCCCCGACGGAGCGAACGTGCGTCTCGTAGCCTTTCTCTTTCAGCAGGTAGTTGCACTCGTGGACGAGTTGCGCATGTGCAGGGTCGGCATGAAAGGCCGTTATCGCCAGACGCTCATCGGTGAACAGGGAGACGCCGTCGGGCAGGATGGTGGTGTCCGCGCCGTAGCTGTGCACGGTGACGCTGCCCGCCAGCACGTCCTCGGTAATGTGCCATTGCGCCTCCCCTTCGGAGTTGCTGCCCACGTTGGTCAGTTCGGGCGGCGTGGTCTTGAATGCGGGTGGGGGCAATTCGTCTGAAGGGGTGAGGGGCAGCGTGAGCCGCGAGGGGTGCGCCGGGCCGGTGTGGATGGTGAGTGTGCAGGCATAGGGCGATGGCCACAACATCGGGAAAAGGTTGCTGCCCAGCGTGAGCCGGATTCGGTGACCGGTTCGCCAACGGTAGCCCGTGACCTTGAGCGGCACGCGCACGGCGTAGATTTCGCCGGGCGTCAGCGGCTTCGGTTCGGCGTGGCTCTCGCGGTGCGTCAGGTTGAGCGCGCCCTGCGTCACCAGCGCCGAGGTTCCGTCGGGATGCACGTCGCACAGGCGCGCGGCAAGCGTGGCGACCGGCGCGCTGCAACTGACGTACACAGTCAGCTCCGGGAAGCCGAGAACTTCCAGTGGCTCGGCCAGCGGTTCGGTGGTGAATGTGAGCGCCAACGCTTCATCCGGGCGCTGATCGCGGGCCAGGCCGTTGGGCGCGCTGCCCCCGCCGGAGCTGAACGGGCCGGTGAGGCCCCAGGCCGGGCGGTGCGGGATTTCTGATTTTTGATTGTGGATTGCGGATTTCGGATGGAGGCCTGGGGAGTCCAAGTAGAAAGTAGAAAGTGAAAAATCGGAGGGCGGATAGGCGGCGTAGCTGCGCCACTCGCCGTTCTGCGCGGCGGGGAAGGGGTTGGGCGGCGTCCACTCGCGCAAGAAAACGGTGACCGGCGGCTCGGCCATCACCCCGTTGTCTTTGCCCTTTAGCCAATAGTCGAAGAAGCGCACCATCTCACGGAGATGGTCTAGGTTCGGGCCGGGATAGCCGTCCGCCGGGTACACGTGCCCCCAGTTGCCGATGAGGGCCTTGCGCGGCGCGTTGACGCACTGCGCCTGCATCCGCAGCACGGCGTCGGTGTAGCCGTCGTTCCAGCCGCCGATGTGGAAGAGCGCGCAGGTGATGCGCTCGTACTCCGGGGCAAGCGAGCCGCTGCGATAGTACGGGCCGTCTGTCTGCTGCCTCAGCCATTCGAGCAGCCAGGGCGGCGTCCGCTCCAGCCGCTCCTTCCACAGCGACGCCCAATTCTCCCTCACGTACTCGGCCCTGGGCGGCAGCGCGTTCATGGCCACCATGCTGACGGCGTATTGCGCCAGGTCGCTCATCGTCAGGCAGCCGCCGTAGTAGTGCACGTCCGTCAGGTAGCGGTCGTCGGTAGCGTATATGGGGATGATGGCCTTGAGGTGCGGCGGTTGTAGTTTGGCCACCTGGATGGCCGTGAAGCCGCCGTAGCTGATGCCCCACATGCCGACGTTGCCGTTGCACCACGGCTGCGCGGCCAGCCACTCCACGACCTCGTAGCCATCCTGCGTCTCCTCGGGCGTGTATTCGTCGCGCGCCAGACCGCCGCTGGAGCCGGTGCCGCGCACGTCCACGCGGCAGCCCACGTAGCCGCGCTGCGCGAAGTACGTCATCCGCGCCATGTCGCTGTTGTAGCGCCAGTCGTCTTTGCGATACGGGATCATCTCCAGAATGGCCGGGAATCTCTCGCCCGGCTCGCGCGGTATCGGCAGCCAGAGATTGGCCGAAAGCTCGACGCCGTCGCGCATCTTCAGGCGGACGTTGTGTTGGACTTGAGTGTCGTAGAGTTCAGACATCGGTGGTCTTCCAATCAATGAGCGCTATCCGCTTTCATCCGCTCATCCGTTACTTATCCGTTGACGACAATCCGTTGCTGCTTGACAGCCCATTTTTTGCACTTATACTTCGCGCCAATAAGCCAGACCATGCGCAAGTAAATAACGCCGCTGCGGTTGAAGCTCTCGTATGTCGAAACGCGACTACCAGTATATCGTCCTCGGCCTGGGCGGGCTGGGGAGCGCCGCTGCCTACTGGCTGGCGCGTCGCGCCGGGAGCGAGGTGCTCGGCCTGGAGCAGTTCGAGCTGGGGCACGACCGCGGCGGCTCGCACGACCACTCGCGCATCATTCGCCTCTCCTATCACACGCCGGGCTATGTGCAACTGGCGAAGGCCGCGTATGAGGCCTGGGCAGCGCTGGAAGCCGACTCCGGCGAGAGCCTCATCCTCAAGACGGGCGGCCTCGACCTGTTCCCAGCAGGCGGCGCCATCCCGCTGGCCGACTATACCGAAAGCCTGACTGCGGCCGGCGTGCCCTTTGAGCTGCTTGACGCCGCTGAGACGAAGCGCCGCTGGCCGCAGTGGCACTTGCCCGACGACGTGCAGGTGCTCTATCAGTCCGAGGGCGGCATCGCCCCCGCGAACCGGGGCACGGCGACTCACCGCCGAATGGCCCGCCAACACGGCGCTACCCTCCGTGACCAATCTCCAATCTCTTATCTCCATTCCCAAAACGGCGAAATCGAAGTCACCGCTGCTGGCCAAACCTACCGCTGCGAAAAACTCATCCTCACCGCCGGCGCATGGTCAAATCGGCTGCTGGCCCATTTCGACATTCAATTGCCGCTCACCGTTACTCAGGAGCAGCTGACGTACTTCACTACGCCATATCTGGACGAGTTCGCGCCGGAGCGTTTCCCTATTTGGATTTGGATGGACGAGCCGTGCTTCTACGGCTTCCCCGTCTATGGCGAGCGGGCGGTGAAGGGCGCGCAGGACGTGGGCGGGCGCGAGGTGACCGTCGAGACCCGCACCTTTGAGCCGGACGCGGCCAACCTGCAACGGCTGTCTGCATTCTTCGAGAAGCACCTGCCGCGCGCCTACGGCCCTCCGCTGCTCACCAAGACCTGCCTGTACACCCTCACGCCCGACCGCGACTTCATCATTGACGCCCTCCCCGACCACCCCAATGTCCTCATCGCCATCGGCGCAGCCCACGACTTCAAGTTCTCGTCGCTCATCGGCCGGATCCTGGCCGACCTGGCGGTGGATGGCGCAACAACGCACGACTTGTCTCCGTTCAAAATCAACCGGCCTATCCTGCAAATGGCGAACCCGCCGCGGAACTTCATGATTTGAGGCAACGGA
>JAVQXV010000259.1:0-3980 GCA_033577755.1 Anaerolineales bacterium
CTCGCGCGCCTGCGTGAACGGATGGAGGCCTATCGAGGCCGAATCCCTACGCCTTCCACTACGACGCTCACCGAGCGCGATGCGCTGCTCATCACCTACGGCGATCAGGTCACCGCGCCGGGCGAGGCGCCGCTGCGCACGCTGGCCGATTTCTGCGCGCGCCATCTGGCCGACGTGGTGAGCGGCGTGCACATCCTGCCGTTCTACCCGTGGACATCGGACGACGGCTTTTCGGTGGTGGATTACCGCGCGGTGGACCCGGCGCTGGGGACGTGGGACGACGTGGCATGCCTGCGCGGCTTCCGGCTGATGTTCGACGCCGTCATCAATCACGCCTCCTCGCAGAGCGAGTGGTTCCGGGGCTTCCTCGCCGATGACCCGCGCTACCGTGACTTCTTCGTCACGGTGGAGGGTGACCCCGACCTCTCGCTGGTGGTGCGACCGCGCGCGTTGCCGCTGCTCACGCGCTTCCGCACGGCCGCCGGCGAACGCGCCGTGTGGACGACGTTCAGCGACGACCAGGTGGATTTGAACTACGCCAATCCCGAAGTGCTGCTGGAGATTTTAGACCTGCTGCTGTTCTATGCCGAGCGCGGCGCGGAGTTCATCCGGCTGGATGCGATTGCTTATCTGTGGAAGGAGATCGGCACGCCGTGCATTCACCTGCCGCAGACCCATCGCGTCATCCAGCTCTTCCGTGCCGTGCTGGACGACGTTGCCCCGCACGTCCGGCTCATCACCGAGACCAACGTCCCGCACCGTGACAACATCTCCTACTTCGGCGATGGGACGAACGAGGCGCAGCTCGTCTATAACTTCGCCCTGCCGCCGCTCACCCTGTACGCCCTGCACACCGGCGAGGCGCGCATCCTCTCGGAGTGGGCTGCCGGCCTGAGCCTGCCCTCCGACCGGGTGACCTTCTTTAACTTCCTCGCCTCGCATGATGGCATCGGCCTGAACCCGGCACGCGGCATCCTATCCGAGGCCGAGATCGAGGCGCTGGTCGCGCGCGCCCGCGCCCACGGCGGGCTGGTCTCCTACAAGCACAACCCCGACGGCACGCAAAGTCCGTACGAGCTGAACATCAACTACTTCGACGCGCTCTCGGACCCGAACGGCGCCGAGCCGCCGGCAGTACAGATTGACCGCTTCCTGTGCGCGCAGGCCATCCTGCTGGCAATCGTCGGTGTGCCGGGCATCTACTTCCACAGCCTGTTCGGCTCACGCGGCTGGCCGGAGGGCGTAAGGCGGACAGGCCGCAACCGCACCATCAACCGGCAAAAGTTCGAGCGCGCCGCGTTAGAGCGCGAGCTGGCCGACCCCACTTCATTGCGCTATCACGTCTTCACCCGCTACCGCGAGTTATTGCGCGTGCGTGCGGCCTCGCCCGCCTTCCATCCGCATGGCCGGCAGGAGGTCTTCGATTACGGCCCGGCAATCTTCGCCGTGCGGCGCACCTCGCCCGACGGCGCGCAGCGCGTGCTGTGCCTGCACAACGTCAGCGCGCAGCCGCAGCCGGTTCGCCTTTCGCGGGAGGCCACAGCGCCGGGTCAACTGCGCGACCTGGTCACGGGCCAGCACGTCGCGCCTGCCGCTTTGACTCTCGCGCCGTATCAGGTGAAGTGGTTGGAAGTGTAGATTTGACATGGACTGGAACGCCTTGCTCAACAACCCGACCGTCGCAATCGCGTTGCGCATTGCCCTTATCCTGCTGCTCAGCCTGTTCGCCGGCTGGCTGCTGCGCCGGGTGGCGCGGCTGATCGAGCGGCGGCTGGAACAGCGCGAGCGCGACGCGGAGCGAATCGCGCGCCTGAAGACGCTGGTCTCCATGGGCCGCAGCGCCGTCCACGTCGTGGTGCTCATCATCGCGGTGCTGATGGTGTTGCAGGCGCTGGCCATTGACATTGCGCCGCTGCTGGCCAGCCTGGGCGTGGCCAGCCTGGCGCTCTCGCTTGGCGCGCAGGCCGTCATTCGGGACGTGATCGGCGGCGTGCTCATCCTGATCGAAGACCAGTACCGGGTCGGCGACGTGATCCGGCTCGGCGAGGCCAGCGGCACAGTGGAGCGCATCACCCTGCGCACCACGCACTTGCGCGACCTGGAAGGCCGCCTGCACGTCGTGCCGAACGGCGATGTGCGCACGGTCGCCAACCTCACCGCCGGCTGGTCGCGCGCCGTGGTGGACCTCAGCCTGAGCTACAACGCCGACATGAGCCGCGTCCTGCCGGCCCTCGAGGCCGCAGCGGCCCGCGTCGCCGCCGACGAAGCGGTCAAGGACGATTTGCTCGAGGCGCCGCAGGTGCAGGGCTGGGTCGGCCTGCGGGACTGGTCGGTGCAAGTCCGGCTGCTGGCGCGCACGTTGCCGGGCAAACAGTGGGGAGTGATGATGGCCATGCGCCGCTACGCCGTCGAGGCGCTTCAGGCCGAGGGCATTGAGGTCGGCTTGCCCGCCTGGCCGCCTGCGTCCGAGCCGGGCGGCAGGCCCGGCCCCTGAACCGATGAGTCTGTGTGACGTTCACCGGCCTGCCGCAACCTTTCGAACCGAATCAGGATGAACCCAACCTCCACCTCCCATCGCATCGGCTTCGTCTCCACCCGCTTCGCCGGCACCGACGGCGTCTCGCTCGAAACGGCCAAGTGGGCGACGGTGCTGGAGCGGATGGGGCACACCTGCTTCTACTTCTCCGGCCTCTCCGACCGGCCCGCCGAGCGCAGCTACGTGGTGCCCGAAGCCTTCTATCGCCATCCGGTCATTGACGCCATCAACGCCGTAGCGTACAGCGCCAACGCCGGCGTCACCGCGCAGGCTGACGCCGAGCACCCGGAGATTGTGCGCCGCGACTACTTCTCACCATATGTGCGCCCGCCGCACCTCACCCGGCAGATTGACGAACTCAAGCAGTACTTCAAACAGAAGCTGTATGCCTTCATCCGCGATTTCGACTTGGAGCTGCTCATCGTCGAGAACGCGCTCACCATCCCGCTCAATCTGCCGCTCGGCCTGGCGCTGACCGAGGTCATCGCCGAAACCGGCATGCCCGTGATCGCCCACCACCACGACTTTTACTGGGAGCGCCAGCGCTTTCAGGTGAACTGCGTCCACGATTACATCGCCGCCGCCTTCCCGCCGGTGCTGCCGTCCATCCGCCATGTGGTTATCAACTCGGTGCAGGCGCAGCAGCTGGCCTGGCGCACGGGCACGTTCTCGCGCGTCATTCCTAACGTCATGGATTTCGACCATCCGCCTGGGCCGCCCGACGAGTACGCGCAGCATGCGCGCGCCGACCTGGGCGTGGCGCCGGATGAGTACTTCATCCTCCAGCCAACGCGCATCATTCAGCGCAAGGGCATCGAGCACGCCATCGAGCTGGTGCGCCGGCTGGGCGTGAAGGCCAAGCTGGTCATCTCGCATGCGGCCGGCGACGAGGGCACAGCTTACGAGCAGCGCGTGCGCGAGTTCGCCCATCTGCTCAATGTGCCGGTGCGCTTCGAGGCCGATCTGGTGCACAATGCGCGCGGTCTGACGCCCGACGGGCGACGCATCTACACCCTCGGCGACGTGTACCCACACGCCGACCTGGTCACCTACCCATCCAGCATCGAAGGCTTCGGTAACGCCTTCCTCGAGGCCGTCTATTACAAGCGTCCGCTGGTGGTCAACAACTACTCGATTTACGAGGTGGATATCAAGCCGAAGGGCTTTCACGTCATCGAGTTCGACGGCTTCATCAGCGAAGCCACGCTGCGCGAGACGCGGCGTGTGCTGGAGCATCCCGAAATCGCGCGCGAATGGGCCGAGGTCAACTACCGGCTCGCGCGCCGTTACTTCTCGTTCACCGTGCTCGAGCGCCGCCTGAGCATGTTGCTGGCCGATTGCTTTGGTTACATGGATTAGCAGATGGCGGATGGCCGATGGCTTATGGCGGATGGCAAATGGCAGATGGCGGATGGCCGATGGCTTATGGCGGATGGCAAATGGC
>JAVQXV010000260.1:0-3973 GCA_033577755.1 Anaerolineales bacterium
GCCAGCGGCAAGGGCATCACCGGCATGGAGTACAAAATCATCGGCACGACCATGCAGGCCGTGTTGATGGAGCTGGACCCCGGTGAAACCGTCTACTCCGAAAGCGGCAGCATGGCTTGGATGAGCAGCAACATCGAAATGAAGACTACCGGGCGCGGCGGCGGCCTGGGCGGCATGTTGGGCCGCATGGTCACCGGCGAGTCGCTCTTCTTGGTCGAGTACACCAGCCGAGGTGGCAAAGGCGTCGTCGCCTTCGCTTCCGATTTCCCCGGCAAGATCGTTCCCATTAATCTGGCGCAAGGCCAGGAGATCATCTGCCAGAAACTGGCTTTCCTATGCGCCGAGCGAACCGTCAGCCTGGGCATCCATTTTCGCAAGCGCCTGGGCGCAGGCCTGTTCGGCGGCGAAGGCTTCATCATGCAGAAGCTGACCGGGCCGGGCATAGCCTTCGTCTGCCTGGACGGCGAGATCGTCGAGTACACGTTGGAAGCCAACCAGATGCTCAAGGTAGATACCGGCCACGTTGCCATGTTCGAGCCAACGGTCAACTTCGATGTGGAGCTGGTCAAAGGCTTCAGCAACATTCTCTTCGGCGGCGAGGGCTTGTTCCTGGCCACTCTGAGAGGGCCGGGCCGCATCTGGCTTCAGACCATGCCCACTTCGAATCTGGCGAAGGCCATCTTGCCCCACCTCCCCACTGCCTCCAGTAGCTAACCGCCCTTAGCTCGTGGTGCGTGGTGCCTCGCCGGGCAGTACGCACCGCGCACCATGTTCGGTATGCATCACCTTTTCTCCCTTCTTATCCTTCTTGCTTCTTGCTTCTTGCTCTTTCCCTCCGTTGCCTATGCTCAATCGGTACCGACCTTCTCCCGCGATGACTGTATGTTCGAGCTGCCGGCAGGCGCATTGGAAGGCGAGAACGTGGAGTGCGGCTGGCTGACGGTGCCGGAGGAGCACGCCAACCCCAATGGGCCGACGATCCGGCTGGCCGTTGCCATTATCAAGAGTGCTGACCCGAAGCCGGCGCCCGACCCACTGGTAATGTTGCAGGGCGGCCCCGGCGGCTCGGCGATTGACACGTTCATGTCGGTGCTCTTCCCGCTCAGCGGCAACAGCCCGCTGCGCCGCAATCGTGACATCGTGCTCTTTGAGCAGCGTGGCACACTGTACTCCGAGCCGGCGCTCACTTGCCCGGAGATTTTGAAGCTGACCGAAGACACCATCGAGCGGCGGCTCACCGTCACCGAGGCGAACCGGCTGGCGTTGGAGGCCTATAACGACTGTCTGCGTCGCCTGGAGGACGAGGGCGTCAACATTGCCGCCTTCGATAGCGTCGAGAACGCCAACGACATCGAAGCGTTGCGCGTCGCGCTCGGCTACGACCAGATCAATCTATACGGTGTATCCTACGGCACGCTGCTGGCGCTGCACGCCATGCGCCAGAACCCGGACGGCCTGCGCGCGGTCATCCTCGACTCGGTTGCGCCGCCCGACTTGAATTTCATCCCGGAAGTACCCCGCACCATGCAGCGTGCCTTCGACGAGCTGTTCCGCGCCTGCGCCGATGACACCGAATGCAACCGCGCCTATCCCAACCTGGAGGAAGAGTTCTACAAACTCGTAAACCGGCTGAATCAGGAGCCGATTCAAATCCCAATTACCGACCTTGAAACCGGCGCAAAGTACGACGCACTGCTGGACGGCAACGGCCTGATCAACTTGACCTTCCAGCTCATGTATGCAACGGAAGCCATCCCCGCCCTGCCAAAGATGATCACCGACCTGCGCGACACAGGCCGCAGCGAACTGCTGCGCGTCTTCTGGCCGTTGCTGGCTTTCGACCGCACTTTCGCCGGTGGTATGTACAACGCTACGATTTGTGCCGAGGACTCTGACTTCACCGCGGCAGACTTCAACCTAGACGGGGTGCGGGAGGAAGTGCGCGCCGCCAACGAGGGCAGCGCCGAGTATTTTGCCGCGCTCTGCCGGGCCTGGAACGTGCCCGCGCTCCCGGCCAGCGTTGACGAGCCGGTGGTCAGCGACATCCCTACACTCATCATCAACGGCCGGTTCGATCCGATCACGCCGCCGGCCTTCGGCGAGCGGGCCGCGCGCACCCTCAGCCGCAGCTTCGTGGTCACCATCCCGACCGGCGGCCACGGCGCAGCGCTCACCGGCGAATGTGCGGCGGATATCCTGTACGCCTTCCTCGATAACCCGACGGCTCAGCCGGACACCGGCTGCCTGGCTGACGCAGTCACCTTTTACACGCCCCGCACCATCGTAATGACGCCGGTGCTCTGGCGCTGGCTGACCGATCCCGGCCCACTCGACTTCGCGATTTGGGCCGTGCTAGCGCTGAGCGTATTCTTTCTGCTCACGCCGCTGACCGTGTATCCACTCTCTTTCCTGATCCGGCAGCTTGGCCAAAAGAATGCACAGCCGCAGCCGGTGCGCGAGCGCCTGGGCCGCTGGTTTGCGCGAGCGCTGATGATACTGAGCGGCGTACTCGCTGCGGTTTTCATCCTGAGCGTGCTGGCCTTTGCCTTCCGCACTCTGCTCGATAGCCAATTCCTGCTTATCCACGGCCTGCCGCGCACCGCTGTCCCGTTGTTCATCATCCCGCCGCTGCTCATCGTCTTTAGCGTCGTCCTACTCGTCTGCGCCGTGCTCGCCTGGCGTGACAGGGGCTGGGGCATCCCAGGCCGTCTCTACTTCGCCCTGCTCACGTTGGCGCTCATCGCTTACCTGGCAGCCCTTGCGCCGCTGGGGTGGTTGTGGATTTGGACTTAGTGTGTTGCGTATTACGTATTCGGCGTTACAGATGATTATTGCCACCTTCGCCCGCAACTTCAAAGAAGCACAGACCTACGTCGGCTTCCTGCCGCTGGCCCCCGCCCTGCCCGGCCTCGGCCTGGCCTTCCTGCCCGTCAAGCCGGAGCTGTGGACGATGCTCATCCCCACCTTCGGCCAGCAAATCCTCATCAATCAGTTCATGCGCGGCGAGCCGATCAACGTCCTCAACGTGGTCGTCTCGGCAGCGGTGACGACAGTGGTGGCCGTCGTCCTCGTCATCCTGGCGATACGGCTCTACGAGCAAGAACACATCATCCTGGCGCGGTAGAATCGCAGCCGTTGGCGTGAACGGCCTGTTGCTGGCAATCGGCTTTCTCACCGCTATCCCCGTTCAGACCGGCGAAGCGCGCGCCGGCGCTCTGGGGCAGGCTGCCCGCTGGTTCCCGTTCGTCGGCTTCTGTTTGGGCGGGGTCGTGGCGGGGGCGTACTGGGGGTTGACGCAGTTCCTCCCACCGCTGTTGGTCGCCGCGCTTACTGTGGCACTCTGGACGTTGCTCACCGGTGGCCTGCACCTGGATGGCCTGGCCGATTGCTGCGACGGACTGCTGGCCGCGACTACGCCTGAACGCCGCCTCGACATCCTGCGAGACCCGCATCTGGGCGCGTTCGGCGCCATCGGGCTGACGCTGTTTCTTCTCGCCAAAGTTGCGGCGGTTTCTGCCCTGCCTTCTTCTTCCTTCCTGCTGGCTTTCGTTTCTGCGGCCACCTTCGCTCGCTGGCTGATTGTTCTGGCCGCGCGACCGCCGCTCGCCCGCCCGGACGGGCTGGCCGCGCAATTCGTCGCCGGGCTAACGCACGAGACGGTGCTGCTGGCGGCGCTGCTGCCTGCCGCGCTGCTCCTCGTGGGACTCTTCGGCTCGTGGCAAATGTTGCTCGCCGCCGCGCTCGCGCATCCGGTCGCGTTCGGCCTCGTGGCCCTGGCGCGCGCCCGCCTCGGCGGAGTCACCGGCGACGTGTTCGGCCTCATCGCCGAAGTTACCGAGCTGGTCTGCCTGCTGGCCTTCACCGCACACTTTCCCTCCTTTCCCTCGTTTCCCTCCTTTCCCTGATTTCCCATGTCCCCCTTCCGCCTCGGCACAACCTCCTACATCCTCCCCGCCGACATCCTGCCCAACGT
>JAVQXV010000261.1:0-3944 GCA_033577755.1 Anaerolineales bacterium
CTTGTCACCGACGTGACCGGCGGCGTGCGTGGCGGCACGACTCAGTACACGCTCGAAGGCATGGACGACCAGGTGAGCGACATCGTCTGGTCGCCGTCGGGCGAGTTCATCGCCTACACCTCGTTCGCGCAGGGGCAGCCGCGCATCTTCGTCGTCAATGCGGTCGGCGCGGGCACACCGGTGGAGATCGGCCCCGGCGCGAACCCGGCCTGGTCGCCGGACGGCGCGCAGCTGGTCTTCGAGCGCAACTTCAACTTGTGGATCACGCCGGTCGAGTCGCCCGAACCGCGCCAACTGACCTTCGAGACGGACTGGGTCTGGGGCCGCACCGTCTTCGCGCCGGATGGCAAATCCATCATCACCGCGAGCGTTCCCCAGATGGACATGGGCGCTTCCGGCAACACGGAGTTCCGGCTGGAGGCAGTGGACGCGGCGACGGGCGCGCGCACCGTGCTGCCGGGGATGCAGGCGCTACCGCAGGGATTGGCCGGACGGCTGCCCTACGACCTGCGCTTCTCGCGCGACGGCCGGCGGCTGGCCTTCAGCACCTCCTGGCACCTCAGCGCCTGCGCCGCCACCGGCGCGTACTACGTCACCGACGCCGAGGGCAACAACCCGGCATCGCTCATCAGTCCGTCGCTGAGCGCCCTGCTCGACCCGCAAAAGGAAAACTACTACCTCCCCTTCGGCTACGCCTGGCACCCGGCGGGCGACTCGCTTGCCATTTCAAGCGTAGTGGTGGATTGCACGGCCTTCGTCGGCACGCGACTCGGCGCGCAAATCTCCATTCTCGGACTGGATGGGACGGAGCGGCTCATCATCCCCGGCGAGTTCTGGAGCCTGAGCTTCGACCGTAGCGGCGCATACCTGGCCGCGGCGCGCACCGGCACCGACGATCCGATGCAGGCCAGCGTGCAGATCTACTCGGCGCAGACCGGCGACCTGGTGCTGGATTTGGGCGAAGGCGCGTTCCCCCAGTTCCAGCCGTGACGCTGCGCCATGCGCCTTGGCTCAGCCACCCAGATTCATCCGCAGATTACGCAGATTTTCGCAGAGAAAAAATCTGTGGCAATCTGCGTCATCTGTAGATTCTTAAGCCCGCTCCCGGTCATCGCCTGAGCAACTACCGCAATGCTTCGTGCAGCGCTCAGGCGTTGAACGTCTTGCTGGCCTGCGTCACCTTCTCCAGCGCCGGGCGCGAGACGGCCACACCCAGCCCCACGCCCTGCGGCACGGAGAGGGTGCTATCCGGGTTGAGGGCAAACGGCGTCTCGATGATGTCCTCAAAGTAGTAGCGCGTCGAGGCGGAGATGTCGCCGGGCAGGGTGAAGCCGGGCAGTGAGGCCAGCGCTAGGTTCGCTGCCCGCCCGATGCCGGTCTCCAACATGCCGCCCATCCACACCGGAATGCCGCGCGCCAGGCAGTAATCGTGGATGCGCTTCGCTTCATACATGCCCCCTACCCGTCCCGGCTTGATGTTGATGATGCGGCACGCACCCAGCTCCAGCGCCCAGCGCGCATGGTCGAGCGAGTGAATGCTCTCGTCCAGGCAGACCGCGGTGCGCAGTTGCGCTTGCAGCTTGGCGTGGTCAATGATGTCGTCTTCGCCGAGCGGCTGTTCGAGCAAGAGCAAATCGAACTCGTCCAGCGCCTTGAGGTACGCCGCATCGCCGAGGCGATAGACCGAGTTGCCGTCGGCCTGAAGCAGCAGGTCGGGGTGATGGCGGCGGATGATGGCGACCTCGCTCACGTCGCGCCCCGGCTTGATCTTGAGCTTGATGCGCCGGTAGCCGTCCGCCAGATAGCCGTTCACCACCTCCAGCAGTTTTTCGGGCGACTCCTGAATCCCCACCGAGACGCCGACCTTCACCCGGTCGCCGCTGCCGCCGAGCAACTTTTGCAGCGAGACCCCGGCACGTTGCGCAAACAAATCCCACAGCGCCATCTCCAGGCCGGCCTTCGCCATCGGGTGGCCACTGATGAAACTGACGGCGCTCCGATAGGCGGGGATGTCGGGCAGCTCGGCGGCCAGCACGGCGGGGACGAGAAAATCTTCCAGCACGTGCCAGTTGGTCGTGGTGGATTCGTAGGAGTAGCTGGGCACGGCGCTCGCCACGCACTCGCCCCAGCCGGTCAGTCCGTCGGCGCGGGCCTCCACGATGACGCACTCGCGCTCGTATTCAGTCCAGCGCGAGGTCTGGAACGGCGAGCGATAGGGCATCTTGATCCGACGAAGGATAACCTGTTCAACGCGCATAAAAATCTTCCTGTCAGGGATTGATTAACAGGCCAAGCGCATCCGCGCCGTCCGGCAGAGTCAGGCGTTGGCCGGTGCGCGGATCGTACACGCCGAGCACTAACTGAAGCTCGCCCGGCAGAGAGTCCGGCAACGCTAATCGCTGCTGCTGAAACAGCCGGTCACCTGTTCGCAGCGAGTCGTACCGCGCTGCGAATGTATCGCTCTGCGTGACGATCTGGCCGTTGGCGTTGACCAGATGCACGAACACCTTGCGTTCGGCGCGATACGCGGGCTGCGCTTCGACGCGCCAGAGCGTGGTGACCGTCAGCATTGCCGGTTCGCGTTTCGCGCACATACCGAGCAGCGTCAGCTCCCTGCCGAAGGCAGCCGGCAGCGGCGCGGCCAGTTCACCGGCGCAGTCGCTCAGCTCGCTTTGCCAGCGTTCGAGCTGAGCGGCGCGGTCTTCACCGATGACGAAAGGCCCTTGCGCGGGCAACGCCAGTCGCGCCGCAGCCTCCGGCCACAGCCTCGCCTCCGGCCCAAGCACCCACCAGGCCCGGCCTGCCGGCGCGACGAGTCCCTGTCCGGCATCGAACCAGCGCGGGCGCAGGCCGTTGCCGCCCAGCCTCAGCCGCAGTTCGTCGCCGAACTTGTACTCGTCCACATAGCCCGCCGCAGCAATAGGCGGAGGAGCAAACGGGCGCGGGCTGGCGACGGCCACGTACAAAGGCGGGAAGGCCGGCGACCACACGTTGAGCGCGCCGATGACAGCCATCGCCGCCGAAAAGAGAGACAGGGCGACGAGAAGGAGGCGGGTAAACATGGCGCGATACAGCTCCGGTTGAATCAGAGCGAAAGCCGATAGCAACGTCGCCGGGATGAGCAACCATCGCGGGCTGAAGGCATAGCCGCCGAAGTTGTTCGTGGAGAAGATGAAGTACAGCGTGTACAGCGTCGCGCCCAGCCCTACAACCCAGGCCAGCTCGCGCATCACACCGCGCCCGACAAGCATCGCCCGTAGCGACGCCGCTACCGCCCACAGCAAGATTGGAAAGAAGAGAAAGACGCCGCGCGCGCCGAACAGCAGGTCAAAGGCATATCGCCCGATGTCTTCGGACGGCCGGTTGCCGGCCACCGTCGCTTCGAACTCCGAGCCGGGAAACCGATAGCCGGCGGTGTACATCTGCGGCGGCAACGGGTTGCCGACGATTTGAAAGTTCAGCGCAACCGAGAGCAGCGACGGGACCAGTCCCCCCACCGCAAACCAGACGAACTGCGCGCGCCGCCGCCACAGCACCCACGCGCCCAGCAGCAGTCCAAAGAGTCCTCCCGATAGGTCAAGCGCCGCGCCAAGAGACGCTGCAAAGCCGGCCAGCGCCAGCATGCCACGCGTCGGCTGCGGACGGGTCAGCAAAAGATACAGCGCGCCGAACAGAGCAGCGGCGGCAGGGACATGATTGGTGAAGACGGTGCTGTACGGAAACAGCGCCGTGCCGAAGCTTAGCGCCAGCGCTGCACTGACGCTCAGCGCATTCGTCGCGCCGAAGCGTCGCGCCAGCCGGTAGGCCAGCGCCGCCAGCCACGCGCCCGGCACGCCCACCAGCATCCACGTCAACAGCACATACGCCCTGTCGGCCTGCAACGGCTCCAGCAGCGCCCGGCAGAAGGTCGGGCTGCGTTCCGGGTCGCAGCCGTCCGCCTGCAG
>JAVQXV010000262.1:0-3916 GCA_033577755.1 Anaerolineales bacterium
AGACTGATCCTGCTCTACTCTCTACTTTCCACCTTCATGGCCCCCCTGTCCACCCGCTCTACCTCTCCCAACGTTCTGAGCGCGCTCTCCACTTTCCTATACAACCACCCGCGGCTGATGTTGGCGCTGTTGCTCGCGCCGCCGTTGCTCTGGCTGGGCGTGGTCTATCTCGGCTCGCTCTTTGCCCTGCTGGTGCAGAGCTTCTTTTCGATTGACGCCTACACCGGGCGGGTGGTGCGCTCCTTCACGCTGAGCACTTACGCCGAGCTGCTCCAGCCGGCCAACGTGGACATCTTCCTGCGCACAACGGCAATGGCGGCGGCGGTGACGGTGGCCTGCGCCGTGATGGCCTTCCCGCTCGCTCATTACATGGCGCACTACGCCGGCAGGCGGCTCAAGGCCATCTTATATCTGGCCGTGGTATTGCCGCTCTGGTCGAGCTACATCGTGCGCGTGTATGCCTGGAAGACGATTCTGGCAAAGGAGGGACTGCTGACCTGGGTCTTCACGCAGCTGGGGCTGGGCGGCGTGCTGGAGGGCGTGCTGCGGCTGCCCGTCATCGGCGGGCCGTCGCTCTCCACTTCGTCGCTAGGGATGTTCCTCGTCTTCGTCTACATCTGGCTGCCGTACATGATCCTGCCGGTGCAGGCGGCGCTGGAGCGCGTGCCGCGCAGCCTGCTGGAGGCCTCCGGCGATTTGGGCGCACGGCCCCGGCAGACGTTGTGGAACGTGACGCTGCCACTGGCTTTCCCCGGCGTGGTGGCCGGCTCCATCTTCACCTTCTCGCTCACGCTCGGCGATTTCATCATCCCGCAAATCATCGGCGATTCGAGCTTCTTCATCGGCATGGCGGTGCTGCGCCACCAGGGCACGGCAGGCAACATCCCGCTGGCTGCTGCCATGACGGTGGTGCCGATGCTGATTATGGCCGTGTACCTGATTGTGGCGCGGCGGCTTGGAGCGTTCGAGGCGCTGTAAAGACGGGAAATAAGGGAAACGCCGGGAAAGCCGTAACCGAAATCTGATGGACTCACGCAAAGCCCCCCTCAGCCTTACCCTGGCCGCCCTCGGCGTGCTGCTGTTCCTGCACGCGCCGATGGCCGTGATTGTGCTCTACGCTTTTACCACGGAGGAAGCCGCCTTCACCTTCCCGCCGCCCGGCCTGACGCTGCAATGGTTCCCGGCGGCCTGGGCGCGCTATGACCTCTGGGATGCGCTCTGGCTCTCGGTGCAGGTGGCCGCCGTGGCGATGGTGCTGGCCCTGGTGCTCGGCCTGCTGGCCGCGCTGGCCGTCAACCGGCAGTTCTTCGGCAAGGAGGTCATTACCTTCCTCGTCATCCTGCCCATCGCCCTGCCCGGCATCGTCACCGGCATTGCGTTGCGCTCGGCCTTCAGCCTGCTGGAGTTGGACTTCAGCTTCTGGACGATCGTCATCGGCCACGCCACGTTCTGCATTGTGACGGTGTACAACAACGTTATTGCCCGGCTGCGGCGTACCAGTCGTAGCCTTACCGAGGCCTCGATGGACCTGGGCGCGAACGGCTGGCAGACCTTCCGCTACGTGTTGCTGCCGACGATCGCCACGGCGCTGCTGGCGGGCGGCATGCTGGCCTTCGCCCTCTCCTTCGATGAGGTCATCGTCACCACCTTCACCGCCGGCCAGCAATCCACGCTGCCCATCTGGATTTTGCAGCAGCTCTCGCGCCCACGCGACCGGCCGGTGACCAACGTCACCGCCTTCTTCGTCATCGCCGTGACCACCATTCCCATCCTGCTGGCGCACCGCTTGACGCGGGAGAGGGAGTGAGGTGGGCAGCGGATGAATAACGGATGTAGCGGATGGGCCGCGCCGTAAGCTGGCCCATCCGTTACATCCGCTACCCTATCCGTTGCCAACTGCTCACAACAAAAGAGCCTCGCACCGGCGAGGCTCATCCGTTTCCATCCGTTCGTCCGTTCACCTATCCGTTGGCAGACCGCCCTCACGAGAGAGAGGCGACGCCACCACCACCCGAAAACCGATGTTGTCGTCACGGGGGATGAGAGCGCTCTCGTGGCGGTACGCACACCGCGCGAGGACAGCATTGAGGTTCCACGCGCCACCGCGAAGCACGCGCACATTCCCGAAACCTGTCAATTCATTTGCGCAGTTCTGTTTCGGCGCCGCTGCTCCACGGCCCGGCTAGCGCAACGGCAGGTAAACGATCTGATCCACCCATTCCTCGGCTTCGGAGGCGGAGGCGATCAGGGCCAGCTCGTCGGCGATGGCGCTCAGCGTCATGTTGACGCCGACCACAAAAATCCCCGGCTCGTGATGGCCGGCGGCCAAATGGTCACGCAGGTGGCCGGGCATCGAGGCGCGATTATTCGTCACCAGCGAGAAACCGTTCAACTCGCACCAGAGCAACAAGTCCGGGTCCCGCGTCCCAAGCGACGGCGCTGCCGGTTCGCCGACGCGCCAGACGGTCAGGCCGGGAGAACGCTGCCGCAGTGCCAACCGCAACTGGTTGGGGATATGCTCATCCAACAGGTAGCGGATGAGGCTCATGCGGCCTGATTTTCCATGGCGGCCAACCTGCGCAGGCGGCGCACGACCGGCGGAGGGTTCGCCGCCTGTTCCTCCCGCGCGCGCCGGCCAAACTCCAGCCAATCCGCCAGATACTGGTCCAACTGTGGCTGGTGATGGTGGTAATAAGCCAGCACCGCATAAATCTGCTCAAGCGTGAGAGTCGGAAAGCGCTCGCGCAACTGGGCCGGCGTCAGTTCATTGTAGATGTATTCGTAGAGAATCAGCTCCAGGCCGATGCGATGACCCTTGATGCGAATGTCGTTCGGAGCCAGAAAATCCAGATACTCTTCAAGTTGCATGGCGCACCTCCGCGTCAGATTATACGCCCCTACTTCACCCCGCCGCCTTCCGCGCCCGTCTCCAGCCGCGTCAGCCGCCGGATGCTTTCAGGAACGGCGCAGCCGGAGCCGACGAAGTAATACTCGTAGCACATCCGCTTCCAGTTGTAGCCGTGCGTGGCCGTGGCGTAATGGCTGATCTCGTCGCGGTTCTTGACGATGGCCCAGACGAAGCCGGCCTTGTCCGGGTCGGCGTACAGGCCGAGGAAGCTGCTCTGGTTCGCCGGGCCACGCCGGAAGCGGTAAGCGAACTGCCATGTTTTCCCACCGTCGGTGCTGACGAAGATGGCGGGCCGCAGGTAGGTCCAGGCGCAGTTCCAGCAATAGGCCGAGCTGTTGGTGAAGATGGTCGTGCCCAGATAGAGCACGCCCGGCTGCCGGTCCACTGCCACCCAGCCCTCGCGCGCGCCGAAGGGCAGGCCGGTGCTCTCCCTGCGCAGCCAGGTCTGTCCCCCATCAACGGACTCGTAGAGGTAGCCGCAGGCGAACAGGTACTGCTGGCGCGGATTGGAGGGGGAAGCGGCGGCACGCTCGATGTAGTCCAGCACGTTGCAGCGCAGCGCGTACCAGACGGCCCCGCCCACGCCCAGCGCCAGACAGGCCAGCCCGAACGCGGTAACCGCCATAACTGCGCGCCAGCGAACGGGAACGGCGAGGCGGAACATAGGGATGGCGTATCGAGTATTGCGTATTGCGTAATACGAGATACGAGATACGCAATACGCAATACGCAATACGCAATACGCAATACGTGACACCTACTTTCTACTTGCTACCTCCAACGCCCTCTCGAACATCCCCAGCGCCTCCTTGACGTGGGATTCGTTGATGATGAGCGGCGGGATCCAGCGCAGAACGTTGTCGTGCGAGCCGCAGGTGAGCAGCATTAGCCCCTCGGCGAGGGCGGCTTTGGCGACAGCCTTGGCGCGGTCGGTGAACGGCTCGCCGCCGGAAGTGGTGAACTCGGTGGCAATCATCAGCCCCAGCCCGCGCACGTCGCCGATCTCCG
>JAVQXV010000263.1:0-3887 GCA_033577755.1 Anaerolineales bacterium
GCTGTGGTTCGATTACGACGGCAATCCGTTCAGCATGGGCCTGCTGCAAACCGCGCTCGCCGTTCTCGGCCTCGGCGCGCTGCTGTGGCGGGCAGGCCGGCGGCGCAAGTGGCCGGCGCTCAATACTTTCATCGTCCTCGGCTTCGTGCTTTCTACGTTCCTCATCACGCCCCTCTCGCGGCCGCTGTGGGAGAACGTCCCGCTGCTCGCGTACACACAGTTCCCGTGGCGCTTCCTCTCCATCCAGGCCCTGTTCACGGCGGCGCTGGCGGCGCAGGTTGGAGATTGGAGATTAGAGATTAGAGATTGGAGGTGGTCTCAATCTCTAATCCCCACTCTCCTTTCAGCCGGCCTGGCGCTCGCAGCCCTGCTCCCGCTCCGGCTGGAGTTCATCCCGCTGGCCGACTCCGATGTGACCGCCAAGCGGCTCAACCTGTACGAATACTTCACCACCGCCATCGGCAACACGGTGAACAGCGAGTATCTGCCGCGCGAGGTGAAGCCGCGCCCATTCACCGGCGATGCGATGCTAGGCCGCCCGCCGCGCCTGAAAGTGCTAAGCGGCGGACAAGCCGAGGGCGAGCGGCTGTGGAAACGCGGCGCGTCCGAGCAATGGGCCATCACCGTAAGCGGCGACGCGCCGGCTACTCTCGCCATCCCCACCTACTACTGGCCCGGCTGGCAAGCGCAAGCGGATGGGCAGCCGCTCGAAGTCCGTGCCGCGCCCGGCCTCGGCTGGGTTAGCTTCACGCTGCCGCCCGGCGCGCACACCGTCACCCTGTGGCTGGGCCGCACGCCGCTACGGCTGTGGGCCGAGGTCTTCAGCGTCGCTGCGCTCCTCGCGCCGTTGGGGGTGTGGGTCTCTCGCAAAGCACGCGAAGGGCGCAAAGTCTTTCCCGCCCTGTCACCGCGTCACGTGGTCGCCCTATCACTTCCGCTCATCGGCTTCCTTCTTATTCGCCTGAATCTCCAATCTCCACTCTCGCCTCTCCCGCTCAACGCCGACTTCGATACCCTCGCCTTTCCGCATCATGACGTGGTGCGCTTCGGCGAGGCCGGCGAGCTGCGCGCAGTGCGCTACAGCGCCGACCGATTGCGGCGCGGCGAGACGCTGACGGTGCAAACGGCATGGGCGCTGAAGCGCAACGTCGAGGCCACCTTCCGACTCGCCACGCCGCTGCGCGATACGGCGCTGCCGTTGCCGTTCACCACCGTCGCGCTGACGGGCGCGCAGGCCAAGGCCATGTTGCCCATCCCCGCCGACCTGCCGCCGGGGCTGTACTTCGTCACCGTCGAGTTGCGCGACGAGGGTTCCATGTATCCCGCATTCACCGCGGGCGGGCGCGCGCGCGGCCTCGTACATCTCGCGCCGGTCATTGTGGATGATGAAGCGGCCATCGTCGCGTCGCAGCCGGCGCAGGCGGAGTTTGGAGCCTTGCGGCTCATCCGCGGCGCGGTGGCTTTCACGACGGACGATGAACTCAAGGCACAATTGACCTGGCAGGCGACGGCGGAATTGCCGGCCAGCTTCATGGTGGCGCTACGCGTTCGCGACGCGGCGGGCGAAGAGTGGGGCAGCGGCGGCGATGTGCAGTTCGCGCGCGGCCTCTATCCCACTACGCTCTGGCGACCCGGCGAGGTCGTTACTGATACGGTGCGCGTGACGCTGGCCGGGCCGGGCGAGCCGCCGGGGCAGTATCAACTTGCGGTGACCGTGTACGACGCCGCCACGCTGCAACCGCTCGGCGTGACCGCTGTCCCGTTCGCTCTCAACCGGCGCCATCCGCGCGAGGGCCGCATCGCGCAGTTCATCCTTACGCCGAATCTGCAAATTGAAAAGACCGAACACCCTGCACAAGTTACGCAAGGCGACGACTTACTACTTACTACTTTCTACCTCACCGGCCCGCAGCCTAACCCTCCGTATCGCGCGCGATGGTCGTTGCGGCGCGGAGATGTTCCGGCGCATACTCACGAAACCGAGCTTGCGCCCGGCTCGCCGGCGAACACCTGGCCGCTCGATGCCCGGCTCATCGGCAAAACCCGCTTGCCCATCCCCAACGACCTTGAGCCGGGGGAGTACGCAGTGTGGTTGCAACTGATGGACGAGGCCGGGGCCGAGGTGGGCGAAGCGGTTCGGGTGGGCACGGTGACGGTGACGGGCCGTGCGCGCGAGTTCGCCGTGCCGCCGGTGCAGACGCCGGTGGGCGCGACGTTCGACGGGCAATTCAGGCTCATCGGCTACGACTTCGCGCAGACCGAAGCCGAAGTGCGCCTCGCGCTCGTATGGCAGGCCCTGGCCCAGCCGCGCGGCGATTACAAGTACTTCGTCCACCTCTTCGACCCGGCCACCGGTTCCATCGCGACACAGTTCGACGCCGTGCCGCGCAACTTCACCTACCCGACCACGCGCTGGGTGAAGGCTGAAGTAGTAACGGAGGCCGTCACGCTCTCGCTGGGTGACGTGCCGCCGGGGCGCTATCAAATCGCCGTGGGCTGGTACGACCCGAACCTGCCCGATCTGCCACGCCTGCCCGCCTTCGATGCGCAGGGCCAATCGCTGGCGGACGGGCGCGTGGTGCTGCCGGTGGATGTGAAGGTTGGAGATTAGAGATTGGGGATTGCTCGTGCTCGTTTTTCTTGGCGGCCTTTGCGCCTTCGCGGTTCAAACAGCGGGAACACGAATGAACACGAATGGCAACGAATGGGCACGAATGAGAGGACACGAATGAGCACGAATGGCAACGAATGGACACGAATGAGGGGACACGAATGAACACGAATTGGGACGAATGGGCACGAATGAGGGAGGGCGAATTGTTCGCAGTCATTCGCCCAACTTTGTGCTTCGTGAAAGATGCCGAGTAACTGCTCAGCCGTCCTGATTTATCCGCAGATGACGAAGCTTATCGCAGAGAAAATCTGTGGTCATCTGTGACATCTGTGGATTCTCTTCAACGGCCGGAAGCTATTGCCTGAGCAGTTACCTTCGTGCCCATTCGTGTTATAACGGCTCCGCCCTAAACACCCCCTTCACTTTCTACTCTCTACTTTCTACAAACTAAAACTCTCCCCCGGCTTGAGCACGTGCACCTTCGAAGTGGTCTCCGCTTCGACGCGCCTCGCCCAGGCTTCGGCGTCTTGCGCAATCAGGTCCCAGGTGCTGTAGTGTACGGGGATGACGTGTTTGGCCCGCAGCAGCTTCGCGGCGCGCAGGGCATCGTCCGGCCCCATGGTGAAGTTGTCACCGATGGGCAGCACGGCCAGGTCTAGCCCCTCATCGCCGATCAGGCTCATATCGCCAAACAGGCCGGTGTCGCAGGCCAGGTAAACCTTCTTACCGCCGGCCGTCAGCAGGAAGCCGCACGGATTGCCGCCGTAGCTGCCGTCCGGCAGGCCGGAGCCGTGCACGGCCTGGGTCAGCTTGAGGTAGCCGAACGGATGGTGATAGCCGCCGCCCAGATGTTGGCCGTGCGTCTTCACGCCCTGATTGCCCAGCCAATTGGCAATCTCGAAGACGCTGATGACCAGCGCACCGGTGCGCTTGGCAATCGCCGCGGCGTCGGCGATGTGGTCGCCATGGCCGTGCGAGACGAGGATGTAATCGGCCTCGGCCTGGTCGGCCTTTATCGCCGCCTTCGGGTTGTCGTCGAGAAAGGGGTCTACCAGAATCTTCTTGCCGTCCACGGTCAGTAGACCGGTGCCGTGTCCGAGCCAGGTGTAGGTGAGGGACATGTGGAGCCTTCCTTTCTGTTGTGGATTGAAGGTTGAGCTTTCAATCTGTGACTACTTCAGCGGGCGCGGGTTTGAAGTTGAAGGTTGAACCTGTATCCTTCAACCCGAAATAACGCCGAGTTCTCTTCCGACCTTCGCGAACGCCTCCAGGC
>JAVQXV010000264.1:0-3867 GCA_033577755.1 Anaerolineales bacterium
TAATGGAGAAACGGAGGCAGCAGATGGGGAACGGATTAAGCGGATGACCCTATAATTCCGTTCCATCCACTACATCCGCTACATCCGTTTCCATCCGTTGACCGATGACCGACTCGAAGAAGCTCCTGCGCAATCGTCTCAACAATCTGGACGCCAAAGCCTGGCTCAAATTCCAGAAGTCGTGGTTCATCCACAATCCGCCGCCGCGCCGCCGAGATGTGCTGACGCACCCGGCCAAGTTCCCCGAGACGCTGGCGCAGGAGTTCATCGAGTTCTTCACCAAGAAGGGGCAGACCGTGCTCGACCCGATGATGGGCACCGGCTCGGCGCTGGTGGCCGCACTGCGCGCCGGGCGCAACGCCGTCGGCATCGAACTGAACCCGAAGTATTTCAACATTGCGGAACGCATATTGAATGAAGAGCGCGCCGCCCTGGGCAAAGCGGCGCACAAGCTGAGCGTCGTCCTGTATAACGCCGACGCCGGCGACGCCGCCCGGCTCAACCTGCCGACCATTGATTACGTGCTCACCTCGCCGCCGTACTGGGATATGCTGCACGCCCGAGGCGCCGAAACGCAAAAGAAGCGCCGCACCACCGCCGGCCTGGATGTGGTGTACTCCGACGACCCGCGCGATCTGGGCAACGTGCGCGACTATGACGAGTTCCTCGAGCGGCTGGCGCAGATATACGAAGCCCTGCAGCCGGTGCTCAGGCCGAAGGCCTATCTGACCATCATCGTCAAGAACGTGAAGAAGGGCGGCAAAATCTATCCGCTGGCATGGGACTTGGCGCGGCGGCTGAGCCGCACTTATGCGCTCAAAGATGAGCGCGTTTGGTGCCAGGATAACCAGCGGCTCGCACCTTACGGCCTGGGCAATGCCTGGGTGAGCAACACCTTTCATCACTACTGCTTGCAGTTCAGAAACGAAGGTTGAAGGTTGTCGGTTGAACCTTCAACTCGAAACCACGCCCCTGCGCATGATTACCTCCGCAGATTTGTTGCGTTTGCCGTATGACGACACGCTGACGCGCGCCGGCGTGGAGTACGCCAAGAAGTCGCTCCACTACACCTACGACCGGATGCGCCTGGGCCTGGGCGCGCGTTTGCGCAAGATCGTGGCGGGCGTGGCCGTAGAGCTGGCCTTCCGTCGTTGGCTCGACGCTCAGGAAGTGCCCTATGACCTGCTCGGCGCGACGGCCTTCACCGAGAAAGACCGCTACGACCTGCGCCTGGGTGGGCGACGCTGCGACTTGAAGAGCTTCCTCATCAGTCGGCGCGAGTCCATCTCCGAGTTGCGCCGCGACCCGGGCTGGCTGCTGGACGCCGCCGCACTGGTGCCCGAGGACCAACTGCTCGGCCATTCGCTCAACGACGGCGACCTCTACGCCTTCGGTTTTCTGGCCGGGCTGGAGGCGTATCGGCGTGAAGACTTCGACAAGGCCGCGCAGGCCGGGCGACCACTGGAGCTGGTGGCCTCGCCCGACTCCGGCGCCTGGCTGGGCCGCGGCCCGTGGCGCTCCCTCGGCAAGCTGGTGCTCAAGACCGAATTGCTCACGCCGCTGGAGGTGGAGATCGGCGGGCAGGGCGCCGACCACGGCGCGCTGGTGGAGCGGCTCCTGCTCCCGCCGCGTGAGCGCGTCCAGACGCAGCACGAGTTCTATTCGTTGCTCTACCTGCGCGTTGACCGTTTGCCCGAAGGCCGGCTCGGCGTGCACAGCCCGGCACTGCGCGAGACGCACCTCGTCGCGCCTACGCACTGGCACAACATCTGGGTCTATGGCCTGGAGGTGATCATCGCCGGCTGGCTTACCAAGGGCGACTTCCGCTCGCATAGCCGCCGGCTTCCGGCTGGATCAAGCGTCAAGCAATATCTCCGCACGCAAACCGTCAACTATGCCCTCGACGTACGCCACCTGCGCCCCATCGCCGAGCTGGCGGCGCGCGTCAAAGACTTCGCCCGCAGCCGCTGATAAGCAAACCTTCTGATCGCTATGCAGAATCGCTTTTATACCACTCATGTCTGGATAGAGATAAAATCCCCCTTGCGATAAGCATCCACTCTTGATTCAAGGAGATCGAAAATGAAACGCTATCTATCCACCGCGCCAACCGCGCTGCTCGTCCTGGCGCTGCTCCTGGCCGCCTGCGCGCCGGCCAGCACCCCCACCGCGACTCAAGCGCCCGCCCCCGCGCCGGTCACCCTGCGCACCGGCTACATCCCCGTCATCTTCTACGCGCCGTTGTACCTCGCCATCGAGCGCGGCTACTTTGCGGCAGAAGGCATCACCCTCGAACTGACCCCCATCCAAAGCGGCAATGATGCCATCGTGCAGCTGGCTGCCGGCAACTTCGACGTGGCGCTCGGCGGCGCGAACGCCGGTCTGTTCAACGCCGTCCACAAGGGCCTGAAGTTCCAGATCGTCGCCCCGCTGCACAGCGAGCGCCCGCCGCTCACTACGCCCCTTATCATCAGCGCCAAGAATGACACCATCAAAACCGTGGCCGACCTCAAGGGAAAGAAGGTGGCCGTGAACGCGCTGGGTGCGGGTACCGAATACTGGCTGAACGAGGCGCTCAAGACCGGCGGCCTGACGATGGCCGACATCCAGCTCGAAGCCATACCGTTCGCCAACATCGCCGCCGCGCTCGATAGTGGCCAGATTGATGCCGCCGTGATGTCCGAACCGTTTGTTACCACCGCCATTGACAAAGGGCTGGTGAAGATTCTGAAGAACGACTATATCAACGGCTTCACCGCGACCTACGTCTTCATGAGCGCGCTGGCGACCGAGCGGCCCGAAGTGGCGCGCGGCTTCCTGCGTGCCTATATCAAAGCCTGCCGCGAGCTGCAAGGCGATTACATGACCGATGAACTGGCCGGCATCCTGGAGAAATACACGAAGGTGCCCGCCGACGTGGCCAAGCGACTGCCCCTGCCGCAGTTCAACCCGGATGCCAAAGTGCCCCTCGCCGACCTCGAGGCCCTGCAAAAGTACTTCATGGGCCGTGGCCTGCTCGATTACTCTGAGCCGCTTGACCTGACCACGCTGGTGAATACGAAGCTGGCGGAGGAAGCGGCCAGGGATTTAGGGAAATGAGGGAAAGAGTAGGAAGAAGGAAGAAGGGAGAAGGAAGAAAAGGAAGCGGTAAGACATTGTTCTTCTCTTCGCTCCTTCCTACTGCCTCCTTCCTTCCTCCTCACACCTGCCGATGTTCAAGATCGAAATCACCGACTTGCAGGTGACTTTCCCGGCGCGCGCGAACACCGGGCCGGTGGAGGCGCTGGGGCCGCTCTCGCTGCGCGTGGCCGAGGGCGAGCTGGTGTGCCTCGTCGGGCCGAGCGGCTGCGGCAAGAGCACGCTGTTGCGCGTGCTGGCCGGGCTACAACAGCCGACAAGCGGGAGCGCCGTCATCCACCACGCCGACCCAAAGCAACCGGCGATGGCGCTCGTCTTCCAGAACGCCGGCATCTTCCCCTGGCTGACGGTGGAGGACAACGTCGCCTACGGCCTGCGCGTCAACGGCGCAACACGCGCCGCGTGCTCGGCAGCGGCGCAGCGCTGGGTGAGGGAGATGGGCTTGGAGAAATTCGCGCGCGCCTACCCGGCGCAGCTCTCCGGCGGTATGCAACAGCGCGTCGGGCTGGCACGCGCCTTTGCCTACGACCCGGCGGTGCTGCTGATGGATGAGCCGTTCGCCGCGCTCGATGCGCAGACCCGCCTGCTGCTGCAACAGACCCTGCTCCAGCAGTGGGAGCAGCTGCGCAAGACCGTCATCTTCGTCACCCACAGCATCGAAGAGGCGCTGACGCTGGGCGACCGGGTGTGCGTCATGTCGGCGCGGCCCGGGCGCATCCTGCGCGAGTT
>JAVQXV010000265.1:0-3846 GCA_033577755.1 Anaerolineales bacterium
TGGCCGAGTACAACTTCCCATATGGGATGGTGGAGATGAAGAATGGGCGCCGGCTCGAGGAAGGGGGATGACTGGTGGCTAATGACTGAAGACTGATGACTGGAAATGAAGCGATACGGGGGCGGGCGCTTGACTTTGCCGGTTACTGCCTGTCGGCGGCGGCAGTGGGATTGGTCGCTGGTTCGCTCGAGCCGACGCAGGGCGATCTGGCTGCCAATGCGGGCGCCTCGTTCGACGCAATCAGCAACCTGCTCATTGCTTACATGCTTGGCTACCTCGCCGGCGCGTCCCTGTTTGGCCACCTGTACGACCACCTGCCGGGGCATCGCCTCATCGTCGCCGCTGCTTTCGTTGCTGCCGTCGCCCTCGCGCTGGCGCCGCTCGCCGGCTCGCTCTGGCCGCTGGTGAGTTTGCTTCTGATTCTGGGCCTGGTTCTGGCCGGAATGCAGATCGGGGCGTACACGTTGGCGCTATGGCAGTACAGTGTTCGCGCCGGGCCGTATGTCAACGGCCTGCACTTTTGCTTCGGACTGGGTGTGTTCGCTGCGCCGCCGGTGCTCGCGATGATGGGTTCGGTGACCGCGACGTACTGGGCCTTGGCGCTGTTCGTTCTGCCGGCGGCGCTGTGGCTGCTGACACGGCCCAGCCCGCCCGTGCCCGCGCCCGCTCAGGCCGGCAGCCCGCTAACGCGCGCGCAGCTCCGGCTGGCGGTGTTGGGCTTCGTCTTTCTCTTGCTCTATGTGGGCGGGGAGACCGGCTTCAGCAACTGGATTTATAGCTACAGCGTGGCGCTGCGGCTGACGGACAAGATCAGCGCAGCCTATCTCAACGCGGCGTTTTTGGGAATGCTGGCGCTGGGCCGTTTACTGAGCATCCCGCTCTCGGCGCGCCTGCGCCCGGGCACAGTGTTAGCGCTCGACCTGGCCGGCAGTGTGCTGGGCGCAGGACTGGTGCTGCTGGCAAACGGCCCGGTGATGGTGTGGGCGGGCACGCTCCTGCTCGGCCTGGCGATGGCGTCCATCTTCCCGATGGTACTGGCTTTTGCCGCGCAACAAACGGTGCTGACCGCGCGCCTGACCGGTCTGTTCTTCATGGGCGGTAGTCTGGGCGCGATTCTGTTACCCCGACTCATCGGCGCGCTCCACGACCCACTTGGCCCACGCGTGGCTCCGGTGGTCATCCTAGCTGCCGTGTTGGGGCAGGTGGGTGCGTATCTGGCGCTGCGGGCAGGCTGGCAGCGAATGGGCAGCGGATGAAGTAACAGATGTAGCGGGTGGGAATGGATGAAACGGATGAGGCGGATAGAACGGATGGTGTAGATGGTACGGATGAGGCCTACTCCCCTCTCCCATTCGGATTTATCTGCTTCCAAATCTGGCTTCAGGGTGGATTAAGGTCTCTAATGCAGCCTCTAACACGAGTTCGATACCTTCGACACGGATTCGATAGATTGGGCGCACGTGCTGTATCGAAAGTGACCAATCGTTCGAGCAGACTCAACAGCCCGAAATCCGTGAGCAAAGAAGTCTTGAGTTGATACCCGAACGTGGAGGTGAAGCGTATGAACTGGCGTCGTCTGTGGCTAACGCTGGGCGTGGTTCTGGCCGTCGGCCTGTCCGGTCTTTTCGGCGCGGCAGCCGGCGGCGCGGCGGTGTTCTGGGCGGTGCGAGACCGGCTGGGGCCGAGCGCGCCGTTGCCGGTTGAGCGAGTCGCTCAGCCCACCCTCCCGGCGCAGACCATCAATGTGGACATCAACACCGCCATTCAGGACGCCGTCGCCAAAGTCAGCCCGGCGGTAGTGACGGTAGTTACCGACCGCGGTTCCGGCTCCGGCGTGATTGTTTCCGAGGACGGTTACATCCTGACCAACGCGCATGTCATCGAGGGTGCGCGCCAACTGCAAGTCGTGTTCCTCGATGGGCAGACGGTGGATGCGAAGCTGGTGGGTTCAGACGTCATTGCGGATGTGGCAGTGTTGAAGGTGGATGCCGAAGTTCCCGGCCGGGCCGAGCTGGGCAACTCCGACGCGCTCCAACCCGGCGAAACCGTCATCGCCATCGGCTCGCCGCTAGGCGACTTCCGCAATACGGTCACTGTTGGCGTGGTCAGTGCGCTGGGCCGCTCGCTGGAGACGCGCTTCGGCTACGCGATGGAGGACCTGATCCAGACGGACGCGGCCATCAATCAGGGCAATTCTGGTGGGCCACTGGTGAATCTGGCCGGACAGGTAGTCGGCCTCAACACACTAGTAGTGCGCGGCAATGCCTTTTCCTCTACTCAGGCAGAAGGCCTCGGCTTCGCGATTGCGTCCAACACGGTCAAGGCGTTGAGCGAGCAGATTATCGCGCAGGGTTTCGTCTCGCGCCCGTATCTGGGCGTGGAGTGGACGGCCATCACGCCGGATGTGGCGCAGTTCTACAACCTGCCGGTGGAGTGGGGGGCGTTCGTGCGCGCCGTCGGGCCAGGGACGCCCGCCGCGCAGGCCGGATTGCAGGCCGGCGACATCATCACCGCCATCGGCGGGCAGGCCATTGACGGCAACAACCGCTTCGTCAACGTGCTGATGCGCTTCAAGCCGGGCGAGCGCGTGCCGCTGACCGTAGTGCGCAACGGAAGGACGCTGAAGATTGAGGTAACGCTCGGCGAGCGCAGCCCACGCGGCTGAAAAGTTGACGCAAAGGCGCAACGGTGCAAACCGGAAGTTTGCCAATACCCGGGAGGTTTATATCTCTTGATAGTTCAGATGGACTTTTTTCAGTAGAGAGCTACGATAGAATCCCAGCCGAATGCTTTCTATCGAGACTGCGCGCAAATTGAAAGCCGCCGGGCTGGAGTGGCACCCCGCGCTGCATGACTTCTTCGCTATCCCTGAGCACGGGCTGGATGACCGCATCTTCGTCATCGCCGACCTGCCGGCCAATCTGGCGATGTTTCAGGGCCAGCAGGTCTTCACCTTCGAGGGCGCGGCGGAGTGGGCGATGGATTACATCGTCACCACTGAAGCGGTCTGGCTGCCGACGGAGAGCCAGCTGCGTCAGGCCGTCGAGGCGCGCACGCCGGATACGCCTGTTCTGTTGTCCATCTCCCCCGACGGCTACGAGTGCTCCATTGTCTTCCGGCCCGATGCGGCCGTGAGCTTCCGCGCCACTTCCGCGGAAGAAGCTTACGCGCAGGCGCTGCTGTTTCTGCTGCAACATCAAAAGCCAACTTCGGCATAACCCGCTGCGCCGGCACGCGCCAAAGGGCGTTGAGTATAATCCGCTTGCATGTTTCCTGAACGCATCGGCCGCTACAAAATCAAGGGCGAGCTTGGGCGCGGCGGGATGGCGACGGTCTTCCATGGCTTCGATACGCGCTTCAAGCTTGAGGTCGCCATCAAGGTCTTGCCGCGCGAGTTCCTGCACGACCCGGCCTTTCACGCGCGCTTCGAGCGCGAGGCTCAGACCATCGCCGCCCTTGAGCATCCGGCCATCGTGCCGGTGTACGACTTCGGCGAGGAGGACGGCCAGCCCTACATCGTCATGCGACTGATGACGGGCGGCACCCTCAACGACCGGCTGCGGCGCGGCCCGCTCACCCTGGCGGAGGCGGCGCGCATTGTCAATGCCTTGGCGCCCGCGCTGGACGAGGCGCACGCGCGCGGCATTATCCACCGCGACCTTAAACCCGGCAACATCCTCTTCGACCGGCGCGGCGACCCGTACATCTCCGACTTCGGCATCGCCAAGCTGAGCGACAGCAGCGCGGCCTTCACCGGCAGCGGCGTCCTGGGCACACCGGCCTACATGAGTCCCGAACAGGCGCGCGGCGAGCGCGATGTGGACGGGCGCAGCGACATCTATTCGC
>JAVQXV010000266.1:0-3803 GCA_033577755.1 Anaerolineales bacterium
GCGCGTCTCTACGGTTTCGGAGATGACCAGGATGCCGTGCAAATGGTTGGGCATGATAATCCATGCATCCAGCGCGACGTTGGAGCGTATGGCCGGCGTCTTTTGCCACTCGTCCGCCACAATCTCGCCTGCCGGCGACAGTCTCACCTCGCCATCTACGACCTCGCCAAATAAACATCGCCGTTGCCAGGTGCAAAGCGTGACGAAGTAGTAGCCGCCGGCGGAGTAATCCCAATTCCGCAGCCGCGTTGTTTCAACCCGGTATCTGTTGCCAAACAACGTCATCAGCTTTACTCGTAATAGACATACGCCGGCTCGTCCATCACGTTGGTCAGGTCCGGCGCGGGCGCGCCTGCGGTGAAATCCACGCTGCGGTACTGGCCACCATAAAAGAGCAGGGGCCGGCGCGGCTCGACGCCCTGATGCAGCGCCACCACGCGCCCGATCACAATCCAGTGGTCGCCGCCGTCCACGACCTGATGCTTCTCGCAGTGGATCGAGGCGAGCGACCCCTCCAACCTGGGTGCGGCCTCGGCGGGCACGAAGCGGAAGGGCGGCGGGGTCGGCTCCTTCCATCCGCCGGCGAAGTACGTCGAAAGCGCCTGCTGCTCATCGCGTAGGATGTTCACGCTGAATCCCGTCATCGCTCCGAGGAGCTGCGAGAGGCGCGCCTTCTTGCTTGGGCAGAACAGCAACAGCATCGGGTCGAGCGAGAGCGAGGAGACGGCATTGGCCGTCATGGCGTGCACTTCGTCACCGACCTGTGTGACGATCACGGTGACGCCGGTGGCGAACAGGCCGATGGTGTTGCGGAAGGCGCGGGGGTCGGGGGGCATGGCTGAGGGGTCAGGGATCACGTGTCAAGGGTCACGTATTGCGTGTCACGTATCACGTGTCACGTGTCAGGTGTCAGGTGTCAGGTGTCAGGTGTTAGGTGGCTTTCCTTCAGGAATTCTCGTACCCGCTCCATGTGCCGGTTGAGCTGCGATTGGTGATTGGCGACGAGTGCGCCGGCCATGCGCACCGGGTCGCCGAAGAAGAAGCGCTCGTACAGCACCTGCCGCGCGCCGAAGGCCGAGAGGGCCGTGTCCCACGCCAGCCGGAAGATGGGGATGCGCTCAAAGGCGTCGGCGCGGGCGGCCTGATAGTATTTCTTGATGTCCTCGGCCAGCGGGCCGTTGACGTCGGCCTCGGTCGGGGTGGCCATGAAGCCGCTTGCCCCGATCTGCTGGATGATTTCAATCATTCGAGGGTACAGGCGTGGATACAGGTTGCGCGCCGCGTCCAGCGGGTCCCAGGCGGGGCGCATCACCCCCCACTCATCCAACGCGGCATCGGCCTCTGCCGCGCGCAGGAAGGCCTTCATCGTCTCCAGGTTCACCCAAATCTCGGCCAGCTTCTCCTGAATGTGCTGAAAGCCCTCCACGCCGATGGTCTGCACCATCAGGTACGCCAGGCCGAGCAGGAACTCGGTCTTGGCGATGTTCTTGACGACGACCTGATGGCTCATGTTGACGATGGCGCCGGTGCGGGCATAGGCCTGATTGCAGCGCGCCACGTCCCTGTATAGAAAGACGTTCTCCCATGGCACAAAGACATCGTCGAAGACCACCACCGCGTCCATCTCCTCGAAGCGGGAGCCGAGCGGGTGATCGTAGCGCGAGCGGCCGTAGTCGAAGCTCTCGCGGCAGATGAACCGCAGGCCGGGCGTGTTGTTGGGGATGCAGAAGCCGAAGGCATAGGGCGCGTCTTCCTCTTGATTCTTGAGCAGCGTCGAAGGGAAGACCATGATTTCGTCGGAGATAGGGAGGGTGGCCAGCATGCGACAGCCGCGAATCACGATGCCGGCGTCGG
The DNA here is from genome assembly GCA_033577755.1 of Anaerolineales bacterium. GTDB lineage: Bacteria > Chloroflexota > Anaerolineae > Anaerolineales > UBA6663 > JANWXR01. Next base: position 1,855 of record JAVQXV010000266.1, read on the forward strand.
TTTCCTCCTTGACGCGCGCGGCCAGGAATGGGTCGGCCTGCCGGGCGGTGTTCACCGCACGGTTGGCCTGCGGGGTGATGAGGGTGTGCGTCAGGCACAGGTCGTTCTCGCGCACGTACTCGTAGTAGCGCCGCGCGTTCGCACCGAAGCGCGGGTCGGCCTCGGCCAGGAAGTCGGCGCCGGCGGCGTAACCAGCCAGCGCGCGGTTGAGGTAATCGGGCGCGCGACCCATCATGCCGAAGGTGGCCTCGGCCCAAACTTTCATCGCCCGGCTGATCGAGCGTAGTTCTTCCTGAGTTTTGGGCAGCATGAACGAGCGGTTGACCTTGTTGCCCGTGGTCGGCGAGTCATACAGGCAGATATCGGCCTTTTCCCATTGGAGGTCATACAGCCGCGCCAGCGAGTGCACGCCGTTCTTCAGCGCCGGATGGGTGGTGGGGTCCTTCACCGGTTCCCCCCGATACCAGATCGCCGGCGGCTGCTCGCGCAAGCGCTGCAACACCTGCTCGCCGCGCCGTGCGCCAGCGCCTTCAACGTTAAGCTGCGTTTTCGTTGTCGAGATGTCGGCCAGAGCCATGTCTGCTCTCCTCAGAGATTGGAGATTGGTGACGCTCTACTCTAATCGCTAATCTCCAATCTCTAATTTCCACTCTCTACTTTCCAAACTTCGGAATATGATGTTCCCCAATCGCCACGTGAACGACTTTGAGTTCCGTGTATAGCTCGAAGCTGTAGTGGTCGCCCTCGCGCCCGATGCCGCTGTATTTGCTGCCGCCGAACGGGGTGCGCAGGTCGCGGACGTTGTGCGAGTTGACCCAGACCATGCCCGATTCTAACGCCTGCGCCACGCGGTGTCCGCGCCCGATGTCGCGCGTCCAGACGTAGCCGGCCAGCCCGTACTTCACATCGTTGGCGATGCGAATGGCATCCGCTTCGTCTTTGAATGGGATGACAACCAGCACCGGGCCGAAGATTTCCTCCTGAGCGATACGCATCTCATTGCGCACGCCGACAATGAGCGTCGGCGCGAAGTAGTTGCCCTCGGGGAAGCCGGCAGGCCGGTCGCCCCCAACCAGCACCGTTGCCCCTTCTTCGCGGGCGATGTCCATATAGCCGCGCACCTTCTGCCAGTGCTCCGGGTGGATGAGCGGCCCGACCTCGGTGGCCGGGTCATGTGGCGGGCCGACCCGGATGCGGCGCACCCGCTCGGCCAGTTTTTCCACAAAGGCATCGTGGATGGACTCCTGAAGGAGGAGCCGCGAGCCGGCGGTGCAGCGCTCGCCGTTGAGCGAGTAAATCTGAAAGATCGTGCCGTCGAGCGCGCGGTCGAGGTCGGCGTCCTCGAATACGATGGTCGGGGACTTGCCGCCCAGCTCCATCGAGAAGCGTTTGAGCGTAGCTGCGCCGTTGCGCATGATGGCCTGCCCGGTGGTCGTCTCGCCGGTAAAGGAGATGACGTTGACGCCGGGGTGCGCCACCAGGGGCGCGCCGGCGGTCTCGCCGAAGCCGTGCACGACGTTGAATACACCCGGCGGCAGGTCAGCCTCCTGGATGATCTCGGCCAGCTTGTTGGCGGAGAGCGGTGCCCACTCGGCAGGCTTGAGGATGCAGGTGTTGCCGAAGGCCAGGCACGGGGCGACCTTCCACGTCTCCAGCATGAAGGGCACGTTCCACGGTGTGATCAGCCCCGCCACGCCTACCGGGCGGCGCACGCTGTAGTTGATGAACGACCCTTCCACCGGGTAGCTCTCGCCGATGGTACGGTAGGTCATGTCGGCAAAGTAGTTGAAGTTGTAGGCTGCGCGCGGGATCGCCCCGCCTTTGATCTGGCTGACCGGCACGCCGCAATCGGCGATTTCGACTTCGGCGATTTCGTCAGCGTGCTTCTCGATCAGGTCGGCGATCTGGCGCAGCTTCTTGCTGCGGGCCTCCGGCTTCATCTTCGGCCA
>JAVQXV010000267.1:0-3792 GCA_033577755.1 Anaerolineales bacterium
CGCCGGAGCGCACCAGTGTCTCGGCGATTTCCAGCGCCTGCTCGCCGGTATCCGGCTGAGCGATGTACAGATTATCTACGTCCACCCCACACTTTTTAGCGTAGGTGGGGTCAAGGGCGTGCTCCATGTCAATATACGCACACACACCGCCACGCTTCTGCGCCTCGGCCACGATGTGCTGGCAGAGCGTGGTCTTGCCCGAAGCCTCCGGGCCATAAATCTCGGTGACGCGCCCGCGCGGCACGCCGCCGACGCCGATCGCAAGATCGAGTGACAATGAGCCGGTGGGGATAGCTTCCACGTTGAGATGGGTAGCCTCGCCCAGACGCATTACCGCGCCCTCGCCGAACTGTTTTCGGATTTGCGCCAGAGCCGTATCGAGAGCCTTGTCCTTACCGCCGGGCATGTCGGTCTCCGCAGGAAGTGTAGCCGGCCTAAAGTTACTTGACTGTGTGCCGGCCTGACCACAAGTGAGTGTACCTCCGCGAAAGTCGAAACGCAAGCAGAGACGAGAGGGAGGGGCAGCGCTTGCGAGAATCACCTACGACACACTTGCCCGGTTATGGTATAAGCATGGGTGGTGTTCACTTTTGCTTCGACCCTCCAAGCCCGGCCTGCTACCCCCGGAGACCGTTACGCCATCCGAGCGCTGACGAGCCATGAGCAGCGTGTGCATATGCACCTGGACTGGCTGCCGGTTGAGGATTGGCTCGGCATGCAACCCTTTATCGTTGCCGAGCGCCGCGGGCGCGTGGTGGGCGCGCTGGCCTGCCCGCCCGATCTGCCGGAGGTGGCCTGGGTACGCCTGATCGCCCTCGCCGACGACGTCGAAGCAGGCCGAATCTGGGAGTCGCTCTGGACGCCGGCGCGACAGGAGCTGGCCCGGCAGCCGGGTCTTTCTGTAGCAGGCCTGAGCCTGGCAGCCTGGACGGTACCGTTGTATGAAGCTGCCGGCTTTGCGCGCACGCATGAAGTAGTGACGCTACGTCGCTCGCTCGCCCGGCCGGTCTCGGCGAGATTCGCGGCAAACAGGCGCAGGCCGGCCGTCATCGTGCGCCTCGCCGAGGAGCGCGACCACCCTGCCATCCTGCAAACGGACGCTGCTGCCTTCGATTCGCCGTGGCGCCTTTCGCCGGCGATGTTGCGCGCGGCGCTGGCTCAGGCCGATCACCTCACACTGGCCGAGCAAGACGGGCGCGTAGTCGGCTATCAATTGACCACAGCCAACGGGGGCGCGGCGCACTTGGCGCGGCTGGCCGTCATCCCGGAAGCGCAGGGTCGGGGCATCGGCTCTGCGCTGGTAGCCGAGCTGCTGGAGCACTATCGGCGGCGCGGCGGACGCGAGATCACCGTGAACACGCAGCATAACAACATGGCCTCGCTGGCCGTGTACCGGCGGCTGGGCTTTGAATTGACCGGCGAGCGGATGCCGGTTTATCAACTGGCGCTCTGACGATGCCGGGGGGAATGTCCAATGGCATCTTCTGAGTCGCCCTCTTCAGCGTGGCTGCGGCAGGGACGCGCCCTAACCAATGCCCGCCTGAGACGACTGCTGCTGGCAATTCAAACAGTGGCCGGGCGCGGCGCGCTCAACCTGATCCTGGAACAGGCGCGCCTGCGTCGCTATAGCGGCGGCCTGCCGCCCGCAAATCACTTGCCGCAGACCTGGGCTGCCGAATATGCGGCGGTGGCGCGAGCGATCGGCGTCTATTACGGGCGTAACGCCCGCAACGTTCTCGTGCAGATTGGCCGCATCGCCTTCCGGCAATTGCCGGCGGATGCGCCGTGGCGCGCCCGGCTGTATCGCGCGGCGTTTCTGTTTCTTCCCGTGGCTGCTCGCCAGCGCCTCGCTTTGCAATGGTTGGGGCGGGAAACGGCCGCGCCGCAAGGCCGCGTAAGCGTGACCTTGCAACAGGGCCGGCTGGTCTTTGAAGATTATGAGAGTGACCCGTTGTTCGGCCAAAGCTCTGCCGACATTGGTTGCGCATTAACGCTGGGCGAAGTGCAGGCGGCGCTGTACTGGGCGACAGGGCGCGAGTACGAAGTGACCGAAACTCAGTGCAAAGCCCACGGCGCGCCGGCCTGCTGCTTCGAGGTCGGAGCGCCGCTGACCTAAAGGCAAACCGGCCTGCCACGCCCTCAGGGGGCAAGGGCGACTTGGATCTCCCCGAAGGCAAAACGTGTTGGGCCGCCGGTGAGGCGGATGTACTGCGCCTGCTGAGCGCCGAAGCCCAGATCGAGAAAGACCTTTTGCGGCAGTGTGTCACACTGCGGCACACCGCACTCGCCGGAGCCGGTATAGACCGTACGCCAGGTGCTGCCGTCTGTGCTGACGTCAATCTTCGTCAACGTGGTCGGTTCGCGGAAATCGGGCTGGGCAATGACGCGCAGGCCGAGCACGGTGCGCGTGCTGCCCAGGTTGAGCACCCAGGCCGCATTGCCCCCGCGCAGGCTGGCCCATGTTTCAGGTCGCCCGTCCTTCATGTCGTTGGCGATGCCTATCAGTTGCCCGCCCTGGTGGCCGATCTCGAAGGTCTGCACGAACTGCGCGTTGGCGGGAATGGGCTGTGAACCAATCCCGGAAGGTGATGGATTAGTGGGCGCAGGCGCTGCCGTCGTCGGCGTATTCGGGGCGGGCGCCTGAGTGGTGGCGGGCGCAGGCGTAGCCGTCGGTTCGGGAGTCGGCGTGATGGTCGGCGTCTCGGTGGGCGGCGGCTGGATGACGCCGGTCGGGGTGGGCGGTGCAGGTGTGTCGCTGGCCGTCACAGCAGGGCTTGCCTCGTTCGCAGGATAGCCAACGGGAGCGCTCGTCTGCGTTGGCGCGGCAGGCGAGGGATTGGCCGGATAGCCAGCCGGCGGCGCGGTCTCAGTTGGTCGGACAATGGCGCTGCCTTGCACCGGCGTGGCGATAGCCGGCGTCGCCGGAGTAAGGGGCACCTCGGCGCGCGCGCAGGCGAGTGCGGCAGCAACCAGGCTAATCCACACGAGCAGAAGGCGTTTCGACACGAACGATTCCTTTCCTGTTTCCGGCGCAATACTAGCTGAATGAAGGCAGAGTGCAAGAGGCCACCTTTAGTTCACTATAACCTGCAACATGCCGTGTGCACGCAAAACATGTCAGCCGCACCCCGACCCTTCGACACCGCTCATAGAGCGCGCTCAGGGGAGCGGCGGGCGTCCGGCGATTGCCGCTTCGGCTTCGCTCAGCGTCCGCTCAGGATGCCCGCCGCGCAGGCCATCCTGAGCGTGGCTTCGCCGAGCGAAGCCCGCCGAAGGGCGAAGGTGCGGCACATTCCCTGACAACCTTTGCGTGCACACAACATGCCCGGCCGATTGACCGGTCCCCAACCGGTTGTTACAATCCCTCTGTATCTCTCCAATACGGAGCAATCCTTATGCCCTGGCGTTCCCGGCGAAGTTTTCTCAAACTCGGTGTGCTTAGTGGCGCTGCTGCGGCACTAGCTACCTGCCAACGTGCCCCCCTGCGCGAGGCCCCCCTGCTCAACCTGCATAATTGGCCGGAGTATCTCAACCCCGAAACGGCCAAGCGGTTCTGGAGAGAGACCGACATCTTCATCAACCAGACCATCTTCGAGAGCAACGAAGAACTCCTGGCCGATTTGAAGAACTCATCGCCCGGCGCCTTTGACCTGATCACGCCCAGCGATTACATGGTGAGGCACTTGATTGAGCAAGGACTATTGCTCAAGCTCGACCCGGCGCAGCTGCCCAACTTACGCAACGTGCAGGCCGCCTTTCGCTCCGGGCGGGCGCACGATCCGCTCGGCGAGT
>JAVQXV010000268.1:0-3782 GCA_033577755.1 Anaerolineales bacterium
ACCAAGGGCTTATGAGTCCCCTGCTCTACCGCTGAGCTACACCGCCGCGTGGAAAGTGCCGACATTATACCGCAGTTGGGGAGGTTGCAGCGGTGGTTGCGGCATCCTGCGCCGGCCAAAGAGCAACGGCCTAGCGACAGCGCCGGCTTGCTCGGACGCGCTTGTGCGCTCTCGTGACTGCCCCGGCAGGGTGGGGAGAAGCTTATGAGGCGCGAGGGCTATATGCCTAAGCTATAATTATGGCTAATGCTGAACCGGCTAACTGCCGATACTGGATAGACGGCGAGTCGGTTGGTCTTAGTTTGACCCACACCTGGCTCTCACGCCACTGGCCGTATCTCATATGCGGCGTAGCCCCGGCCCTGCTCTTCGCGCCCTTCCTGCTTGGCGCGCAGATGTTTTACTGGGGCACGCCGCTGCTCCAGTTCTACCCCTGGCGGTTCGTCGCGCTGGAGGCGGTGCGCGCCGGCCACCTGCCGTTGTGGAACCCGTGGCTCGGCAACGGCGCGCCACTCCTCGCCAACTACCAGTCCGCGCTGCTTTATCCGCCCAACTGGCTCGCACTGCTCCTCCCGCTCGACCTCTCGCTCAACTGGCTGCTGGTGTTGCACCTCGTCTGGACGGGCGCGGGCATGGTGACGCTGGCGCGTTCGCTCGGATATGCGCCGCTGGGGCAGGCCGTCGCCGGGCTGGCGTTCGGGATGGGGCAGTACGCCGTTGCGCGCGCCGGCTTCTATAGCATCAACGCTGCCCTCGCCTGGCTGCCGTGGGTCCTCTGGTCTGCCGACGCGCTGCTGAAGCCCCAATCTCCAATCTCCAATCTTCAATCTCGAACAGGCCATGCCCTCATCCTCTCGCTCTGCCTCGCCCTCCAACTCCTCGCCGGCCATGCACAGACGACATGGTACACCTGGCTCCTCCTCGCCGCCTGGAGCCTGTGGCGCTCGCTCACCTTGCGCCCACGACCATCTCTTACTTCCTACTTTCTACTTTCTACCTCCTTCCTCCTCGCCCTCCTCATCTCTTCAGCCCAACTCCTTCCCACCTTCGAGTACCTGCGGCAATCGCCGCGCGCCGACGCCGCCGAGTATGAGTTCGTGATGACCTACTCGTTCTCGCCGTGGCGTTTGCTGACCCTGCTCGCGCCCGACCTGCTCGGCAACCCGGCCCGGGGGCGCTTCTACGGCTACGGCAATTACCTAGAAGACGCCGTTTACGTGGGCGTCATCCCGCTGCTGCTTGGCATTGGCACAATCATCTCGTTCTTTAGTCGCGCCAATTCACAATCAGCAATCCATAATCAAAAATCTCCAATCCCTACTTTCTACTTTCTACTCTTCCTCACTCTTCTCCTCCCCATCACCCTCCTCCTCGCCCTGGGACGCAACACGCCCGTCTTCCCGTGGTTGTACGCCAACGTCCCGACCTTTGACATGTTTCAGGCGCCAACGCGGATGATGGTCTGGTTCGTCTTTGCGCTGGCGCTGCTGGGCGGGTGGGGGGCGGATCGCTGGGCCGCGCCGGCGGGCCGCGCGCTCTACTGGACGCGGCTGGGCACGGCGGGCGCCGTTTCGATTGTGCTGACCGCGCTGGCCGCGCTCTTTCTCGTGCCGCCTGCAACTGCGCTCAACCGCCAACTGCTGACGGTGGCGCAGGCCGTGCTGGTGATGGGCGTCAACCTGACCGTCTTCGGCGCGCTTTCGCTGCTGAAGGGGAGACTGCCCGAATCGCGCTGGGCGTTGCTCGTGACCCTGGCCCTCGCCGGCGACCTGCTGTACGCGAACGCCGGCCTCAACCCGGGCGCACCCGCCGACCTGTATCGCGCGCCCACGCCGACCGGGGCCGCGCTGGCGCAGGCGCTCGACGGCCGGCGCCTCTTTCAATTCCCCGAAGACCGCCAGCGCGTGATGTTCGACCCGTACTTCTCGTTCTTCAGCTACGGCGACCCGGCGCAGATGGCGACCGGCGCGCGCGCCGTGCAACTGCCCAATGTCGCCCTGCTCGAAGGAATCGCTTCGGCCAACAACTTCGACCCGCTGGTGAGCGCGCGCTACAAGGCTTTCACCGACGTGGTCAGCGCGACACAATCGGTGAAGCTGCTCAACCTGATGAACGTGGGCGTGGTGGCGAGCAGCACGCCGCTGCCGTGGGAGGTGATTGTGCGGGCGGATGCCGTGACGTTCTACCGCGTGCCGGGCGAATCGCGGCGCGTCTGGCTCATCCCGGCAGGCGACGTGCGCGAAGTGGCCGGCGTCGAGGCCGCGCTGGCCGCCCTCGCCGACCCGGCCTTCGACCCGGCGCGCACGCTCCTCCTTGAAGCCGATGACCCCGGCCTCCTGCCCGATGTACCCGAACGCTCACCGATTTCTCAGACTGACCCCAATGCCTTCTCAGTTTCTCTTCAGCTTACTCAGGATAATTGGCTCTTGCTTGCTGATACTTGGTATCCCGGCTGGGCCGCTTATCTGGATGGCGAACCGGTGCCCCTGCGCCGAGGCAACGTTGCCTTCCGTGCCGTGTTCGTGCCGGCAGGTGCACATACGGTAGAATTTCGTTACGCGCCACAGACCTTTACACTTGGGCTGCGGCTCAGTCTGGCGGGGATAGCCGTCTGGCTGGGGCTGTTCCTCTGGCAGCGCCGCCGCAACTTGAACTGAGGAGTATCATGATCTCAACCAACGACCACGTGGCGCTCAGGGAAGGAGCCCCTGTGTCGCCCAGCAACGTCCAATCTCTGGCGCAGCGCCTGCAGGCGAACGTCGAAAAAGTCATCGTCGGCAAGGCAGCCGAAGTCGAGCTGACGCTCATCGGCCTGTTGTGCCAGGGCCATCTGCTCATCGAAGATGTGCCGGGAGTCGGCAAGACCACGCTGGCCAAGAGCATCGCCCGCTCCCTCGGCACCACCTTCAACCGTTTGCAGTTCACGCCCGACATGTTGCCCAGCGATGTGACGGGCGTTTCGATTTTTAATCAGCAGACGCGCCAGTTCGAGTTCCGTCCCGGCCCCATCATGGCGCAGGTGGTGCTGGCCGATGAGATTAACCGCGCCACGCCCAAGACGCAGGCGGCGCTGCTCGAAGCGATGGAAGAGAAGCAGGTGACGGTGGACGGCGCAACGTACAAACTGCCGCAGCCCTTTATGGTGCTGGCCACTCAGAACCCCATCGAGTACGAAGGCACGTTCCCGCTGCCCGAGGCCCAGCTCGACCGCTTCCTGCTGCGGCTCTCGCTCGGCTATCCGTCCGCTGCGGACGAGATCGCTATCATGGACCGGCAGCAGTTCGCGCACCCGGTGGACACTCTGGAGCAGGTGGTGCAGGTGGAGGAGCTGCTGGCCGCGCAAACGGCGGTGCGCAGCGTGTACGTCGCACCGCCGGTGAAGGCCTACATTGTCGAGCTAACCACGCAGACGCGCAAGCACCCCGACGTGTACCTCGGGGCCAGCCCACGCGGCAGCCTGGCGCTCTTCCGCACGGCGCAGGCCCGCGCCGCCATTCAGGGCCGCGACTACGTCCTGCCCGACGACGTGAAGGCTTTGGCCGAGCCGGCCCTCTCGCATCGCATCATCATCGGCCCGGCGGCCCGCATCCGCAACGTGGATTCCCGCGCCATCATCAAGGATGTGCTCAACTCCGTTCCCGTCCCCGGTGCAACACAAATTCGAAGATAAGCGGTACTTGTTTAGCCACGAATGAACACGAATTTCCCCGAACGCTTCGTTGTCCAGTCACTGCTCAGGCCATAATCGCTGACAGGCTGGAGAATCCACAGATGTCGCAGAT
>JAVQXV010000269.1:0-3775 GCA_033577755.1 Anaerolineales bacterium
CCCCACCCCGCCCCACGCCGGCGCAGGCGGTGATGTTCTCCGACGATGAAGTGATGCTGCCCGCGCCGGACGAAGACAGCCTGCCGCCCGGTTACGTTCCCCCACCGCCCGACGACCTCCCCTACGAAGATGACCTGCCGGTGTTCGAAGCACCCCCCGCCCAGCCCGTGAGCGCGCCGTCTCCCGCTACTATGACGCCGGCGGGTAACGGCAGCCCCAACATCAACGGCTCGCCGGCCAACGCTATGCCCGCTGCTCCGGCGCGACCCGGCGGCCACACCTCGCGCGAAACCGCCGCGCCATTTGCGCACACACCGAACGCGCTGCAGCCGCAGCGAGTCATCGTGACCTTGCAGGCTTCAGGCGACTCCGAGCGCGACCGCAAGCTGTTGCGCGCCGTGTACCGCATTCTCACCACACAGCGCGGGCCGGACGAGTTCGAGTTCCTAATTCGCGAGAACGGCCATCAGGTGCAGATGCGCTTCCCCAACTGCCACATCGCCTTCACCGCCGAGGTGCGCCGCAAGCTGGCCGAGCTGGTGGGCGAGGCGGCGATTCAGGTGCAGGCGGGGGCGAGCGCGGCGTAACGCTGGACGAAAAAGCGGGGGCTACTTGGTCGGCTTTGGATATACAGATAGGGTCAAGAGCGTCATCGCGCGTGATACAATCCCCGCGTTTTCAGCCAAAGATTGCTCAACGGATTGAACGGACGGCACGGATAGGATAAGCAAATCCGCTTCATCCGTTCCCTCCGTTGACCCTCGCTATGAAATCCATTGCCCTGATGACTTCGGGCGGCGATGCGCCCGGCATGAACGCCTGCGTGCGCGCAGTGGTGCGCACTGCCCTGTACCATGGCCTGCGCGTCGTCGGCATCCGGCGCGCCTATCGCGGCCTGGTCCACGGTGACATGTTCGAGATGGACGCGCGCAGCGTGGGCGGCATCGTCCAGCGCGGCGGCACCATTTTGCAGACGGAGCGCTTCCCGGAGTTCGCCGAGCCACGCTACCAGCGTGAGGCCCTGCGTCAGCTCAACGCGCGCGGCGTGGATGGGTTGATCATCATCGGCGGCGAAGGCTCAATGAAGGGCGCGTATGCGCTGCACACACTCGGCTTTCCTGTCGTCGGCATCCCGGCCTCGATTGACAACGACATCTACGGCACACAGATATCGCTCGGCGTGGACACCGCCCTCAACACCATCCTCGAGGCGATTGACAAGCTACGCGACACAGCCTCTTCGCACAACCGCGCCTTCATCGTGGAAGTGATGGGCCGTCAGTGTGGTTATCTGGCGCTGATGGCCGGCATCATCACCGGTGCGGAGGTCATCCTCATCCCTGAACAGGAGATGTCGGCAGAGGAGGTCATCGCGGCGGTGAGCGATGCCTACGTGCGCGGCAAGACGCACGCCATCATCGTGGTGGCGGAGGGCGCGACGTTGCACGGGGCAGCGCTGCAGGAGACGCTTTCCAAGCTGGATACGGGCTTCAGCTTTCGCCTGACGATCTTAGGCCACATTCAGCGCGGCGGGCGTCCCAGCGCCTTCGACCGGCTGCTGGCGGCGCGTTTCGGCGTGGCAGCGGTGGAGCGGCTGCTGGCCGGCGAGCGCGGGGTGATGGTGGGCTTGCAGGGGCGCGAGATCGGCGCGACGCCGCTGGAGCAAGTCTGCGCTAATAAGCGCCGCGCCAATCTGGATTACTACCGCATGGCAAAGATGTTGGCGAAATAGTCCCCGTCCCGGTTGGCAGAGTGGAGGCTGCCCCCGAAGAACGGGAAGTTACTTGCCCGCTGCCCTCAACCGCGCGACAAAGGCCTTGTGTTCATCGGAGGCCAGGCCGCGTTGGAGTTCGGCCAGCACCTCCGCCAATTGCCCGGCCAGGAGCGCGGGAATGTGCAGCCGCAGGCCGGGGAAGACTCGGCTGTGAAACACGCCGCCCTCATCCGGTGGCACCGGGTTGTAGAGGCCCTCCTCCAGCCGGAACACATCCACTTGCCTGTCATGCACGCGCCAGACCAGATACTCCAGCACGCCCGTGCGCCGATAGACGTTGAGCTTGTCGTGCAAATCATAGGAGGCGCTGCTGGATGCGACCTCGACAATTAGCTCCGGTGCGCCTTCAACGAAGTCATCTTCGCTCAGCCGCGAGCGCCCACCCTGCTCCAGCCGCAACAAAGCATCCGGCTGCACTTCGTTGTCGGCGTCGAGGCGCACGCTGGCGTTGTCACCCAAACGCACGCCCGGCGTGGCGGCGGCGTAGAGGCCGAGCCAGGTGACGACCTGGCTATGTGGCTCGCTGTGGCTCAGAAAATGAACGGGTGAAGGCATATACACTCTCCCCTCAATCAATTCGGCCTTCTTTAGGTCTGGCCGGGCGGCGTAGCGACGTTCAAATTCCAGGCGGGTCAGCCGGTCGCCGTTCTCCAGCGGCGGCATAAAGCGCGCCTCGAGCCGGGGGGCCGTGCCTGCCCGTTCAGCGCGGGGCGAGGTGAGTTCGCGAGTGGTCATGGCGCTTTGCTTCGGCCCCAACTATAACGCTGTTGAGGAGCGTCGGCAAGGAAGCCGGCCCGTCGTGTGCACGCAAAACATGTCAGCCGCATCCTGACCCTTCGGCTTCGCCCCTATGAACGCGCTCATAGAGCGCGCTCAGGGGAACGGCGGGCGTCCTGCGACTGCCGCTTCGGCTTCGCTCGGCGTCTGCTCAGGATGCCCGCCGCGCAGGACATTCTGAGTGTGGCGTCGCTTCGCGAAGCCCGCCGAAGGACGAAGGGGCGGCACGTTTCCCTAACAACCTTTGCGTGCACACGCACTTCTTAACCTTCGCTCCGTGTTCATTTCGCCTGCTAAAATTCTTGCTCGTTCAATACACTTATCTATGAGTCCACTGCAAAAAGAATGTTTCACCGCCGAGATTGCAGAGCGCGCGAAGAGATGATAAAAGGAAGAACTCTGCGCTTTCCTACCGTGCGTTTTTTCAGTGCGCTCAGATGGGGCAAATCTAATGAGAGACGGAGGCAGTCAGACCGCAAAGCACACAAAGCACGGCCGGTTGCCGGCGGTCTGCGATCAATCCAATGAGTCGTAACGCAACCATCGGTCTGGGTCTGTGCCTGGCGCTGACGTTAGTGGCCTGCTGCGGGCTGTTCCTCATCGGCCTAAGCGGGCTTTTGCTCGTCCCCGTCGTCAGCGACTTCGACCTGCTGCCACTTCCCACCGACTTCTTCACTTCCGACCCGACGCTCGAGGCGCTCGAAACGGAGCTGGCCGGCACCTTCACCGCCGAAGCGCGCACGCCCATCCCCAGCCGGACGCCGACCCCCACGCCGCGCGCCGGCACGCCGCCCCCGCCCGGCCCCACCGCCACGCCCGCGCCCGCCACCAGCGGCGACACGCTCACCGCCCTGCTGGCCGCCGATATCCAGCCGCGCGACCTGCGCGCCATCGCGGAAGAACTCACCGGCGACCCCAACATCCCCGTGACCACCGGCGCTGCGCCCGCCGACCATCCCATCGGCACGGTACTGGAGTTCACCGCCAGCAACAACGACACGAACGAGACGTTCACCGTTCGGGCGCGGCTCATCTACAAGACCGAGAACGCCTATTTCTTCGCCGAAGAGGGCCTGCGCGTGAATGAGGGTGACGTGCGTCGCCTGCTGGATGACTTTCAGGCCAAGACCTACCCCACCAACCGAGAGTTCTTCGGCTCGGAGTGGAACCCGGGCGTGGACGGCGACCCGCGCCTGTACATCCTGTACGTGCGCGGCCTCGGCT
>JAVQXV010000270.1:0-3758 GCA_033577755.1 Anaerolineales bacterium
TGCCAAGTTCCCTGAACAGCAGTACTGTTTTCTTAAATGTGTAAGGGAATCAGATAGAGTGCATTGCATATCAAGCCGTATTTCATGCCTCTAGCGTTGAGGGCTTTTCTAATGCAATTGACCAGGCGTCTAAGTTACGAGACGACGAGAACTACAAGGCACAGCTTCGCAAATTAGCCGATGAAAATGACTGGATTGAACGTGCTAAAGCTTTCGAGAAGGTCTTCCAGTCTCAGTAGATCCATGGAGAAACAAAACTTGCAATTCTCAAATGCTCTGAAATACACTGGCCTCCTGATTTTTGGCTACTTAGAGCCTATCCGAATAACCCTGCGGCACGGAAGGCGATGAGCCCACAAGCGAAGTGCAGGAAAGCGAGATAGTTCTGCGATTTCTTTTCCCAGCGGATGAGAATGCGTCGAAAGCGGTTCAGCCAACTGTGAGTTCGTTCCACCACCCAACGCCGCGCCCGCTTACCGGCTTCTGCCGCCAGGGCTTTTGCTTCTTCGCCGCGCGCGCGAATGTGTGCGGTGAAGCCAAATTCGAGCAAGAGGTCTCGCACTTCCTGATAGTCGTAGCCTTTGTCCAAGCACACGCCTTGCGGTTTCTCTTCCGTTGGTGCGGGACGGGCAACCACGAGGCTTTCCAGCGTCTCTCTCACCAGTTTCATGTCATGGCGGTTGGCTCCTTCCACCGCCAAGCCAATGGGCACGCCGTGCCCTTCGGTCAGCAGGCTGCGTTTCGCCCCCTTTTTCCCCTGTCGGTGGGGTTCTTGCCCGTCTTTTCACCACCCAGGGGGGCTTTGGTCATGGCGCCATCCATACTCAACCAATCCCAGTCAATCCCGCGTAACTCGTCGAAGCGTTCCACACCGGCTTGCCAGAACTTTAGAAAGACCCCGGCCTTCTCCCATTCCTGGAAACGGTCATGGGCGGTTGAGCCGGGAACCAAGTCGGTATGATCCAGAGCTTTCCATTGGCAACCGGTTCGTAAGACATAAAAAATAGCGTCGGCGCATTTCCGATCCGGCACGCGAGGACGGCCGCCTCCAAAGCGGTGCGTATTGACATGCACAGGCAGCAGAGGTTGGAGAACGTCCCAGAGGGCATCGGAAATGCGAAAGTTCGTGGTGGTTTTGTTGTTCGGCGTGCGCGCACGCGCGCGTTGAGTTGAGACTGCTTGCTTGGTCATGGGTCAAGTTTACCAGTTATTCGGATAGGCTCTTAGACGAAGATGAAAATACCGCCAGAGCAAAAGCCGCGTGATAGAATGGCGGGCGCATCCGAGGCCGAAACGCCCTAGCCCCGACTCCTTCAACGAACTCCGCTGTTAAGTTTTCGTATCGGTGTAGCAATCTCTAATCTCCGATCTCCACAAGATGAAGCCCGTCCCGAACAATAACAACCGTTACGCCCGCTGGCTCCGCAGCTGGTGGGGCCGTTCGCTCTTTGGCGCTTTTGTCGGCGCGCTGCTCGTTGCCTTCTCCGGCATTCAGGACCCCGTCCCGTTCCTGATCGGAATGATTGCCGGCGCGGTCGTCCTCTACTTTCTCGGCCGTCTGGAATAGCTGCCACGCCGGTGGTATAGAAAGAGCTTCGGTCGCGTTGTGCAAGTAAGCGGGTGAAGAAAACCTCTCCGGCCCATTCGCGGCTCTGGCCGTTATCGCTGTTGATCTGGCTGCTGGCGGGTTGCCTGACCACGCTCCCCTCGGCGACGCAAACGCCCGGCGTTGTTGCTCCTCCCACACCCGCCGCGACCCTTGCTCCAACACCGACGCCCGGCCCAAAACTCATCCCTTTCGACTCGCGCGTGCAGGAGATGACCTTCTCCGGCATGGACGGTGTTCCCCTCGCCGGGCAGATAGACTGGCCGCCCGCCGTCGTCGAGCCGCCGCTGGTCGTCATCCTTCATCATGCCGGGCGCGAGCCGCGCGACTCGTATCAGCACTTTGCAGCGAAACTGGCTCCTGCCGGGTACGCCGTGTTCCGCTTCGACAAGCGCGGTGCGGGGAAGAGCGGCGGCGAGTACGGCTGCTGTGAGGCAGATGATGCGCTGGCGGCCTACCGCGCAGCCACAGCTCAGTCCGGTTATGACAGGGAGCATGTTTTCATCATCGCACAAAGCATCGGCACGCGAATCCTCGCCGAACGCTTTGATGAGTTCGCGCGCACGCATCCCATTGCCGGCGTGGTTTTGCTGTCGAGCCTACTGGAGGGCGCGGCCGTGCTGCCGATCCGCGCGCCCATCCACATCATCGTCGCGGACAGCGAACCGAACGTGCGCGCCTTGACCGAGGATGCCGTGCGCGCGCATACGGCAGCCTATCCCTTCGGTGCAAGCTATTATGTGGCCGCAAACGCCGAGCACACGCTCTACGATATTTCCGCCGGGCCGATAGATTGGGGCGACCCTAACTGGCCGGACCGCTTCCACGCCGGCGCATGGGAAAGTTTGCAACGCTGGTTGGAGGCGCACACTCGCTAGCCGGCTGCCTCAGGCCCCCGTCTCAAGCTTCTCCAAACCTTCCAAGCCGTTTACAGCAATGCCGACGGCGTTCCCGTCAATCCGTTTGAGCAGGTTCGTCAGCACATCCTTCGAGCCGAACTCGATGAAGGTCGAGACGCCCTGCGCCAGCAGGTAGCGCACCGAGTCCGTCCAACGCACCTGCGCGGTAAGTTGCGCAGGCAGTTCTCTGCGGATGGCGGCCACGTCCGGCAGGGGCCGGGCGGAGATATTGCTGATGACGGGCACGCGCGGCGGTTGGATGGGCGTTGCCACGACGGCGCGCGCGTACTGCTCCACGCCGGAGGCCATCAGCGGCGAGTGCGCGGCGATGCTAACGGCCAGCCGCATGGCGCGCTTGGCGCCGCGTGCCTTGGCCAGTTCCATCGCTTTCTCCAGCGTGGCGACTTCGCCGGAGATGACCACCTGGCCGGGACAATTGTCGTTGGCGACCTGCACCACGCCACCCGTTGCCACCGCTGCCTGCGCGCAGACCTCTTCCAACGTCGGAGCGTCCAACCCGAGGATTGCGGCCATGCCGCCCGGCGCATGCTCTCCCGCTGCCGCCATTGCCTCGCCGCGTGCGCGTACCAGCCGCAGGCCGTCGGCGAACGTTATTGAATCGGCGGCAACCAGCGCCGTTACCTCGCCCACCGAATGGCCGGCCATGAAGGCAGGCTGAAACTCGCCGAGCTTTTCGTGAGCGGCGCGCAACGCGGCGATGGAGCAGGTCAGCAACGCGGGCTGCGTGTGCACCGTCGCGTTGAGGTCGGCCTCCGGCCCCTCCCAGCACAGTCGCGACAGCGGATAGCCCAGCACCTCATCGGCCTCGGCGAACGTTCGGCGCGCCGCGGGCGAGGTCACCGCCAGTTCTCGGCCCATGCCCACCGTTTGTGAACCCTGGCCGGGAAAAACAAAGGCGGTGTGTTGCGGGTCGAAGGCAGGCATCGGTTCTTAAACCGCTAGGAGCGCGGAGGGCAACGAGGCTTTTCAAAATCTCCACGCTCTGTGCTCTTGGGGAGGGGATAACCGTCGTTGGCGGCGTATCCGGTTACTTCTTCTTGCGAGCTTTCTTGGCGAGTATCTCCCTGCCGTCATAAAATCCGCAGCTAGGGCAGACGGTGTGGGAGAGGTGCATCTCGCCGCAGTTGGCGCAGGACACAATAGCGCGAGCAGTGAGCGCATCGTGGGAGCGACGCCGATTACGGCGGCCCTTGGAGTGCTTTCGCTTTGGATGTGGAGGCATAGCGTTTTTC
>JAVQXV010000019.1:0-30064 GCA_033577755.1 Anaerolineales bacterium
ATTCGACCTGTTTTCAGTCTACGGAACCGTAAATCAATCAGGAATTCGCTCTAGAACGACGCTGCTTTGGCGTTGGGATACGCTCGAAGCCCGGTGTGCTTTGAATGACCGATACGTTGAACTTTGAGTCCTGGAGTTGCCCGCTCCCGCTGCGCGATTATCCCCACATCGTGATGGGGCACGGCGGCGGCGGCAAGCTCTCGGCGGACCTCGTCCGTCACCTCTTCCTGCCCGCCTTCGACAACGAGGCGCTTAACCGGCTGGGCGACTCGACTGTGTTCGCCCTCAACGGCGCGCGTCTGGCCGTCTCCACCGACTCATTCGTTGTGCGCCCGCTGTTCTTCCCCGGCGGCAACATCGGCGAGCTGGCGGTGAACGGAACGGTCAACGACCTGGCGATGAGCGGCGCGCAACCGCGCTACCTCACCGCCGGCTTCATCGTCGAGGAGGGGCTGCCGCTGGCGCAGCTCGGCACGATTGTGGAGAGCATGGCCGCCGCCGCCAGAGCCGCCGGTGTGCAGCTCATCGCCGGCGATACGAAGGTGGTGGACAGGGGCCACGGCGACGGCGTCTTCATCAACACCACCGGCCTCGGCCTGATCCCGGACGGGGTGGACATCAGCCCGCAGCGCGCGCAGCCCGGCGACGTCGTGCTCCTCAGCGGCACCATCGGCGATCACGGCATGGCCATCATGAGCGTGCGCGAGGGCTTGCAGTTCGAGACCGAGATCGTCAGCGACACCGCGCCGCTCAACGGTCTGGTAGAGGCGATGCTGGTGGTGACGCGGGACATCCACGTGCTGCGCGATCCGACGCGCGGCGGCCTGGCCTCTGCCCTCAACGAGATTGCACAAGCAGCAGGCGTGGGCATCGCGCTGGACGAGCGTCAGATTCCCGTCAATCCGGCGGTGCGTTCCGCCTGTGAGCTGCTGGGGATGGATCCGCTCTATGTGGCGAACGAGGGCAAGCTGGTTGCGATTGTGCCGGAGGCTCAAGCGGAGGCGGTGCTGGCGGCCATGCGCGCGCACCCACTGGGGAAGCGAGCCGCCCGCATCGGGCAGGTGGTGGCGGCGCACCCCGGGATGGTCACCGCCCGCACCGGCATCGGCGGGACGCGGGTGGTGGACATGCAGATCGGCGAGCAGCTGCCGCGGATTTGCTAAAGCTTCAGAACAGGCCAAAGGCGTAGGCCGCCGCCAGCGCGATCAGGATCAGCGCGGCGATGATTTTGAAGATGTCCCACTTCGAGTACGTGAAGTTGTTCGGTGGCATAGCAGTCAGTGATTATACCTGCGGCGCTCGGCGTATTCCGGCCGCAGGCGAAGCCGCTGTCACGTAAGGTTGTCAAGGAACCGACCGCCCCTTTGTCCTTTGATGGCTTCGCTCGGCGAGGCTGCGCTCAGGATGGCCTACGTGACGGGTATCCTGGGAAGAAAAAGATTGCTTTTTCATCCATCAGGGTGCGTCCGCGACTCATGATGTCTGAGCGGACGTTGAGCGGCGAAGCCAAAACAGCAGTCGAGGGACGGGACTTGGGTGGTTGTCTAATTGAGGTGGTGAAGGCGGCAAAAAAACGGTTCTTCAGGTGTTCATCACTTTTGAATCGCAAACCAAACAGGACGGCCCTGGGGCCGTCCTGTTTGTGAACGGTCTTAATCTCAGCGCTATTCCTCCAGCGTGGTCGTGTCACCCTCCGGCAGGCCCAGGGCACGCGCCTTGAGCACGCGGCGCATGATCTTGCCGGAGCGCGTCTTGGGCAGCTTGTCCACAAACTTGATTTCATCCGGCTTGGCGATGGGGCCGAGATGCTGGCCGACGTGCTGACGCAGTTCCTCGGCCAGCTCGAGCGAGCCGGTGTAGCCGGCGCGCAGCAGCACGAAGGCGTGGATAGCGTTGCCCTTGACTTCATGCGGCAGGCCGATGGCAGCAGCCTCGGCCACTGCCGGGTGACTCACCAGTGCGCTTTCGATCTCGGCGGTGCCCAGCCGGTGGCCACTCACCTTAATCACGTCGTCGGTGCGGCCGATGATCCAGAAGTAGCCGTCCTTGTCGCGGCGCGCCGAGTCTCCGGCCAGATATTTGCCCGGATACTTGCTCCAGTACTGACGCACGTAGCGCTCATCGTCGCCGTAGATGGTGCGCAGCATGGCCGGCCACGGGCGTTTGAGCACCAGATAGCCCTCCTCGCCGTCGGGCACCGGGTTGCCTTGCTCGTCCAGAATCTCCGCTTCCTGCCCAAAGAACGGGCGCGTGCCCGAGCCGGGCTTGAGCGGCACCACCGGCGTCGGCGTAATCATGAACATGCCGGTCTCGGTTTGCCACCAGGTATCCATGATCGGGCAGCGCCCTTTGCCGATGACGCGGTGATACCACTTCCAGGCTTCGGGGTTGATCGGCTCGCCTACTGAGCCGAGCAAGCGTAGCGAGCTGAGGTCGTGCTTGTTAGGCCAGGCTTCGCCGAAGCGCATCAGGCCGCGGATGGCCGTCGGCGCGGTGTACAGGATGGTGATGCCGTAGCGCTCGACGCACTGCCACCAGCGGTTAGGGTACGGATAGGTCGGGCCACCCTCGAACATGAAGGAGGTCGCACCGTTGAGCATCGGCCCGTACACCAGATAGGAGTGGCCGGTCACCCAGCCGGGGTCTGCCGTGCACCACCAGCGGTCTTCGTCTTTGATATCGAACACATACTTGAGCGTGGTATAGACGCCGACCATGTAGCCGCCGTGCGTGTGCAGGATGGCCTTGGGCTTGCCGGTGGAGCCGGAAGTGTACAGGATGTAGAGCGGGTCCTCGGCGTCCAGCGGCTCGGTGGGGCATTTGCCGGAAGCGATAGGCAGGGCTGCCAAAGCGTGGAACCAGTGGTCACGCGCCGGGTCTAGATTCACTTCGTGGCCGGTGCGCTTGACCACAATAATGTTCTCGACCGAGGGGCAGCGTTTCACCGCTTCGTCTACAATCTTCTTCAGCTCAAAGATTTTACCGTTCACCCATGAGCCGTCGGCGGTGATGACCAGCTTGCTCTGGCTGTCCTCGATCCGGCCCTGCAGCGCATCTACGCTGAAGCCGGCGAACACCACCGAGTGCACCGCGCCGATCTTGGCGCAGGCCAGCATGGCGAAGACAATCTCCGGGATGCGCGGCAGGTAGATGGTGACGCGGTCACCCTTCTGCACACCCATAGCCTTGATAATGTTGGCCCACTTGTTCACTTCGCGGTTCACCGCGAAGTAGGAGTAGCTGCGATGTTCGTGCCCATCTTCACTCTCCCAAATCAGGGCCAGCTTGTTCTTGCGCCAGGTCTTTAGGTGCCGGTCAAGAGCATTATGGACGATGTTGGTCTTGCCGCCGACGAACCACTTGTAGAATGGCTTGTTGGAGTCATCCAGCACCTTGTCCCAGCGCCGGAACCACTCCAGCTCTTCGGCGCGCTGCGCCCAGAAGCCTTCCAGGTCGTCATGGGCAAACTTGGCCAGCGCCTCCCAGTCACGTACGTTGGCATTGGCAACGATGCTTGGGTCGGGATAATAGACTTCACCATCGAGGGGCTGATTGGAGGCATTGCTCATACGAAGACTCCTGTGACGAAGAAGGGTTGGCCGCCGCAGCCGGCGCGGCGGTAGGAATTCCGAAATTCCAGAGCAGGAAGGGCCGCTTTATGACCCAAATATACTTCATCCGCCTTTTCCGTTCAATGCGGCGTTCATTCCGGACAGATGTATAATCCGCGCGTTAAACACTCAAACCGGCTATGGCCCTGAACATACAGCAAATTTCGGAAGGCGACCAGCAAGCCTCTCTAGAACAACTGCGCGAGCTGCTATGCGGCGAGGCGCTCCGGCGCCTGGAGGCACGGATAGAGGCGCTAGAGGCGGCGTTGGCTTCGCTGTCCCGGAGCACCGCCCCGGTCGGCGCGCTCTTCCGGGAGCGCCTAGACCATCTCCATGAACGCCTGGTGCAGCTCCGACTGGAAACCGCCCGGCGCGACGAGCAGTTGCACGCCGAACTGCTGGCCTTGCTCGCGGCCCTAGAGGATCGCCCCGCCGATCGGCGCGACTTCGGCCAGTTGCTTATTGACCTCGGCCGGCGTTTACAGCACCTCCCGTGACCGCCAATCCCCTCGACTCGATCCGCGCCATTTTGCTCTCGCCTGAACAGCGCCGTCTGCACGCGCTGGAGCTGGAGCTGGAGTCGCTCCAGCGCCAGAGCGAAGCGCGCCTGTTAACCTTGCAGGCGGAGCTGGACGCGGCGCGCCAGGCCGGCGACATCGCCGAAGCGCGCCTGACGGCATTGCAGGCTGAGGTCGCCGAGCTGCGCCGCCTGTTCGAAGACACCGCCGGCCTGCTCGCCCGGCTGCGGCCCACGCTCAGCGGCCTGATTCGCCAGTCCATCCGTGACTCGCGCGATGACATGGCCGAAGCGCTCGGCCCGGTGATGGGTGCGGCCATCAAGGCGCAAATCCGCGACTCGCGCCAGGAGATGATCGAGGCCCTCTATCCCATTATCGGCGAGACGGTGCGGCGCGCCATCGCCGAGTTCGGCCGCGAATTGCAACGCAATATTGATGCGCGGCTCAAAAGCACCTTCGGGCCGGAAGGCACGCTGCGCCTGTTCTGGGCGCGCCTGCGCGGCGTCTCGCCCGCCGAGTTGACCCTGCGCGATGCGCTGCCGTTCGCCGTGTGCGAGCTGTTCCTCATCCAGCGCGGCTCTGGCCTGTTGCTTGCCCATCACAGCACCGGGGCGGCCTCCACCGACTCTGACCTAATCAGTGGCATGCTCACTGCCATCCGTGACTTCGTGAGCGACTCGTTCGCGCGGCGTGGCGAAGATGCCGAACTGGAAGAGATTCAGTCGGGCGACCAACGCATTATCATTCAGACCGGCTCGGCGGCTTATCTGGCAGCCGTTATTGAGGGCATCGAGCCGCAGGGCTTTCGCGCAGCGCTACACGACTTTGTTGCCGAACTGCATGTGAAATATGAGGCCGCGCTGCGTGCCTATCAGGGCGACCCGGACACGCTGCCCAACCTGCCGCCGCAACTGGCGCGGCTGGCCCGGCAGCTCGCGCCTGAGCAGGCCACCGTGCCGCAGCCCATGACGCGCACACAACGGCTGGCGCTGGGCGGGGCAGCACTTGCCGGCGTCGTCTGCTTTGGGCTGGCCTGTTTCTATAGCATCTTCACCTACAACTTGCTGCCCGTCGCCTTTCCACCGGCGGCAACGCGCACCGCCACCGCGACCTTCACCGTCATCCCTTCTGCAATGCCGGTTGTTGTGTCAAACGCTACGCCGACCGCCACCCTCACCGTAACGCCTGTGCCGGCAACAACCGTTGCCCCAACTTCTACCGGCACGCCCACCGCCACTCTGTCCCCATCCGCAACTCCCGAGCCGATACAGGCCGTCACGCTTGGCAATGTCTGGGCGCGAGAAGCGCCATCATTGCAGGCAGCGCCCCTGTGGGTGATTGCGCAGGGCACGCCGCTGGTGGTGCACGCAGCTTTTGGCGACTGGCTGGAAGTGGAGTGGCAAGCCGCCGATGGCATGCGGCGCGGCTGGGCGCGTGCTCAATGGATAAGTGTGAGCGCGCCACTGCCGGCGGCTATCATCACACCTGTGCCCTGAGAGTCACTGATACACTCTAACCGGACGTGAGGGTTTTTTTGAGTCCGCGAATGAGCACAAATAAACACGAATGCGAATATCTGAATCACGAAGGCGCAAAGAACGCGAAGGAAAATGAGGGTGAAGCCTTTGCGCTTTTCGCCGCGCTCTTCGCAGCTTTGCGATAGGATCATAGTTTTTGCAGTGGAGTCTTTCGTGATTCGCATCAATTCGTGTGCATTTGTGAATGCACTAAAAAATGCACCGCGGAGAACACAGAGTTCTTCAAATAATTTCTCCGCGTGTTCGGCGATCTCAGCGGTGAAACGAAACATCCTTTTTGCAGTGGACTCTTCCGTTCAATCCGAGTTATTCCGTTGAGCTATCGGCTTCATCACGAAGGAGAAGCGCATGCCCCCTGTCGTCAGCAAACCGCTTGATGCTGTGGAGAAGGCAGAGTCCGAAGTGACGGCCAACCCGAACAGCGCCGAGGCGCACGCGCGGCTGGCCTGGGCCTACTACGGCAAAGGCCAGTATGACGAGGCGGCCCGGGCGGTGGACCGCGCGCTCAGCCTGGACCCCGACAACTTCGAGGCGCATTACGCGCTCGGCCTGATCCACAAGGCCACCGGCGCAAAGCTGCAAGCCGTCGCTGAGTTTGAGAAGGCCTCGGCGCTGGCCGCCGCCATCGAAGATGCGGTGCGCCGTCAGATGCTGCAGCGCCTGATTCGCGGCCACATCAACGAAATCAACACCGGCGACTGGAACCTGGGCAAGCACATCGCCCATGCCTGAGGCGGCGTGAGCGAGTAGGGCCGTGGCGGGGTTGCGCGTGATTGCCGGCGCGGCCAAGGGTCGCAAGCTCAAGCCGGTACCGGGGACGGGCACGCGGCCCATCTCTGACCGCGTCAAGGAAGCGCTCTTCAACATCCTGGGCGAGCACATCGTGGAGGCCGCCGTGCTCGACCTGTTCGCCGGCACGGGCAGCGTGGGGATCGAGGCTCTCAGCCGGGGCGCGGCCTACGCCGAGTTCGTGGAGAGCAACCGGCTGGCGGCCGGCATCATCCAGGACAACCTAAACCACACGCAGCTGGCCGCGCGCGGGCGCGTCGTCCGCGCCGACGTGTTCATCTACCTGCGCAACACGCCGCGCACCGGCTTCGACTACGTGCATATCGCGCCGCCGCAGTATCAGGGCCTGTGGAGCAAGACCCTGCATGCGCTCGATGCGCGCCCGGCCTGGGTGAACCCGGATGGCCTGGTGGTGGCGCAGATTCATCCCAGAGAGTATGAGCCGCAGACGCTGGAGCACTTCACGCTGGTGGATGAGCGCAGGTACGGGAGTACGCTGTTGTGTTTTTATGAGAGGGGAGGGGTGAGTAGAAAGTAGAAAGTAGAGAGTGGGGACTGGAGGCTGAAGACTGAAGACTGAAGACTGAAGACTGGAGACTGGAGATTGGAGATTGGGCGTTGGGGGGTGGTTACATGCCGAGGCGGCGCAGGATTTCGCGTACAACGGCGACGTGCTCGCTGTTTTCTAAGAATTGCACCAGGCGTTTCTCAACCCGCATGCCTTTGTTCAGAATGCGGTCGAGCGACTCGGCCAGTTCGGCAGTGTGGCCTTCGCGCCTCAGGGCTTCGATTTTGGCCTGGGCCAGTTGGCGCGCGTCCGGGTTGTTCCGGCTTCCTTCCACCACCCACTCGATAAGCTCCCGATAGGGCTGAATGGCCTGCGCCTGCGTGCGCTGTTCCTGTTCGGCCTTCTCGGCAAGGTACCGGGCGCGGTGTTCTGCAAGCCAGGCCTGCGCCGTGGCGGCGAAGGGGATGCCGATGGCCGTGTACAGCTGGGCGGCGCGCCGGACGGTTTCGTAACCCTCCACGATGGTGCCCAACCGAAATTCCATCCGCCCCAGCTCCCAATACACGTTGGCTTCGTCCAGCCGGGTGCCCAGCTCGCGGTAGAGGGCAAGGGCCTGCTCGTAGCGGTCGCGGGCGGAGGCGTATTCGGCCAGCACGCGGTGGACATCGCCGAGCGCCCGGATGCAGTGGGCTTCGCCCAGCCGGGTGCCCAGCTCGCGGTAGAGGGGCAAGGCCTGCTCGTACTTCGTCCGGGCCGCGGCGTATTCGGCCAGTTGCACGTGGACATCGCCGAGCGCCCGGATGCAGTTGGCTTCGCCGAGCCGGGTGCCCAGCTCGCGGTACAGCCTTGCGGCACGCTCATAGCCGTGTCTGGCCCAGTGGTATTCGTCAATCCAGTAATTGACGTTGGCCAGTTGTTCCAGCGCGCGCGCCTCGCCGGCCCGGTCGCCCAATTCCCGGTAGATGTCGCGCGCTTCGCGCAGGGGCGTCACCGCCAGCTGGCGCTGGTGAAATTCGGGCCAGCGCGCATACATCTCGCCCATTTCGCTGAGCACCTGCGCCAGGCGGGGCCGCGCCTCGGCGCCCTGGCGCATCAGCTCGGCGCGGCGCTCTTCCAGCAGGTCGAGGCGGGCGGCGCGGGCCTCCGGCGTCAGGTCGTCTGCCGGGGGCGAGGCTTCGGAGGGGGAGGGCGCCAGCGTTTCGGCACCAGCTGCTGCGGGGTGGGCGGGGCGCAGGTTGAAGACGGCGCTGTACCAGTCGAAGAAGTCCGGCGCGGCCAGGTCGAGCCGGTCCATCGCGTGGTCGGTCAGGCAGAGCAGGACGGGCAGGGGCAGGGCGGCGCGCAGCTGCTCGCGTTCCAGATTGAGGGCGGCGGCGAAGGCCGGGCGGCCATCGGCTCGCGGCTCGGCTTCGATGAGGTGCTCCATCCCTACGATGGCCAGGGCCGCCGGTTCGCCGCGCGCGGCGGCGGCCACGGCCTGCGCGGCTTCAGGCTCGGCCTGGATGGCGGCGCGCAGGCTGGCGGGGTGGCGGTTGGAGAGGTCGAGCCGGGCCAGCTGAACGCCCTCGGCCCGCAGGGCGTCGGCCAGTGCGTCCAGCACGTTGTTGCGTTGTTGCGGGTCGTTGACGCGCACCAGCCCCAGGGCGAAGCGGCCCAGGTGGTAGTGAACGAAGCGGCGCAGGCGCTCGAACTCGCCCGGGGCAGTTTCGTCAATCGGCAGAGCCGGCAAAGCTGGCGCAGTCATCAGTCTTCAATCTCTAATCTCTAATCTCTAATCTCTAATCTCTAATCCTCACCCCCCCACCCTCTCAATCCCACCTCCCCGCGCCTGTTTCTCGGCCTCCAGCGCGGCCTTGAACTCCGGCGCGTCCCAGAGCAAAGGATGCACGCCCGCCCAGCGGTCGCCGTTGTATTCCAGCACGAAGCGGCGGTAGAGCAGTTCGCGCCCGGCGGCGTCCGGGTTCACCTGCCCATCGAGCATCACCTGAGCCAGCTGGCGATACTGGTCGCGGGTGAGCTTGCGGGTCATCTCGGCGCGCACCAGGCTGGCGGCTCGCTTCACGGCGCGCTCGTCAATCTGCCGGTCGGCGATGAGCAGCGTTTCCTGCAGCAGGCGCATCAGGTCGCGCGGGCAGCCGCCGGAGAGGCGGGCCAGCTCGCGCGCCAGGCCGGGGTCGGCGAACAGGCTGATATCCACACGCTTGAAAATGGCGGCGGCCATTTCCTGAATGGCGCTTTCCACCACCGCCCGGCGCTCCTCGCGCCGGAAGATGGTAATCATCGGCATGGCCACCGGCGTGAACCGGTCTTCCACCGTCTCGCCGCGCGGGTCGTAGGCCAGCGAGATGGGCAGGACAAAGATGATGTGGGCGTTGATGCCCTTGAACAGCTCGGCATTCTTGACCACGGCCTCGGAGACCATGTCCGGGGTGTAGCGGTCGAGGGCGTCGAGCACGAACAGCAGGCCGCGCGGGTAAGCGTCGCGGGCGATCGTTCGGGCGTCGTCCAGCAACAGGTTGAGGTTCTCGCGCAATTGCGACGGATACTTCTCGACCCTTGCGCGAATCTCTTCGCGTTCGGTGCCGGTGGATTTCCGCAAAGCGCTCAGACCGAACAGCAGCTTAGCCAGCGGGGTATCCACGCCCAGCTCGGCCTCGCCGGAAAAGGCCAGCGCGCGCTCCAGTTCCTGCGCCTGGATTCGGGTGACGTCGTGGAACCACTGCTCTACCACGCGGACGGTCTTTTCCGGCAGCGGGCGCAACGGCGGCTGGCGGAAGCGGGCCTCCAGCAGCCGCAGCATCAGCAGGAACAAGTCGCCAAAGCTCAACTCGTTCTGGTCGGCCTGTTCGTTGACGTTGGTGTACAGGGTCAGGTAGCCTTCGCGCTCGGCCTGCGCGGCCACCCGCAGGAGTTCGGTGGATTTGCCGCAGCCGCGGTGGCCGCTGAAGGCGATGTGGCTGTAGCGATGCTCGGCCTCTGCCCCGGCCATCAGCCGTGTGATGCGCCGGTGCAGGTCCATGTTGCGCACGCGCTCGAAATCGTAGATAGTAGGGGCTGCCCGGCGGAAGCGCCTCGTCTGGGTTGCAGCGGCCGATCGCTTCGACAATGGCGTTGCTCATGCCGTGATTATAAACCCGCCAGCGGGAGGGACAAGGAAGAGAGTAGAAAGTAGAGAGTAGAGAGGAGATGTCAGTATTCACAAAATCGTGTAGGATTTGTTCTCAGTCATCAGTTTTCAGTCATCAGTCACCAATCACCCCTATGATGCTCTCCGACTACACCTTCCAACCCGACCTCGCCCGTGCGGCCACGCTGCCGGCCCGCTGGTACACCGACCCCGCGTTCCTGCCGCTCGAACGTGAGCGGATTTTTGCGCGCACCTGGCAGGCCGTGGGCCACACCAGCGACGTGGCGCGCCCCGGCGACTTCTTCGCCTGCGAGCTGCTGGGCGAGCCGCTCGTCGTCACGCGCGACGAGGACGGAACGCTGCGCGCCTTCTACAACGTCTGCCGGCACCGGGCGGGCGTGGTGGCGAAGGGCAAGGGCAACCGCCGCACGTTGCAATGCCAGTATCACGGCTGGACGTACAGGCTTGACGGCAGCCTGCACAAGACGCCGGAGTTCGAAGGCGTGGCCGACTTCGACCCGAACTGCTATGGGCTGAGACCGGTGCGCGCCGAGGCCTGGGGGCCATATGTCTTCGTCAACCTCGACCCGCAGGCTGCGCCGCTGGCGGAGACCCTTGGCGAGATTCTGCCGGAGACGGCGCACATCCCGCTGGACGCGATGCGGCTGGTCGAGCGGCGCGACTACGTCGTCGAGTGCAACTGGAAAGTGTATTGCGACAACTACCTGGAGGGCTACCATATCCCGGTGGCGCATCCGGGGCTGTACCGCGTGCTGGATTACGAGCGCTACCGCGTCGAGCCGCGCCGCTACCACTCGCGGCAGCTCTCCCCCCTGCGGCCCACCGCCGGCAACCGCTACGCCGACCTTCGGGCCGATACCGAGGTGCTCTACTACTGGGTCTTCCCCAACTTCATGCTCAACATCTACCCGGACAACCTGTCGGCCAACATCGTCTTGCCGCTCGGCCCGGAGCGCACGCTGACCATCTTCGAGTGGTTCTTTCACGACCTGGGGAGCGGCGCGGCGTGGGAAGCGGTGCAGCAGGGCATCGCCTTCAGCGACGAGATTCAGCGCGAGGACATCGAAATCTGCGAAGCCGTGCAGCGCGGTCTGCGTTCACGCTCATACACACAGGGCCGCTTCTCGGTCAAGCGCGAGAACGGCGTGCATCACTTTCACTCATTGGTGAATGAGTTTCTTGGTGGAGAGGTTGGAGAGTAATGAGTAGAGAGTAGAAAGTAGAAAGTAGAAAGTAGAAAGAGGATTGCTACTTTCTACTTTACTATTTACGGCCACCGGTACGTAATCTCCCCACTGGCCGCATCGAAGCCGAGCAGGCGGCCATCTAACTCCAGCCACAAGGTCTCGTTGCTCCAGAGCATGAAGCTCGGCGCGGTCAAGATGATGGTTTCCACGCCCAGGCGCGTCTCCTTCTGGCCGTCGCCTCGGCCGGTCTGCCAGTCATAGGTCTGGTAGCGCAGCGCATGGGAGACATCGTCGGGAGCGCGGTAGAAGCGCAGGATTTGCAGGCCGCGCGCCGTCGCCCGCCACGTCCACATCGTCGCGTCGTCGGCGACGACGCCGCCGTAGCCGAACGGCTTGCCGACCGGCGCGTCCTCGCCCAGGTCTAGCGCCCAGCGCCGCTCGCCGGTCGTCGTATCCACCACCCAGACCTCGTTGCGCCGGCTGCCGCGCTGCCGCACCGCCAGCGTCACCAGCGAGTCCTCATAGACTTCCAGCAATGTGAAGCGATAGTCGCTGTCGGTGAGCAATTCTCTCAACTCGCCCGTGGCGGCGTCGGCGGCGAAAAGCGTCTTGTCGTTGGCGAAGTACAACGCCTGTTCCGTGATGAGCGGCGCGCTATCGGACGGGAGCTGCACGTTGCCCTCGCGCGGCGAGACCGTGTTCCACACTAGCTGTCCGGTCGTCGCGTCCAGCCGCTGCAGGCAGAGCACCGGCCAGCCAAAAATCATGTAGATGTCTCCATTCGGAGCGAAGTAGAGCGGTGTCGTCCAGTCGGCATAGCGCGGGCCAAAGGACGGGTCGGAGGTGCATTCCGGCTTGAAGGTCTGGTGTGCGCCGCTGGCCGGGTCGAAGACGTACAGCAGGCCCTCCGTCTTTTCATTGCGGTCCATGAAGGCCGGGCGGCCAGCCAGCACGTACAGGCCGCGCGGCGTGTCCTGAATGGCCTGGAACGTCCACAGCGACCGGCCGGTGGCGGCCTCAAACGCTTGCAACGTGCCATCGTCGCTGAGCGCGAAGACCTTGTCGCCGATCAGGCGGATGCACTCCCGGCAGATGTTCAGGCTGACCTCGTCGCTTAGCGGCGCTTCCCAGGCGATTGCGCCGCTGCCGCGCCGGAGGGCGATGAGCCGCGCCTTGTTCAAGACGATGACCAGCTCGTTCGTCGCCAGCAGAGGCGTTTCGTACAGCTCGCTGCCGAGCGACTCGCTCTGCCAGAGCAACTGGGGCGAAGCGCCGCTCAGGGCGACCACGCGGCTGGCCGCCGCTGCGCCGTCGAGCGTCCGTTGGTTCGTCAGCAGCAGGATCTCCGGCGGCGCGTCGCCGGCGGCAGGAACCAGCGCCGCCGAACGCTCGATGCTGATGTTCGTGCCCAGCGTCTGGACGTTGCTGACCGCTTCCTGAACGTTGCCGCTCAGCAACGGGCTGAAGACCGAGCCGACGCCCGGCACGGTCGCCAGAATGATGATGAGCGGGATGCCCGTCACTGCCAGGAAGAACAGTGTGGATAAACACCCTCCAATGTTGGCGGCTCTTTGCTTTGGGCGGGCGGGCGTAGGAACATTGGCGGCGGCGACATCGGAGACTGTCGGCGGCCTGGCCGCCTGGCCTGTGTCAATCACCATCGGCTGGCCGGACTGCATCTTGATGACGTAGCGCCGCGCGCTCACCGTCCCGCTACCCGCGCCCTCGACCGTGATGCGTCCCTCGCGCAGGTCAATCTTCAGCGCATGGCTTTCGTCGTCGGGCGTTGGCTCGTCGTCCGAGCGCTCGACGACCGAGCCGCAGAAGCGGCAGGTGACGCTGGCGCGCGCTTCGGGGACGTCGAGCGGCGCGCCACAGTTGGGGCAATTGAGGGAACGCAGTGGGGCAGGAGAGTCGGTCATGGGGGCCTCCGGGGCGACGTGGCTATATTGTAACAAGGCCGGGGCACCGGCAAAGTGGGAGGAAACGGCCATCATCCGCTAGACCCCAAACCGTTTCTCGCCTAAAGTTCGTGACGGCGCGAACACTCTGCTTAAACTTTTGCCGCGCCGACGGACCCGTCTCTTGACGACCAGAAAAGCGGCCTATAATGCTTTTGCACGTCGTTTCACGTCTCCGGAGTCGAAACATTTTCAAGCGGAGGTCGCTATGCAAACAGTGCGTGACTTGCTACGTCGCAAGGGGAATCAGGTCTATGCCATTCGACCCGATGCCACTGTGTACGACGCCCTGGTGCAAATGGCCGAGCATAATGTTGGAGCGCTGCTGGTGCTGGACGAGGCGGGCCGGCTTGTTGGTATCCTCTCCGAGCGCGACTATGCCCGCAAGGTGGCGCTGCAGGGCCGAACGTCGCGCACCACGCTCGTCCGCGAAATCATGACCGAAGCCGTGCAGTGCGTCCGCCCTGAGCAGACGGTGGAGGACTGCATGGCGTTGATGACGGAGCGCCGCGTGCGTCACCTGCCGGTGATGGAGGGCAATCGGTTGGTGGGCGTCATCTCCATCGGCGACGTGGTCAAGGCCATCATCACCGAGCAGGAGTTCGTCATCGAGCAGTTGCAGAGCTACATCCGCGGCGAACGCTAGGCCTCTTGGCTTCAAAGGGTCTGCAGGCGGGAATTTCGTGACCTCGATTTGTCCACACAGACTCCACTGCTCAAACTACGCTCTCAGCGCTGAGCGCGCTCCCTTTTTTCAGTACGCTCATCGGTGGATTCTTTATCAACAGCCCAAAGCTATTGTCTGAACAGTTACATACAGCTCAGAACCCCTCCAGCTTGCTCAAATCCGCCACGCCGCGGGCCATGTTCGCGATGCGCTGCAGCAGGCCGAGGCGGTTGGCACGCGCCTGCGGGTCATCGGTCATGACGAGCACCTCGTCGAAGAAGCGGCTGATGGCGGGGATCATGGGCGTAAGCTGCCGGAACAAATCGTCAACGGATTTCACGGATTTCACGGATTTCGAGACCGCATCGAGTTCCTTCTCCGCCGGCTCGGTCAGTTGTTCGCTGTGAACGGGATATTGCTCCTTCTGGTCGCGGGTGATGCGCACGCAGCGCGCATACGCCGCCAGAATCTGCGGCCAGTCCTCGCGCGCCACCCACCTCGAGAGCTGCTTGACCGCCGCGAGCGCCCGCGCCGGGTTGTGCGCCTGCTCGGCCAGCACCGCGTCCACCACATCGTAGCGATAGCCCTGCTCTAGAAACTGGCCGCGCAAACGTGCGGCGAGGAAGGTCAGGAGATCGGAGAGTAGAGAATTGGAGATGGGACGAACGGAGTCGGGCAGCAGCGCGATGGCGGCTTCGAGCGCGTTGCGCAAATCGAAGTCAATGTTCTTCTTGAAGAGGATTTGGTTGACGCTGAGCGCGGCGCGGCGCAGGCCGAACGGGTCGGCGGAGCCGGTGGGCGCCAGGCCGGCGGCGAACAGCCCGGCCAGCGAGTCGAGCCGGTCGGCCAGGCCGAGGGCGAGGCCCGGCTTCGTCTCCGGCAGGCCGTACTGCTCGCGGATGGCCAGCGCCACCTCGCGCGGCTCGCCGGAGTGCAATGCGTACTCGTAGCCCATGATGCCCTGCAGCGAGGTCATCTCCACCACCATCTGCGTGGCGAGGTCGGCCTTGCTCAGGTAGGCGGCTCGCTGCGCAATGGCGGTTTCGGCCTCACTCAGTCCGAGCATTGGCGCCAGCTGCACCGTCAGTTTCTCGATGCGCTCCGATTTGTCGAGCATCGAGCCGAGTTTGGACTGGAAGGTCAGCGTGCGCAGCTGCGGGCGGAACTCCTCCAGCCGGCGCTTGTGGTCTTCGCGCACGAAGAATTCGGCATCGGCGAAGCGCGCGCGGATGACGTGCTCGTTGCCCTCGCGCACCACGTCGAGGTGTTTGGCATCGCCGTTGCGAACGGCAATGAAGTAGGGGAGCAGCTCTCCTTCGCTTCCGGCCCTTTTCCCGCCGGCAGAAGGGCGAGCGACCGGGAAATAGCGCTGGTGCTTCTTCATCACCGCGATGAGCACCTCACGCGGCAGGGCCAGCGACTCGGCGGCGAACGAGCCGAGCAGCGCGGTGGGGCATTCGACGAGGTGGGTCACTTCGTCGAGCACACCTTCATCCGCAATCACGCCGCCCGCCTGCTTTGCCAGCTTTTTCGCCTGCCGCAGGATGAGAGCGCGCCGCCGCGCCGGGTCTACCTCGACCTTCGCCTTCTTCATCGCCGGTAGATAGTCGTCGGCTTTGGGGATGACGATGGGGGGTGAGCCAAGGGGGCGCAGGCCCCGGCTGACGTTGCCCGTCTGCAAGCCGGCGTACTCGAAGGGGATGACGGCCTCGCCGAGCAGCGCCACAAGCCAGCGGATGGGACGCGAGAAGGCGGTCGGGTCGCCGGGCCGCCAGCGCATGGTCTTCTCGAACTTGAGCGCGCCGATGAGTTTGGGCAGCAACTCGGCCAGCACTTCGGTTGCGGGCTTGCCGGTTTCCTTGACCACCGCCACCACGTACTCACCGCCGTCCATGGTGCGCCGTTCGAGCTGCGCAGGCGAGAGGTTGTATTTACGCGCGAAGCCCTCGGCGGCGGGCGTGGGCCGGCCGGTCGCATCGAAGGCGCGGTCGGCGGGCGGGCCTTTGACTACCGTTTCGCGGTCGGCCTGGCGCGGCGCGAGGTCGCGCACCAGGACGGCCAGACGGCGCGGCGTGCCGAAGACGCCGACTTCGCCGTGTTCGAGCCGCGCCTCGGCGAGCATCTTCGGCGCCAGTTCACGCAGCTGCGCCAGCGCAGCCTCGACGTCGGCGGCAGGCAGCTCCTCCACGCCGATCTCGAGGAGCAGGGTGGCGGGAGATTGAAGACTGATGACGGAAGACTGATGACGCTCACTGTCTGCCGGCTGCGGTCTGCGGTCTGCGGCCCGCGCCAGCAGCGGATACCCCAGCTTCTTCCGTTGTTCAAGATACGCCTCGGACACGCGCCGTGCCAGGCCACGCATCTTGGCGAAAGCCGCCTGCCGCTCGGTGACGCCGATGGCACCGCGCGCATCCAGCACGTTGAAGGTGTGCGACATCTTGAGCACGTAATCGTGCGCGGGCAGGACGAGGCCGTTCGCCAACGCCGCCTCGGCCTCGGCGTTGTAATGCGTGTACAGCTCGCGCAGCCGGTCTACGTCGGCGATCTCAAAGTAGTATTTGCTCTGCTCGTACTCGTTCTGCAGGTTCACATCGCCGTAGGTGATGCCGGGCGCCCATTGAATGTCGCGGAAGTTGCTGACGTTTTGCAGTGCGATGGCGATGCGCTCCAGGCCGTAGGTCAGCTCCACCGAGACCGGGTCGAGCGGGATGCCGCCGGCCTGCTGGAAGTAGGTGAACTGCGTGATCTCCTGGCCGTCGAGCCAGACCTCCCAGCCCAGGCCCCACGCGCCGAGGGCGGGCGACTCCCAGTTGTCCTCGACGAAGCGGATGTCGTGACGGCGCGGGTTGATGCCGAGCGCCTCGAGCGATTGCAGGTACAGCTCCTGCGGGTTGCCGGGGTCGGGCTTGAGGATGACCTGATACTGGTAATGCTGCTGGAGGCGGTTGGGGTTCTCGCCGTAACGGCCGTCGTCGGGGCGGATGGACGGCTCGACGTAGGCGATGTTCCACGGCTCCGGCCCAAGCACGCGCAGCACGGTGCCGGGGTTCATGGTGCCTGCGCCCACCTCGGTGTGGTGCGGCTGCCAGATCAGACAGCCGTGCTCGGCCCAGAACTTTTCGAGGGTGAGGATGATTTGCTGGAAGGTGAGAGGCGCCGTCATCTTCACGAAACGTGACCCTTCTCCTGAAGGTAAGTGTAGATGTAGGTTGTAAACCGTCGGAAGTCTTCCAGATCGGTGTGCACAAGTCGAAAGACTCGATCCGGTTCGAGTTCAATATAGCCGTGAACGATCAGATTGCGAAAGCCGGCCATGCTCTTGATTTTTTCGGCGAACTCACGCGGGATTACACGATTGCGGCCAAGCTCCACGATTACGTCCGTGTAGTCAGAAGGCGAGGCCAGATTCTCCGCCGAGAGGATGTGCGTGCCGATATCCAGGACGTGCTGCACCGCGATTTGCAGACCGTGCAGGATAGCCCAGTAATTTTCGAGGTTCGTTTCCCAGACCTGAACAGAGGCGGGCCGAATCTGCTCCAGCTTTTGAACATAGACCTCCAGCGAACGGAGCAATTCGAGAAGGGTTTCAACTTTGAGCGGCATAAGTGCTTCGGCGCTCGCGAAGGCGCGCCGCCAGATACTCGTTTTGCAGACGGCGGAAAGGGCGCGTGTCCAGATAGCGATTGAAGGCGTAAACGAAGAAATCCACCGCCGGCCGAGTCGCCGGGTCCTCGTAGATCAGCCGGCCATGTCGCGCCACATCATATTGGAGCAGGGGCGGCGCGTTGTTCAACACGACCACATCCACAGCATCGCATTCGAGAATCCGGCAACATTCCGTAGTTAGATCAAGCCGGGCCTGCGAGCGGTCCTTCGGCGCAACCGCCGGCGAGAACCAGACGGCGATGTCCACATCACTCAACAGGGTGGCGCGGCCCTCTGCCTGCGAGCCGAACAGGTACGCCAGCACCACGCCGTGCCTGACGAACAGCCGCTGTAATTCGTCCCGTTGAGCGTCGGTCATCATGTTAGCGCCTCGCGCCGGATGAGCTTCAGGAACTCTACGCTCTTCAACTGCCGTTCGAGCAGATAGGTGATGTACCGCTGCAGCACATACTCCATCTCGCTGAGCACATTGCTGCTCAACTTCAACGCGGCCACTTTGTTGAACGGCTGCACCTGGAAATAGCGCAGATACTTGAGCGCCTCCATCGAGATGGGCATCAGGCCCGGCAAGCGCCGGTCGCCGCCGCCGGCGGATTTGCCGCATTTGGCGCAGACCACCCCGCCCTGCGCCACCGAAAAGAACTGGTCTTCGGCCACGATGGCCTCGCCGCATGCGACGCAGCGGCGCAGCTCCGGCTGGTAGCCGGCCAGCGCCAACAGGCGCAGCTCGTAGTAGCGCGCGGCCACGGCCACATCCACCTCCGTACACAACCAGGCCAGCATCGCCGCCAGCAGGTTGTATAGCTCCGGGCTTTCCTGCTGTTCGGGCGTGAATCGGTCCATCAGTTCGACGGCGTAGGCGGCGTATGCCCCGCGCACCAAATCTTCACGAATGGGCTGATGCGCGTCGGCCAGTTGCGCCTGGGTGACGATGTCGAGGTCGCGCCCGGCGGCGATGAGCAGGTGGGTGCGGGTGAACAGCTCGAGGTGGCCGGCCTTGCGCGAGCGCGGCTTGCGGATGCCCTTGGCCACCACGCGCACCTTGCCGCGCTCCGGCGTCAGCAGCGTGAGAATGCGGTCGGCCTCGCCGATGTCTTTGCGCCGCAGCACGATGGCTTCGGTGCGGTAGGTTCGTTCGCGAATGGGCACAACCGGATTATACCCCCCACCATTTGTAGAGACGCGCCGCCGTGGAGACGCGCCTTCCAGTTCTCGGCTGAAGGTTGGTCGTCCTATGATGTCGTTATCCCATTCCGCTATGTAAGCTGCGCCAAAGTCTATCTACCGTTCGTGACCAAATGACCTGAAGCTTTCAGCTCCCCTAAGTGGGTGATTTGCTTGCGACAACAAGGGGCGCTTCGACCGGCGGCGGCGCCTGCAACCGGCGGTAGTAGTAGTCGAGCCAGTGGTTGCTCCAGCCGAGCAGGGTCGAATCGCGCACAATGGCGGTCACTTCCTCGCGCGTCATCTTCACTTCGCCCATCAGCACGTTAACGTTGCGGCGGCTGATGGCCAGCGTGCGCACGGCGAAGAGCAGTGGCCAAATGCAGGCCAGCCGCAAGGCATGCAGCCAGCGTGGTAGTTGTTTGACGTAGGCCAGCGCGCTCTGTAGATGGCGCTCGGCCTTGTCCGCCAGCTTGTCCAGCACCTCCAGCGCCTGGCGCTGATAGGCCGGGTCGAACAGGTCGGTGCGGCGCAGGTTGACGGCGGCGCAGAAGCTCTCCGGCACGTAGATCCAGCCGCGCTCGTAATCCTTGCGCAGCCCGCGAATGACGTTGACGGTTTGCAGCGCCAGCCCGAACTCGCGCGCCAACGGCATGAGCACGTCCTTGCGCGCGCGCACAAAGCCCGAGTACCAGGCGAACACCTCGGTGACCAGGTAGCCCACGCGCCCGGCCACCTCGTGCATGTAATCGTCCAGGTCGTGTTCCTCCGGCACCTCGGGGCCACGCAACACCCAGCGGGCCATGCCGCGTGCCGTATCGCGCACGTGCAAGGCGATGTGGTTCTGCAGGACGGGGGGCAGGCGACGCAGCGCGGCGATGAGGGCCGGGGCCTGTCGCGCCGCCTCGGCGTCGGCGTCCTCCGGCGCGCGGTCCGAAAGCTCGGCGACCAGCTGCTCCGGCGCAGCCTGGCCGGCCACAATCTGTTCCCACAATCGTAGCAGACGCACCTTGCGCTCCGGCGGCATGTACTCATTGTCTTCCAGAAAGTCGGAGACGCGCATCATCAGGTATGCGATGCAGATGGCGTCCCGGATGGGCTGGGGTAGCTGCTCGATGGACAGCGCGAAAGTGCGGCTGGTGGCTCTTAGCAGAGCGTACTGGTCGAAGTGCATGGCAAGCTCCTGGCCAAAAGAAACACTCAGGGAGCAGCGGGCGACAGCGCGCAGACGCAGTTGCGTCCCGGTTTCGGAGAGACTCTACCGTCTTCCCACAAATGTTGCCAGACCAGTTTGGGCCGAAAAAAGCAGCCTCTCGGTTTACGTTGGGACGGCCATGGACATCTCGTTGTTTGTCAGGGCGCAGGTGCCATCCTACCACCCACAAATCGAGACGCAACCTGCGCGCGGCGGTGGAAGCGACGCTCCCTCCGCTCGCTCAAACATCCTTTCCGTGCCCGGCCAACCGCCGGTATGCGGATGCTTCCGGGTGACCTGTCTGCTGATTGCGTCTGCCGCCGTCATCAACGTGTGGCAGATACACCGTTACCTGCTCACGAAAATCCGGCCAGAAGTTGAACAGAAAACAGCACCAGGCGAACCCAGGGGCTTGCCGGAGCAGGCCGCGGAAGCTTTTTTGTCTTTCGTCCGCGCCTGGCGAGTCATCCGTTCAATCCGCGCCTCAATCCGTTGCATCCGTTGTTCAGCCACCCAACATCCAGAACGGGTTGAGCGGACGACCGTAGGCATAGAACGGCCAGGGGATGGCGAATAGGATGATGAGCAGGGCCAGCCCGTACCAGAGGGCCGCGCGCGGATGCTTGCCGGCCTCCGGCGCGCGCCGCGTCAGCGCCCGCCCAATGTGGGTCAGCACAACGGCTACCACCATCAGGCCCAGATGCTCCACCACGAAGAACCGCAACGTGACGTCGCTCATTGCCGCATCCATGTTCTGAAAGGCGGACTGCGTCAACGGGCTGAGGAAGACGTACAGGATGAGGCCGATCACCAATTGTGCGTCCATCACAATCGTGAAGACCAGGCCAAGCCGGTCATCAAGTTTGGTGAAAGGCTGTTTGCCCAGCCAGCCGGCCAGCGCCTTGCCGGCGGTGGCCACGGCAGCGACCAGCACCAACCAGCGCAGCACCGAGTGAATCATCAGAAAAGCAGGGTACATTTAGATCCTCCGGATAGGGAAATGTCGGGCAACAAATTCGCCTGGATCGAACTTAACGCCGGAGATTATACGGGAGAAGATTAGCTGATTAGCTGTGTGCACGCAAAATATGTCAGCCGCACCCTGACCCTTCGACGCCGCTCATAGAGCGCGCTCAGGGGAGCGGCGGGCGTCCGGCGATTGCCGCTTCGGCTTCGCTCAGCGTCCGCTCAGGATGCCCGCCGCGCAGGCCATCCTGAGCGTGGCTTCGCCGAGCGAAGCCCGCCGAAGGGCGAAGGGGCGGCACGTTCCCTGACAACCTTTGCGTGCACACGATTAGCTTGCCCCGGCCCCGAAACCTGCATGAGCACGATAAAATCCGCTTATGCTCAACTCTATTCAGTTTCAGACCTTCTCCCTCCCCGGCCTGCGGATGCACGCCGCAGTCGCCGGGCCGGAGGCCGGGCCGCTGGTCATCCTGCTGCACGGCTTCCCGCAGTTCTGGTATTCGTGGCGGCGGCCGATGGAACAGCTGGCCGGGGCCGGCTTCCGCGTCATCGCGCCCGACCAGCGCGGCTATAATCTGACCGACAAGACTCCCCCTTACGACATCGGCACGTTGACCGACGATATTGTGAATCTGATCCGGGCAAACGGTCGCGAAAGCGCGTGCGTGGCCGGGCACGATTGGGGCGCAGGCGTGGCCTGGGCGCTGGCCATCGCGCACCCGGAGCGTGTGCAGCGGCTGGCAATACTCAACGTGCCGCATCCGGCGGTCATCTCGCGTGCGCTGCTCGGCGGCAATCTGCGCCAGATGCTGCGGAGCTACTACATCGGCGTGTTTCAGATCCCATGGCTTCCGGAGCGGCTGTTGAGCAGCAACCACTATCAGCCGTTGTGGCGGGCGATGTGTAATTCGGCGCGGCCCGGCACGTTCACCGAAGAAGACCGTGCGCAGTACGTGGCCGCCTGGTCGCAGCCCGGCGCACTCAGCGCAATGATTGGCTGGTACCGCGCCCTGTTCAGGGCCGCCGACCCGGGGACGCGCCGGCGCTACGCGCGCCGCATCCGCATACCGACGCTGATTTTGTGGGGCGAACGCGACATCGCCCTGGGCGTGGAGCTGGCCAAAGAGAGCGTCAACTGGCTGGAAGACGGGCAGCTGATTCGTTACCCGGACAACACGCACTGGATTGTGGACGAGCTGCCGGACGAGGTGACGCGGCAGTTGCAGACGCACTTTGCCGTTTGAGGCACTCCGCCGACTCACAGCCAGCCTGAAGGTAATAGCTGTGTGGGCAGGAGAGTCATCCGTCTTCGGTCACCGGTCAAAAAGCATGATTGAAGATTGATGACTAATGACTGATAGCTGCCGCTATTCGCAGCCAGGGGAATGGCGAGCGAGGTCGTTCAGGCATCATCAACGTCTGCCACCAGTGCGCCAGACGGTTAAGCGGCGTGCGCGGGTTGTAGAGCACGTCGGGTCGGAAGGGCGCGAGCGTCTGGAAGGTATGATGATGATAGTTGTCGGCCATCACTTCGAGTCTGAGCTTTGCGTAATAGTCACGCGTGCGCTGACGGGCGGTGGCTACCTCGCCGGGCGCGTACAGTGGGCTATCAAGCACGTGAATCTCGCCATCCGGCGTGCACAGCATTTGTAGGCGGCGGATGAGCGCAGGTAGGTCGGGGAAGTACTGGACGACGCTGGCCAGCACGATGAGATGAAACGAGCGCGGGGGGAGCGGCGCGGTGAACACGTCGGCGTAGATAAATTTGAGCCGGGGCTGACCGAGGAAGACGCGCGCAGCCTGGGTCAGCTCGCGACGGTTGAGGTCGAGGCCGTAGGCGTACACGTTGGGCAGCGCCGCCAAGTGGCGCGTCATCCAGCCGTTGCCACAGCCGAGGTCGAGCAGGTCTAGCCTGCGCTGAAGGCGCGCCACGTAGTTCAACAGCCGGTTCAGCGAGTCGGCGCGTGCCGCCCACTCTCTCGCCAGCACGTGCTGCGGGTTAAGCTCCGGCAGCAGGCGCACCACCTCGTCCGGGTATAGCCGCGACTCGCGCGCGCGGACGCGGAAATAGCGGTCTTCTTTCTCCTCATACGGCGCCGGATCGGAGAGGTAATACACATTGTCACGGCGCGCGCTGCGGCTAAGCAGTGCGTCCAGTTCGGCGGCCATCCTTGGGAACGCTGAATCGCTGAGTGGGGCTGAAGGCGCTGAGCCTCAGCGGTTCTCCCTCCCCACCTTCATATCGAGCCGTAAGCATGAAGAAATCGCCTACCGAACTGAGCACCGGCCAGCGCGTGACGCGCGCATCGAGCTGCGTCAGCCAGCGGAACAGGCGGGGGAAGCGACGCGGGAAACCGTCCATGAAGGCGGGCGGGCTGAAAAGAGATAATGACTGAAGACTGATGATTGAAAATGCCTTGCCCAAGGCCTGTTTTACTTCCGAGGGTAGGAAGTAGAAAGTAGAGAAGTAGGCGCCTTCGACGTGGGCGCGGGTATGGCGGCGCAGACGGCGGAAGGCGACGCGGAAACGGCCGCGCAGCGCCTGCGCCAGCTCCCACAGGCATATCGGCGGCATGATGACCCAGACGACGTACCCGCCCGGCCTGAGCACGAGCGGCAGTTTCTCGGCCACGGGGCGCAGGTCAGGGATGCAGTTCAGGCCGCCGAAGTTGGAGAAGACCAGGTCATACGGCCCGCCGGTGACACGCTCCAGCTCGGTGAACGAGAGTTGCTGTACGCTGAGTGCGCCGTGCAAGCCACGCATCTCAATCTTGCGCCGAATCTCGGTGACCATGCCGTCGGCCAGGTCGGTGGCGTGAACGTGCAGGCCGCGCTCGGCGAAGTAGGCGGCGTCGTCGCCCGTGCCGGCGTTGAGCTCTAGCAGTTTCGCCTTCATCCCCAGCCCCCCTCTCACGGGGAGAGGGGAGTCGGTCTTCTCGCAAAGGGAGAGAACGTGGGCGCGCACCACACCCCGCGTCCATTGGATGGCCGGGTGCTCCGCACCGTAGGCGTCGTACACCAGAGCCTTGCGTGAGAAGCCGAGATTGATGGCGTCAGAGTCGAACATTGTGCCAAATGTAATCCGCAATTAATTATAGACGTCGTGATACGTGCCCCCTTTGATCGGCATTCTGCGGACGCTGTTCAGGACAAATCTCAGCTCCCCCGGCGCCATCAACGACCTCGGCGGTTCGGTGAAACTGTGCGCCCATCCCGCCGACACGCTCTAACCGACGTATTTACGGTTCAGTTCGGCTTTTCTTTAGTGAGTACACTGCAAAAGAGACGTTTCACCACTGAGGTCGCAGCAGAGCACGCGGAAAAATAACTAAGAAAAATGCTGCGCTCTTTGCGGTGAGTTTTTCAGTGCACTCTTTAGTGGGTCGCCGGAAACTTCTGGCACGCTCCTTGCACACCTTGCCTCCAAGCTTGACGTTCAAAACCCGGAGGCCAGCATGCTCTTCTTCCTTACCGCCGACGAGTGGCGCATACTGATGGGGCTGACGTTCTTCACGCTGGGCGTGATCGCCCTCAGCGCGGGCCTGACTCTGCTCATCATCGGCCCGTACCGCAAGGAAGCCAAGATTATTGCCGGCCAGTCGGCGCGCATCAGCCAAAAGGCGCTGACCGAGAATATCACCGGCGTGGTGCAATCTGCCACCGCGCTGGTGGAAGCGATCAACAACCTCATCCGCACTTCGTCCGGCAACGCCATCGTTCTCATCGTCGTCGGCGCCATCCTGCAAGCCGCCGCCTACCGGCTGCTCATCGTGGGGGGGTAGAGAGTAGAGAGTAGAAAGTAGAAAGTGGAAAGGCTGACCGGCAAATCGGCCTCTCCTCACCTGCTTTCCACTCACCACTCTCTACTCACTACTTTCTACTCACTACTTTCTACTCACTACTTCCTACTTCCTTCTTCCTCCAATCCTCACTATGTCCCTCACCCGCCACCTCCTCGCCTCTCTGCCTGAGTCATTGTGGAGCGAAGCTGTGCGCCGTTTGCGCCGAACGCCGGAATTGTGGGCGCTGGCCGAGCGCGATGACGCCGTGCGGGCTGCCTTCTGCTCCATCGGCCATAGGCCGGAACTATGGCGACCTGCCCCGCTGGCGCTGGCCGCCTACGCCGCCCGTCACCCTGAGGCCGGCACCGAGCCGGAACGCTGGCTGCAGCTCGAGGGCCGTGAACGCTTGAACAACGCCTATACCAAGCTGGTGGATGAAAGCGCCGAACTCGACCCGCTGGGGGACTCGCTGCCGGCCGCGTTGGCCCTGCGCGTGCGCGGCGAAGTGACCACCGACTGGCAAACCATTGCTGCCGACGCCGCTTCTACCCCCGCGCGCTGGCGCCTGCCGCTGCAATACCTCTTCGGCCTGCTCGATGACCTGGGTGACCTGATGCCGGCGCTGCTCGAACATTCCCCGGAGACGGCTGCGCTCGTCGCCCCCGCACTGGCCGCCAACTTTGACGCCGAAGCCTTGCTCAAGCTGGTTGCGCCGCTAACGGCCGGCTTGCCCACATCGCACACCCTCGCACTGATCAAAGCGTTCAAGTCCATCGGCGAGGTCGGGCCGGCGCGCCGGCTGGCGCAACAGGCCGCCCGCTATCAGGCCACGCGCCAGAACGCCGCCGGTTCTGCCGGCAACGGTCGGGGCGCGCTGCTCGCCGCCACCTTCGATCAGGCCAGCCTGCTTGCCGCCGGCGATAGCTATGCCGAAGCTCGCGAATCGCTGATCGAAGCCCGGAGGCAGTTGAAGCAGGCTCACTCCGAGCTGGCCGAACAGCTGGGTCATCTGGCACTGGATGCCGGTGACAATGCCGGCGCACTCGCCGCCTATCAGGATGCGCTCGGCGAAAGGCCGGAAGATGCCGCGCTGCTGGCCGGGCTGGCGCGTGCCTTGCTGAAGCTGGGCGAACCGGCCCGCGCGCTCAAAGTTCTGGAGTCCGTACCCGCTGCGCTGCCCGAACGCGCCCTCGTCGCCACCCGCGCCCACCTCGCCCTCGACGACGAAACGGCTGCGCGTCACACCCTCGAAGCCGTTGACCTGACTCAACTCGCAAGCAGCAATCCGCCAGCGGCGATTGCAAATCTTGTGGAATACGCCGACCTGGCCTCCGCCCTCGGCGACCGTGAGCGCAGCGCCGAAGCCCTGCGACGCGCCGTCGAGCTGGCCCCGACGGACACCGAACTGCTGCTGACCGCAGCGCGGCAACGCGCCGACGCCGAAGATTGGGAGACGGCCTGTGAGTGGGCAATGGAAGCCACTGCTCTCGCACCGCACAACGTCGCCGCACGTGAGCTGCTCGGCCGGGCCTTGTTGGCGTTGAACCGGCCCGGCGCAGCCATTCCCCATTTCCAGGCAGCGCTCGGCGCAAGCGCTCTGCGTTCGACCGCCGAGTCCGATACTCCTCTCGACTCCTCCCTTCAGCACGCCGCCGGCCTCGGCCTGGCCCGCGCCGCGCTCATCACGCAGCAGACGGAGCTGGCCTGCGAAGCCGCAAAACACGTGCTCGCAACGGCGCCGGAAGGCGTGTATGCCGGACAGGCGCACATCGTTCTGGGCGAAGCGCTCGCCAGGCTCGGCCGTGAAGATGAAGCCTTCGAACATTTCAGCCGCGCTTCGGCGTTGATGCCCGCCGAGCCGGGGCCGTGGCGGGCGATGGCCCGACATCATCGCGCGCGCCACGACCTCGGACAGGCGCTGGCCGCGCTTGAGGCCGGACGGCAGGCGCTCAAGCTGGCCGGCTCGTCGCAATTGGCGCCATTGCTGCTGGATCTGGCCGAGGCCTATCTCGCCGCCGACCGGCGCACGGAGGCCCTCACCGCGCTGCGCGAAGCCTGCGCCGCCGATCCGCGCTCGGCCGCTACTCACCGGCAGCTTGGCCTGCTGTTGCGCCGCACCGGCCGGCCGCAGGAAGCCGTCGAGGCCCTGCGGCAGGCGCTGGCGCTGCGCCCCGGCGACTGGCGCACGCTGTATGAACTCGGGCTGGCGCTTGAAGACATGCGTCGGCCGGTAGAAGCCCGGGCCGCCTTTCAACAGGCCGTGCTCGCCCGCCCGGATGACCCTGCACCCTACTTCGACCTAGGCCGCCTGACGCTGATGTTGCACGACAAAGGGATGCCGGACGCCACGCCGCAACAGGCG
The DNA here is from genome assembly GCA_033577755.1 of Anaerolineales bacterium. Classification (GTDB taxonomy): domain Bacteria; phylum Chloroflexota; class Anaerolineae; order Anaerolineales; family UBA6663; genus JANWXR01. The sequence continues at coordinate 27,063 of JAVQXV010000019.1, forward strand.
CTATTAGCTCTGAACGAAGCCGTAGAGCGCGCGCCCGACCATGCCGAGGCGCACGCACTGCTGGCGCACGCGCAGCACCTCGCCGGTGATGCCGAAGGTGCACTGGAAAGCTATCAGCGTGCACTGCACCTCTCACCGCGCCGTACCGATTGGTCGCTCGGCCTCGGCGAAGTGTGCCTGCAACTCAACCGACCCGATGTCGCCCTCGCCGCCCTACAGGAAGCCATGCAACATGCGCCGCACGACCCGCGCGTGCATCTGGCCTGCACCCGCGCCTATCTGCAAAACCAGTTATGGGCCGAGGCCGCGCACAGCGCCGAAGCTGCGCTCAAGCTCGACCCCGAAAACGTGGAGCTGCACACCCTGCTGGCGCAGGCCCTCTCCCGCCTCGGGCAGCTTGGCCGCGCTGCGTTCGTCTGGGAACGCGCCACCCGCCTTGCCCCACGTGACGCCGAGCTGAAGATTCAATATGCTCGTTGCTTGCTTGAATTGAAACGTGTTGAAGACGCGCGCGGCGTGCTCGCTCAGGCGCTAGCCCTCGCGCCGGATGCGCCCGCGGTGCACCTCGCTGCCGGGCAGGCGCTCCTGGAGATGGGGGAAACAGAGGCGGCCTACGAGACTTTGGCGCAGGCAGCGGAGCTTGCACCGCACGATGCCAACGTTCAGGCCGCGCTCGGCCAGGCCGCCCTGCGAGCAGGCCGCTATGAAGCCGCGCACGCCGCCTACCTGCGCGCTGCCGAACTGGAGCCGCACCAACCCGCGCACTTGCGCGAGGCGGGAGAAGCGCTCTGGCGGATGGACAGGCCGGCCGGCGCGGTTGCGCTCTGGCAGCGCGCCGTGCTCCTCAACCCCAACGACCAACTGACGCTCGCGCATCTGGGCAGCGCCCTCCTGCAACAAGGACAGCCCGCCGACGCGCTGGCCGCCCTGGAGAAAGCTGCCAAGCAGAACCCCGATGACGCCGGACTGGCCCGCGAAGCCGCCCGCGCCGCGCTCGAACTCGGCGAGCTGGAGAAGGCCACACTGCACCTTGAACGCGCTCTCGAACTGGCACCCGCCGAGGCCGAGACGCACGCCCTGCTGGGCCGTGTCTGTGAGCAACAGGGCGAAGCGGAACGCGCACTGGCCTTCTATCAACAGGCTGCACAATTGGAGCCGGAAAACGGCCGTTACCTGGCCGGCGTCGCCGTCATGCTTGCGAAGCTGGGCCGCCGCAACGAAGCCATTCGGCAGATGAAGCAGGCTGCTGCACTAAGCGCCGAACCGCAGGTGCAACGGCAGGCCGGCGACCTCTTTCTGCAAGTCAACGAATTAGACGCTGCGGTGCAAGCCTACCGGCGCTGGGTGGACGCTCAACCGCGCAACGGTGCCGCCCACCTCGCACTGGCACAAGCTCTAACCCTGGTTGCCGAACAACACGAACGTGAAGCGCGCGCCGGTATTCGACCTGACCTTACCGAAGACCGGGACATGCGCCTGAACAACGCGCTGCAACAGGCTGCCGCGCTTGGTGCGGATCCACTGGCGGTGCGTTACTGGCTGGGCCGCGCCAGAGCGGCCACCGGCTTCCCCACGGAGGGCGCGCGCATTCTGCGCGAGCTGGCCGTTGGCAGCTTACCGGCGAGTCTCCCCGCCGCCGAGTTCTACCGCGTGCTGGGGGCCGCCCTGCGCAAGGCCGGCGAATTCGAGGCTGCGCGCGACGCGCTCCAGGCCGCCCTCGACGCAGGCGAGGACTCAATGCTGACCTATCTCGAAATCGGGTTGACGCAGGCCGCGCTCAACGACGCTCGTGGCGCGGTTGTCGCCTTCAAACGCGCCGTCGCCGCCGAACCCGGCTCGCCGCTGGCGCACGCGCATCTGGCCGAGGCGCTCTTTGCTCTCGGTGACCGGGCGGATGCGGTGCTGGTGCTGCAACGCGCGCTCGCGCTAGGGCAGGACGTGGCCGCCTGGCATTACCGTTTGGCGAAGTGGCATCAGGCGCAGCACAACGGTCAGGCGGCAGATGGGCGGGCGCGCGCGCTGGCACACTTGCAGAAGGCCGCCGAGCTGGAGCCGGGCAGCGCCGCCTACAACGCCGACCTGGCCCGCGCCCTACTGGCCGACGGTGACGCCGCCGCCGCTGTGCCCTACTTCCGCCGCGCCACCGAAGCTGCGCCACAGGATGCCGTGCTATGGGTAGAGCGCGGGCAAGCGCATCTTGCGCTGCACGACTACACCGCCGCTCAGGAAGCGTTTGCCAAAGCCATCGCCCTCGCGCCGGATAACATGGCCGCTCAGCTCGGCGCCGCCAAAGTGAACCTGGCGCTCGGCAATCTGCACGTTGCATTCAATCAGGCCGAGAACGCTGTGCGCGCCGACCCCGAGTCCGCTGAGGCGCTGCTTTGCCTGGCAGACGTGCAAGCAGCGCGTGGCCAGGCTGCCGAAGCCGAGGCATACTACGAAGAAGCAGCAGAGCGCGCTGCCGATCCGGCCCCCGCCTTGCTGGCGCTGGGCAGGCTGCATCTGGCGCAGGGCAAGGCTGCCGCCGCCATAGACGCGTTGCAGCGCGCCGTGCGTGCCAACCCGAACTGGGACGAGGCCGTTAGCACGCTGGGAGATGCATACGCCGCCGTCGGCAACTCTGCTATGGCCACGCAGGCCTACCGCGAGGCTCATCGCCTTGCGCCGCGCGCGCCGCAGCATCTGCTCAAGCTGGGCCGCACGCTGCGCTTGCAAGGCCAGCTCGATCAGGCCATCGCCCATCTGCTACAGGCCCGTGACCTCGCACCGCAGAGCGATGAGACGCTGCGTGAGATCGGCCTTGTCTTCGAACAGCGCCGTCAGTTCGACCGCGCTTTGGAGATGTACCGGCTTGCCATCAAGGCCGGGCCGCGCTGCGCGGCGAATTACATACGCGCCGGCGTAGCACTCAAGAACCTAAAGGACTATGCCGGCTCGGTCAGTGCGCTGGAGCAGGCCGTGGCCCTCGACCCGAACAACCTGGAGGCCACCAAGCAACTGGC